>NZ_JBNFVX010000002.1:0-472406 GCF_049943275.1 Marinobacter sp. VGCF2001
GCGGCGGCCACATCCGGGTCGGTGCTGGCCAGCTGTAAGCGGCCATGGAACAGATCAGACAGCCGTTCGGTCAGCGCAAAGCCAACCACGACAAAGTGATCTGAGGGGAATTCGCCTACACGGGCGGTGAACTGCAATCCGCTTGCCTGGGGCATGACTTCGGTCCCTGAAGATTAAATATTTCCTTTGTACCCGCACGCTCCCGGTGTCGGGTTGCCGGCACCCGTGATCCTCACGTGCGCCGGCAGACAGTCTAATACAAGCTGCGGGGTATGCGGTACCCTGAGAGCAACTGCTCTGTGAACGGGTTGGTGTTGCTGGCCGCGTGCAGGCGGTATCGCATCTCGCCGTCATCCACGGTGAACTTCACATCCACCGCATTGCTGCTGACGCCGGCAATGTCGGCTTTGCCCAACAACCGGAACAAGGCCCAGGGACCACTCTCGGAAATGCTCCGGGGCGAGCGGTTTACCTGAATCGGCACCAGCGTGACCCGGCTCTCCACGGTGTCCCGCAGGGTATTCGGCCAGACCAGCGGAACGCTCTGGCTGGGGCCGTGGGAGAATTCCACCAGTTGGCCGTCGATGTTCACCACGGAGCGACGCTTGTTGTTGCTCAGGTTCAGCGGCTCCAGCGCGAATTCCACATCCAGCGTGCCGCTGCGGGTGAAGAAGGCCTGGCGAATCTGCCGGGCACGGTCCAGTGCAGCCACCACATCCCGGCGCACCAGGCTGGCCCGGCGGGCGTCACCCACGTGTTCCGGGTGATCTTCCAGGAACAGCTTCAGGTTGTTGTTGTAAAAGGTTTCCAGAATGCCGTCCGGGGCGAAGAATCGCTCGAAATCCTGCAATGCCGCATCTCGCCCTGCGCCACGCTTGAACGGATAGTGCCGGGCCAGGTTTTGCTGGAACGGCTGGTAAACTTCCCGGTACCAGTCACGCTCCAGCTGGGCGACGGCACTGTCCAGAATCACCCGCCAGCTTTCGGTGGCCAGGCGGTTGAGTATCCGGTTCAGCGGTTCCGGTTGATGGCCAGCCATGCGCTGCAGGGTGAAGATGGGGTCAGCGCCCTGCAGACCCATGCGCGCCCGGGCCGCAGTGAGGGCGGCTTTGCCGGTATCCGGCGATTCCTGAATGTTGCGCATATACTCATGCAGTTCTGTGACCACCAGCATCACTTCCTCCAGGCCGGAGGGGCCTTCACCCTGTTCGCGGGTCAGCTGGTTCAGGTCGCCAAACTGACGCTCGATGTCCTGCAGCATGCGGTAATGGGGGGACTGCGCCAGCAACTGGCGGGCGGCTTCCGCTTCGCCTTCACCCACCGGGATCAGGCGGGTGTTTTCCCGCACCTGGGCCAGCAATCGGGCCAGTGGCTGATGGCCGCTGGTCAGGCTGTCCAGCATACGCACGCCATGATTGAGATCCTCGAACCGGTGGATATCCAGCCGGCTGAGCGCCGTGCGCCAGGTCTCGGCATATTGCTCGGCATACAGGGTTTGCAGGCTCGCCAGCAATTCGGCTTCGTCGGCCTTGCTGAAGTCGACATTGTCGCGGCGCCCCAGTACCCAGGCATCAATCAGGGCGAGTTCGGTGACCGAACCCGACTCACGCAGGAACCACTTTTCCAGCCCTTCCCGGGTCAGCAACGCCGGTATGGACAGCGGGTCCTGTGCTGAGGGCACGCTTTCGGCAAGCGGCTCGCCGTAGCTGTCCAGGCGTGTGAACACCGTGGAGAACGCCGGGCCGGAGCTACGGGCCAATTCCAGCGGTGCCGGGAAGTCGCGGCTGGCTTCGTTCTCCAGTTCACGGTAAACCCGGTCGGAGGTACTGATACGGCCCAGCTCGTGTTGCGCCCACTCGACACTGCTTCGAAACGGCGCCAACGCCATGGTGGCGGTGGTGTCGCCGTTGGCGGCCAGATCCGAGAGATCGGTATGGGCCATGGCGTATTGCAGGTGCCCGTACAGGCGATTCTGCACCTCACGCTGGCCCGGAAAGCGAGTTTGCCAATACTCACGCATATACCCGGACACAATGTCGGTTCGGCGGCCGCTGGCGTCGTACAGCATCCGCAAAACGCGCAAGTGTTCGAGCCGCTCCGTGCTGTTGTCCGGCGCCCGGCCCATTTCTTCCATCACGCCAAACATCAGGGCCGGCAGATATTGGTAGGCCAGCATATTGAGATACGCCTCATCCACTTCCGGGCCCACCTTGTGCCCCTGATACAAGCCCATATCAGAGACCAGCGGCCATTCCTGGCGATAATCGCCAAAGGCCAGGGTGGCCTCCCTCAATTCATCCAGAGGTCGCAACAGGTTGCGGCCAGTGCTGTCCGGTTCATAGCCCACGGGCTGCCAGTCGTTGAGGTAACTGTTTACCCGGTTTTCCACCTGGGCGGCGGCTTCCGCGTTCTGGATAAAGTAATGCTGCCAGCCCGCAGTCATGCCCACGCCGCCCGCAACCGCAATAACGGCAGCAACGGCTACACGACGGTGTCGCTGGCGCACCACGCGCCGGTTATCCCCGGCCAGGCCCGCTTCCGGATAGATGATCTCGGGGAACAGGCCTTTGGTGAACAGGCTCGCCGACTGCCCACCCCGCTGGGCCGGCTGGATCGGGCCGGACATCTGGTAATTGCGGGCTGCCGCCGAGACAAAGGCATCTTCCGGAACGCCTTCCTGCAACACCGAGGTGAAATAGGTGCCGCGCACCAACGCCGGCGTGGAAAAGGCATCCGCCGACAGTACGTTGGTCAGAAATTGCTCCATGGCCGGTTTCAGGCCCGCCAATTGACGGGTAAAGGAATAGACAGCCGCCCGCTCTTCGCTATCCCGGGTGCTGGCCAATACGTCCGGCAGGCGGCTTGTGAGCTCCTCCACCATCCCCGCGTAGCGTTCAGCAAACTGCTCCAGCCACTCGTCCTGGTCCTGCTGGCTATCCAGCCGGAAGGTGAATCCCAGAGCCTGATCTTTCTCGGCTTTGTTGAGGCTTCGCACAAAGGGCGCAAAGCCGTACATCAGGTCCATCTTGGTGAACGTGACATACACCGGCAGGCGGGAACCCAGCTGCTCCATCAGCTCCCGCAGGCGGGTGCGCAGTAAAATGGCATGGGCTTCGCGCTGTTGTTCGTTTGCAGTACTCAGGCGCGCGAGATCCACCGCCAGAATCACGCCATTGAGTGGCCGCTGGGGCCGACTGCGTTCCAGCCAGGCGATAAAGTGGTGCCAAAGCCGGCTCTGGATTTCCCCGGTAGCACCCTCACCCTGGTTCTGGCTCAGCAGTTCACCATCCGGGTCGATCAGCACCCCGTTGTCGCCAATCCACCAGTCAAAACTGAACGGGTTGCGGTCGCCCCGGTTGTTACGGGTGACGTTGGTGAGGGTATAGGTTTGCCCGGCCCGCTGGATCAGGCTGGTCTTGCCGGCATCTTCCAGGCCCATCACCAGATACCAGGGCAAGCGGTACAGCCCCTTGCGACCCGGCAGATTGCTTTTCAACGCCTGTAACTGGCGGTCCAGCAGCCGCTGCTGACGACGCTCCATGGGCAGAATCGGGTCTTCCTGCTCCCGCTGCTCGTCGGCCTTGGCCTGGTTCACCTTACCCAGGCGACGGGCCAGCACGGCCCCCCAGACCATCACCACCAGCAGCACGACCCCCAGGGTGACCAGAGCACGCATCTGCCAGGCCATCAACGGGTATTCACCCTTGATTTCCAGGCGCGGCCCCAGCCACCAGGTAGCCACCAGCAGGGCAATCACCCCCAGCGCCAGAGTGACGGGAGCGGCGCTGCGGATGTAAGGCAGCAGCCAACGACCAATGAGTAATGCTTTTCTCCACATGGTTTCCATTCCTGCGTTCGTTGCGTCTTGCGGGCGTTACGCCAGTCGTTCCAGTTGTTTGATCAAAGCCGGTTCCCAGTCCTCGAGAACCCGCCCCTGGATCTGGTTATTCAGATCCTGAATCTGTTCGGCGGCCAGGGCTTTCAGACCGGCTTCTTTGAGCAGCCGGGCCGTGGCCAGGCGCCAGTAGAAACGCTCCCGCGGCTCCCGGGCATCAGCCAGCCCCTGCTCCAGCAGTTCCATGGCGGGTGCCAGTTTGTTCTGCCGAACCAGTTCCCATGCGCTGTCGAACGCCTGTTCCCAGGGGTTGGCGCCTGCCCCGGTTGCTCCTTTGCCGGCGGCGGGAGCGCTGTGTAACCAGTCCGCGCCATCGTCACTGAGAAACGGCGTGCCATCGTTGAAGGTGAGCTCGGCCAGTGATGGCAGGCGATCGACAAACGCTTTCAGGGCTTCCCGTATGGCCTCGGCGCACCCGGTATGGCCGAGAGCCATGGCCGCCCGGGCGCTCAACCAGTGGCCATCCAGCCAGAACGGGCTGACCGACAGGCTTTGCTCAATGCGCTGCCACAGTTCAAGGTCCGGCGTTTTCTCCAGTGCTTCCTGATAATCGGCTACCCGGTCCGCGCTTACGGCGGCCAGATCGGTGCGTTTGCCATCCCGGGTGGGCGGCAGGCTGGTGATACTCTGCCAGATGGCATACCGGCGCACGCGGTAGCCCAGGGCGTTGTCCGGTTCGTTACCGGTCAACAACTCGGCAACCTTGAGCAGGCTTTGCCGGGTTGCCCTCTCGTTACCGGGGTCGAGCGTCAGGTTGCCCAGCGACGCGGCCGTGGCGTTGGCGCTGGTTGAACCGGGGAGCGAGGAGCTGGCCTGGCTCTCCTGCCGGGTTGCCGAGGGGCTTTCGGAAGCGGTCTGGGGGGGCGGGGCCTGGTCCGGCCCGGGCAGCTTTTCCACGGCACGTTTCAGGTCAAACAGCGCATCGCCGGGCAAGTCACGGTCTCTGGCCTGGGCGTCCAGTTGTTCAGCCAGTTCCAGGCAGAACTGACGACCGTCGCCCACACTGGCATCAAAGCTCAGACCTTCGACCGCTTTCAGCGCCCGCTGCAACATCTGGGTGAACAGCATCTTGCGCGCCCGCTGGCCCTTGGCACCGGGATAGGGCCAGGCATTCTCCCACCAGTCGTCCAGCACCCGGTGCAGCAGGTACAGCGACAGGGCAAACCGTTCACCATCGCCGCCGCGCTGCAGGCTGAGCATGACGAACCCCAGCACCTTGAGGTCCTTGCTGCGATCCGCCAGCAGTTTCAACGCTTCGCTTTCCACCTTGGGCCAGTCGATGTCGTTGTGGGCCAGCGACCCGACTTTCATGATCTCGTCTTCCAGAAACTCCAGCGTACTGTCTTCGGCCAGGCTTTCGCCCACCCCGGTGTCGCCCGGAATCGGAGTCAGTACCTGGTCAACATAGGGATGTTGTTCAATCACCTGCATACCATCACTCCTTACCAGCCACAGGCCTGGCGCAAAGGCTTGATCGCCTCCGCGAAGCCATTGAGGTCGAACAGCAGGCCGTCGAGCTCGCGAACCCCCGCCTGAAGGCGCACATCGGGCCGATTGACCACATCCAGTACGGTGCGAATGGCCGGCAGGCCACGCCCCGAGCTGACCACCAGGCCTTCGTCCCGAACCCGCCAATGGGAACGGTGGGGGCCCAGGCTTACCTCAACCCGCTCACGGTCCAGCGGCTCCGGCAGCATGATGGCCAGCTCGGTGATGTTGTTGTGGCATTGCAGCGACAGCACCGGCCGGGGAGGCTTTACCCCCAGTGCTGTGACTGTCACCAGATGACCAGCCGCGCTGCCGGTGTCGCGATAGACCACGCCGCCGGCCTCGATTCCGCTGGCCTGGGCAAACACCCGGCGCCAGCGCTCCGACTGATTCACCAACGCCGGATGCCGGCCAGCCTCGTATCGGGCCAGCGGCGTACCGAACACCTCATCAAAACAGGCCAGACGTTCCAACCGGTTCGGTTCCCCGGTGCAGGCCCTGGCCTCTTCCAGGCGGGTATCGGCCCAGCTGCTGGCACTCACCAACAGGAGCGCCATCAAAAGTAATCGGTGTGGGTCTTTCAGGGTCATACGTCGGTTACCTGATACTTCAGACATTTGTGGGCCAGGGTGCGTTTCGGCAAACCCAGGCTTTCGGCCGCCTGGGCGCGGTTGCCGCCATACTGGCGCAGGCGTTCGCGGATGATGGTTGCCTCAAAGGCCTGGGCAGCCGCTTTCAGGTCCCGGATATCGTCGGTTGGGGGCACCCCCGGGACGGCTTTGGCCTCCACGAACGTCAGCGTCGAATCCGGGCCTTCGTCGAACAGGTCATGCAGGCGCAGTACCTCTGCCTGAATATCGTCCCCGGCTGGGGTTTGCAGGCAGGCCAGCTCGATGATGTTGCGCAGTTCCCGGACGTTGCCCGGAAAATGGTAGGCAGCCAGCGAACCCAGCGCATGGCTGCTGATCCCCAGCGGGCCGCTGCCCTCTCGCTCGGTGTACAGTCGGATGAAATAGCGACTGAGCGCCTCCAGATCCTCAAGGCGTTCACGCAAGGGGAGAACCCGCAGAGGGAACTGGCTGAGCCGGTAAAACAGATCCCGGCGGAACCGGCCCTCTTCAATGCCTTCCTGCAGTGGCTGGTGGGTGGCCGCCACCAGGCGGAAATCCGAGTGCTGTTCTTCCCGGGCACCCAATGGCCGGAACCGCCGGCTTTCCAACACTCTCAGCAGTTTCGATTGCAATGCCAGGGGCATATCGCCGATTTCGTCCAGAAACAGGGTGCCGCCACTGGCCTGGGCCAGCAGGCCTTCTTTGGCCTGATCCGCTCCTGAGAAGGCGCCTTTAGTATGCCCGAACAGTTCACTTTCCAGCAGGGTATCGGGGATGGCGGCGCAGTTGACCACCACCAGAGGGGCGCTGGCACGGTCTGACAGGTCGTGAATGCCCCGGGCCACCACGTCTTTGCCGCAACCGGTTTCGCCCTGGATCAACACCGACAGCTGGCTGCCTGCGGCTCGCACCACTTGCGCCCGAAGATGAGTCATGGCATCAGAGTTGCCCACCAGGGTCTGCGCCAACTGATCACAGCGCTGGCGCAGGGTTTCTGCATCGTGCAGGTGGTCAAGAGAACGTTTCAGCAGTCGCCGCTGCCACACCTGGTCACGGGTTTGCAGCTGACTGATCCACTGATGCACCAGCAGGTGTTTCAGGCCGCTGTAGAGTGGCTGGGTAACGATAGTTTGCCAGTCGGAGTGGTCGCCGCACATGACGAGCACTCCCAGTGTGCGGCCATCGTCTCCCTTGAGCGGTTCCAGCCAGAAGCTCCGTGGGCGCCCGCTCAGTTCCAGCAGGGTCTGGAAGCCAGTATGGTCCAGGCGATAGCTGGCGGCACGGGTGAGTTCCCGGGGCTGGCCGGTTTGCAGTACGTGGGCAAAGGGGTGGCTGAAGTCATTGCAGTCGAATTCGCCGCTGTCGTCGCCAAGTTTTGCACAGTGCAGGGTGCGGCCGCTGAGGTCGAGTTCCAGAGCCCAGCATTTGCTGAGCCCGAAGGCGTTTTCGAGTTGGCGGGTGGCGGTGTTCAACAGCGCTGGCAGGGTGTCCTGTTTGATCAGGGCCACCGCCAAATCGATGCCGGTGTGCAGTTCCTTCTGCATCCTTCCCATGCTTCCATTCCCTGAATAATTACTTAGGAGATCGTCGCCCGCGCATCCTGCGGGGTGGCTTTCCAAAACACGCTGTGAATACATCCTTGTACGCTCCGCTCCGCCATCCATGGCTCCGCAGGGTTTTGAAAAGCCACCCCGCAGGCTACGCTCCGTTCGAGTTAGCTGTCAGTCAACTATGCCCGTGAACTTGTTGTCGCTCACACCCAGTGAGACCTTCGTCACCGGCTCCCTGGCCGCCAGTTTTTCCAGCAGCGCCAGCGACACCGGTGGCAGCAGTTCGCCTTCGATGATCGACTCCAGCATTCTGGCGCCGTTTTCACTGCGAGTGGCGCGGCTGCGGATGGCTTCGGTCAGGCCGTCTTCCAGTGATACCTCGGTGTGGTAGCGGGCTTTGATCTGGTCAGCCAGGCGCTGGAGTTTGTCGTCGACGATGCGGTTGAGGGTGTCTTCGCCCAGCGGCAGGTAGGGCACAACTTCCATCCGCGCCAGCAATGCCGGCTTGAAGAAGTTGGCCAGTTCCGGGTACAGGGCTTCTTCGATTCGCTCCGGCTCTTCGGCGTGGTTGACGATGGTCTGGAAGCCGAGGTTGGAGGTCAGGAAGAACACCACATTTTTGCAGTCGATCAACCGGCCTTCGCCGTCGGCCAGTTCGCCTTTGTCGAAGGCCTGGTAGAACAGGTTGAGCACTTCCGGGTGGGCTTTTTCCACTTCGTCGAGCAGCACCACGGAATAAGGCTTTTGGCGGATGGCTTCGGTGAGAATGCCGCCTTCGCCGAAGCCGACGTAACCCGGGGGCGAACCGATCAACCGGGAGACGGTGTGCTTCTCCTGGTACTCGGACATATTGATGGTGGTGAGGAACTGGCGGCCGCCGTACAGCAGTTCTGCCAGCTGCACCACGGTTTCGGTTTTACCCACGCCACTAGGGCCCACCAGCAGGAAGGCGCCCATCGGGCGACCCGGGCGGCGCAGGTCGGCGCGAGCGGTGAGCAAATGCTGGTGCAGGCACTCGATGGCCGTGTTCTGGCCTTTGATATGGGCCTGCAGGTATGCCGGCAAGTGGGTAATTTTTTCCAGCTCGTCGGTGGTCATGCGGTTCACCGGAATGCCGGTCCAGTCGGCGATGACTTCAGCTACCTGGCGTGCGTCCACCCGGGCGTGTACCAGCGGTTCATCGGCCTGGAGTTCGGCCAGTTCCTGTTCGATGGCGGCGGCTTCGCTTTTCAGGTCCGGGCGTTCTTCGTGATCGCTCTCGGCCATCTCAACAGCAGCGTCATCAGCGGTTTCGCCCTCGACATCCCCCGCCAACAGCTGTTCACGGATCTCGACCAGCCGGGCAACAAGCTCCCTCTGGTCATTCCAGCTTTGTTCCAGCGCGCCGGATTCGGCAGTCAGGTCGGCAATCTTCTGCTCCAGGGCCTGTTCCCGCTCGGCATCCACGTTCTGGCCAAGCGTGTGTTCCCGGCTCAAAAGCTCCTGCTCCATGGCCAGCTGGTGCAGTTCACTGCGCACGTGGCTGAGACGGCGTGGCGGTGTGCTCAGGTTCAGGCTGACCCGGGCGCAGGCGGTATCCAGCACGTCGATGGCCTTGTCCGGCAGCTGGCGACCGGCCAGGTAACGGGCAGACATTTCCGCGGCGGCTTTCAGGGCGCTGTCGGCGATCAGTACCTGATGGGCTTTTTCGTAGACCGTGCGCAGGCCACGAAGGATGTGCACGGCTTCGCCCGGTGTGGGCTCGTCCAGAGCCACCGGCTGGAACCGGCGGCTGAGAGCCGGGTCTTTTTCGAAGTATTTCTTATACTCGCGCCAGGTGGTGGCGGCGATGGTGCGCAGCTCACCCCGGGCCAGGGCTGGCTTCAGCAGGTTGGCAGCATCGGAGCCACCTTCGCTGTTACCGGCACCGATCAGGGTGTGGGCTTCGTCGATGAACAGAATGATCGGGGTGGCCGAACCTTTCACGGCTTCGATCACACCCTTCAGGCGTTTTTCAAACTCGCCCTTCACCGAGGCACCGGCCTGCAGGGCGCCCATGTCCAGGGTCCAGAGTTCGACGCTCTTCAGGCGGTCCGGCACGTCGCCGTTGACGATGCGCAGGGCCAGGCCTTCCACCACGGCGCTTTTGCCCACACCGGCATCGCCCACCACAATGGGGTTGTTCTTGCGGCGACGGCAGAGGATATCGATCATCTGGTCGATTTCGGCATCCCGACACACCACCGGGTCCAGCTTTTCGTCCCGGGCCAGCTTGGTGAAGTCGGTGGCGTAGCGCTTGAGCGGGTCCATATCGGCTTCAACCGCGGGTTTGGCACCGCCGTTTTCGGCCAGCTGCGGACGCTCCACAGAACCCTCGGTGACCCGATCAAACTGCTTGCGAAGCTGTTCCCGGTTGATGTCCACCAGCGCCTGGGCCACCCGGGGCATCAGGTAGCGGTCGGCGTTCATCAGCAGGGCCAGAAATACCGCACCGGAACGCAGTTCGGTATGGCCGAGTTCGGTGGAGGCCAGCAGCCAGGCGTCCTGCATCAGTTCTACCAGCAGCGGCGAGAACGACGGATACGGTTCGGCGGTCTGAGGTTCGCCGTTCAGGCTGTCACCCACCACGGGTTGCAGTTGCTGGTGGTTGATGCCGGTGTGTTCCAGAATCTGGCGCACATCCGAGAACGGCGTTTCCAGCAGTTTGAACAGCAGGTGCGCCGGGGTAATCTCGGCGCCCTGACGGCTGATGCACAGGGCCGCGGAGGCTTCCAGAGCCTGGCGTGAAATGTCGTTAAGGCGCCCGATCAGCGCCGGCAGTTCTACCCGAATCACAGTGATGTCCTTATTTCGGTAGTTGTTCCAGAACGCTGAGCACATCCCTGATGCGTTCGTTCAGCGCCATGTTATAGAGCGAATAGATCCCGGTCATGGCCGCCACGAACAGGCCACCAATACCCCACAAAGGCAGGCCGCTGCGCAGGCGGTTGCGGGCCGGCATCAGGTTTTCCGTAGCGTCGGCCAGCGGCCGGGTGTCGCGGTCGCCACGCAGTTCGCGAAGCTGGTCATAGAGGCCACGAACCACCTGTTCGTATTCGTCCCGACCGTTTTCCATGACCTTGTAGCGACCCTCAAAACCCAGACACAGGCACAGATAGATGAACTCAAGCATGTCCCGGTAGCGGGCCGGCTCTTTTTCCATGCGGGCCAGGATGGCAAACACCTTTTCGCCACCCCAGGTTTCGTTATGGAATCGGCTGAGCAGCGAATGCTGAGACCATACGCTGTGGGCGCCCCAGTCGGTACCCAGCACAGCCTCGTCGATGAAGGCGCAAAGCACGTAGCGGTAGGCCACCACCGTCGGGCGCTCATAGCCCTGCTCCACCAGTTCCCGGTCAACGGCGGCGACTTCGTCCACTACCTGCTGGTACAGGGTTTCCACCTCGCGGAAATCCGCCAGTCGCCGCACCCGAATAACCAGTCCCAGCAGCGGGGTGGCGGCGTCAATCAGCCGGTTATCTTCCAGGCCACGAAGCTGGAAGCTGCTGTCATCGGATTCAACCGGCGACTGGCCGGCGCCGCTATCGGCAAACAAAAGGTCGCTGAATGCACGATCACCCGAATCCCTGGTGTTATCTGGTCTGTCCATTACCGGTGCATCTGCCATGATTTAGCTCCTGATTGCCCAGAATTGCATCTCCAGCCCCGGGAAGCTGCCCGCCACGTGGAAGGCAAATCCACTGGCGTTGTCCAGCATCTGCCAGGCCTGGCTTTGATCGTCCAATCGGAAATACACAAAGCCGGCGTGGTAGGGCAACTGACGCGGGGCCACCGGAAGTGCCGACAGTGGGATGCCCGGCAGCTGGAGGCTGATGAGATCCCGAATCTTCTCCACAGAGGCCACCTTGCACTGCTGAACAAACTGTTTGCGCAGGTCGTCCAGTGGCATATCGGCTTTGACCGCCAGAATGAATTCGGCGTCGTTCATCAACTGGCCATCCTGAACCGGTGCAACAGTGAGTCCGTACTGGCGCTGCTGCAGGGCAATCGACAGTGCCCGGGGTTCCAGGACCGTGCTCAACGCCTGCCGCAGAATCTGCATCAGTGGGCTGAAACAGGCTTCCGGCAGATCGTGATCGTAAGGGGTGAATTCCCTCGGCAAACGGCTTTCATCGGTAAAGGTGACCAGCTCGCCACACAGCTCCAGAAGCGCTTCGTACAAACGCTCCGGGTGCAACTGACGCAGCCGTGCCAGGTGCATGAAGCGCGGGTGCGCCCGGTTCAGCATCTGCAGCAGCATGAAATCCGAGACATCGGCGACACCACCCTGCCCGGGCGCGCCCACCCGTTCGGCAATGTTTCGGGCCCGTTCCTGCATCAAACCCGCCATTTCGCCGACAAAGCGCTGAAGCCTTGGCGCCGAGCGCACACTGAGCATGGTCGGCAGGAAGTTCGGGTCCATCACCAGGCTGCCATCGGGACGTTTTTCCAGAATCCGGCCAATGGCCAGTGCCGCATAGGCACTGCGATCTTCCCGCTCCAGCATCAGGCGCGGAGCCACCCGCCCCACATCGATGGTGTGAGCATCGCCGTCAATGGAATGCAGATCCCGCACTTCCACCGGCTGCGCCTGGAACCGGCCGGCCACGGGCGCTTCCGGCCATTCGACTTCGGCCAGGCTATCGCTGCCCAGAGGTAAAGCCAGATAGACCACCTGGTTGGCCACCGAGGCATCGGTGATCTCCAGCGGCTCCGGCATCACGTCGTCCTGGGGCAGGTTGAACCGGGTTCCGTCCGGAAACAGTCCGGAGGCCCGCACCAGTCCGACCCGGCCAAAACTCAGGTATTCGGCATTGAGCTCCAGATCACTGAACCCGAACAGGTAGTCCGAGACGGCCAGAGCCCGTTCGTTGATCTGGTGTTCCAGATAGCGTTGCTGTTGCTGGAAGTGCTGGGGTTTGATGAACAGCCCATCACTCCAGACCACTCGATTCGTGACTGCCATTAGCTTTCATCCGACCGTCTGAGTTGCACTTCACGTTCGCGCAGGTTCACCAGCAGGTGATACCGTCCGCCAATCGGGTCGACCTTCACCACTTTTTTCCACTGGGACAGGTTCGGGTAGGCGTAGAAAGCGATCACGGCGATGTAGCGGGTGTCTTCGCTGACCTCGAACGGCTCGACAAACTTGAACTGACCAGGCACCAGACTGTAATCGCTATGGTCCACGTAGTTCTGGCCCAGAGAGTCCTCCAGGTCGTTCAACAGCTGGTCGAAATCGCCCGCCATCAGCAGCGAGCTGTCCCGCAGTTCAATCACCTGAAACGCAATGGGGGTGGGCGCCAGGGATTCGTTCGGGTTCACGTTCGGTTCCGCCAGCATGGTCAGATCCACCCGGCTGGGCAGATCTTCCGGGTAGCCAACAGGAATATCAGGATCCCAGAGCACCTTGGCGGTCTTGGTCACCGCGTTGTAAGGGGTGCTACACCCCGCCAGAATCAAAGCAACAACCAGCAAGCTCCATTTGCAGTACTTCACAACAGTTTCTCCCTCTGTAATTGGCGCAAGTGTTGGTCATAAGCCTGGTCGAACACTTCCTGGAACAGGCGTTCGAAACCCTGCTGACGACTGGATTTCAGTTCACGGTAATAGTGTTGGTACATATCCCAGGCCCAGCGGCCCTCGTCTTCGTTGTCCTGCAAACCACGGCGATAGCCGTGAAACCGGCGCAACAAGGCTTCCGGTGAGAAGGCGTGCAGAATGGCTTCCAGCGCCTCGCGAATGGCTTCACGGGTGGCCTGCTGGTGGTGATTCAGGCTTTCCAGGCTCTCACGGACAGCGGCGGGGGCCGACAGATGCACCGGGCTGCGCTGGGCGGCAAACAGGGTCTGAATGGTGTCCGGATAGTCGTTGGCCAGCCGCAGCGGGTTGTCCTCGATGGGCTGCAAGCGGGTGCGCAGCGCCTGGTGACGGCTGTCTTCGCCCTGATGCAGCGCCAGTAATCCTTCCACCGTTGCCTTCAGGGTCTGGCCGGCTTCCTCCAGAAACAGCCGCATTTCGTCGCTGTCGGCAAAATCAATATCCGCGTCCAGCCCCCGGAGCAGTGGTGCACCACTGATGTGCTGGCGGCTGACCTCCCGCATGTTTCGTGTCGTTTCGGACATTCCCTGTCGTTCCTTATGCTCGCGTTGTGGGGTGACCGGCAGACCCATGGCCACATCCCGGTTCTCCCGGTACTCATCGCTAACCTCAGCCGAACGGGCAAACCAGGCCTGGTCGCTGGCCAGCAGCTCGGGAGCCTCCTCGTCCGGGCGCGTCGGTTTTTGCTGCCAGGGCGCCAGCGGATCACAGCTGACCGGATCGCCGGCTGCCGGCTGCAAACCCTCCAGAGGCTCGCGACCTTCAGGCCGGTTCTGTTCGTTAGCGGCATGCCGTAAACCATTCTCTGCCGCATCCACCAGAGCATGATCTTCGCGTGCGTCGTGGTCGGTTTCACCGACAGCCGCCGGGACGCCGGAGAGTTCGGCCCGTATCTGGTAGCGGCCTATGGTCACGGTGTCGCCGTGGCTCAGTCGGGCACGACGGCCCCGCCCCACAGGCTGACTGCTGCTGTTGATGTAGGTCCGGCCACTGCGATCAATCAGGCAGAAGCCACCGTCCAGGTAACGCACCTCGGCATGGCCAGCGACAGCGCCGGTACGGTGAGGCGAAAGCTGCCAGCTGTCGCTGGCCGCGGTGCCGATGGAACCGCCACGGGTTCCGAAGCTATGTTCAATGCTGGCACCACCACCGGTTTCCGTCGGGTTGGTGATCACCAATGTCAGTTCTGCTTCTTGTGTCACGTCTCCGGCTCCCTGCCTTAACGTCTGATCTGTATTCGCACCGCCGGGCGCCCACGGGCCCGATCCGGCGTCACAAAAGAATTCCAGCCCAGGCGAACGTCCGACCCCAGCTGTATGGGGTGAATATCCTTGGGCCGCATTTGCAGCTCCAGGTCATAGGCCAGTTGCTCCCGGGTAGCGAATTCCACCAGTTTGACCAGGCGTTGGTGATCCCGGCCATTGGGCAGAAAATCCGCAAACCGCTGCCGGGTCAGATTGCGCAGCCGGAGAATAAACTTGCCGCTGCGATCCCGGATGCGTGAGCCCACCAGTGTGTCCTCACCCAGGGTGGCATTGGCCCGGCCCAGGGAGGTTTGCTGATCCGGAGCAATGTCCACTTTGCGCAACACCCACTGTTCGATACTGACGTCGTCCAGATCGAAACAGTGCCCGACAATGCCGCTGACCACCTCCGGCGACCGGCTCCGGCCCGCCATCAAACCCGCGTAGGCCAGCATCTTGGACCAGTTCACCGGCGTCGCTTCACGCAACCGACTGTCCCCCAGACCGGTCAGAGCAAATACCAGCTCCGAAAAGCCATCGCTGGCTCCGGGCTGAAAGCGGATGTAATACCGGTATTTTCGCCAGGCCCGGTGAAACAGCGTCACCAGCCGGTGATTAAAGAAATCCAGAAAATGCCGACGCACGCCAAGGTTCTGCCCGGCTTCCCAGGCCAGATCCTCCAGGTAATAACCGGGCAGCGGCGACTGGGACCCATGCAAACCGAGGAAGCTGACTTCCATCTGGTAAGGTGCGTGTTCATGTTCCGGTGACAACGCCGATACCACATCACTGCCGGGAAAACCCAGCCCGGCCGAGGCCGAAAACCGAATCCGTTCCTGGCGAGGCTCGTTGTGCCCGCCGCGCTCCAGGTCGTCTCCATGATGCCGGTGAATCAGATCCACCAGCTGAAAAAAACTGTATCGCCGCGCGTTGCCGAGAACGGGTTCCAGCCCGGCTACATCAGCGGCTGCTGACCTTGCTGTAACGTCCATGTGTACCGTTCCTGATTATCTGTATTCACTACTTCCAGCTGATGAAAAGCATTGATACTCGCGTAAAGCGCAAAAAACTGGCTCAGCACGGTGCCGAACAGGTAAAGGTCGCCCTCACTGGCGAACCCTTGCTGGTCCAGCATGAGCTCCGAACGAATACCGCGCACCGGTAGCCCGCGGATCATCCGGTCGACCGGCTTGGTGGTGATGCCACTGATCCCCGCCAGCCGTTTCTGGGATACCCGCTCGGCCTGACGGTCTACCAGAGCCCGGAAGTCATACACCCGAAGCACGGTGCGCAGCGCGTCGACGTCCAGCATCGACAGGTAGTTCAGCGACAGGTTGGAAATCAGCGTCCACAACAGGCTGCCATCCAGCGTCGGCCGCAGAGTTGCCGTCGGGCGCGTGATATTACTGAACGCCGCAAAGGCCGGGGTGCTCTCGGTGGCCATGCAGACCTCACCCACCGCTAACTGCTGCGGCAACTGACGATTGGTGCAGGTGAGCGTGAGCGACACCGCTTCCTGGCGGTTCAGACACTCGCTTTCGTCACCGCGCACAAACGACATATAGTGATCAAACCCATCGCCGCGCGCGCTCTCCCGGGTGCGAACCCGGTAATACAGCGCGGTGCGGCCTCGATCCCGCTCGACTTCATGCTGAAAGCTTTCGAATGCCGTGTAGAGGCGAGGCTCGCCTCGTCCGGATCGCCCCTCAAGCCAGCCCTCGACCTGCTCAATACTGAATACCTCGTAGTGTTCAGGGCAACGACTGGATGGTGAAATACGGTATTCGGTCTGGCGGCCATTCAGGTCCACTGGCTCGCCCTCGTGTTTGAACAGGTTCACCGCCGGGGTGCAGTACAGCTGCATTGAATCCCGGGTCACCCGTGTATCCGGTGGCAGAATCCGGCTGAAATGGAATCGCAGGCTGATTTCGTCAGCCTGAACCGCGGGCAATCGGGATTTCAGGCCGGCGATATCGACAAACCGGAACGCCTCCGGAAAACTCAGGTACTCCTGGATAATGCGGTAACCGGCGTAGGCGTTCTTGGGATAAGGCAGGATCGCCTCATCCGCGGCAAATCCAACCGGCTGTAACAGCGAGGACGGCAGACTGAACACGCTGTCGCCTATCACCAACTCCATTCGGGTGAGGTAATGATTCAGCCAAAGATACAGGGTCTCTGCCGTATGATTGTCGCCGCCCAGGTAAAAACGCAGGCTTTCCAGGCCGATGCCATCCAGCGGCTGGTCGGTGTGCAGGGCCAGATCCACGGTGACCGAGGATACTTCCCGGGAATGCTCGGCATACACCTCGGCCACGCTCACCGGGAAGATATCCACCGCGCGGCAGGTACGGAACCGACACTGCGTCTGACGGTTGCCATCCCCCAGCGGGCGGCTTTTGATTTCGGTATGACGCTCGACAACCTGGCGTTCACTGATGGCGTGCAGCTGCGGATCAAACCGTATGATGGTGCAGCTGGGCACCGGCCGCAGGTAATTGGGCCAGAGCATATTCAACAAAGAATGAGTCAGCTCCGGAAACTCGTCCTCAACTTTTTCCCGCAGCTTGCCGGTCAGAAAGGCGAAGCCTTCCAGCAGCCGCTCGACGTCCGGGTCGGTGCTCTGTTCGGACAGAAAGCGGGTGAGCTGCGGGTGTGCTTCGGCAAATTCCCTGCCTTGCAACCGCAGAAAGCTCAACTCATCCCTGTAAAAGCGATTCAACTTCATTTTTACTGCACCTGGTCTGCTTCCTTTCTGGCTCCGAATAATCCGGACCGCATTCCACTCACGTTGGCCGGAGGAGATGGGGATGCTTTTCTGGCGGGAAAAAAGATGTCTGAGCAAAGCGAGTTATTTTTTCCCAGAAGAAAAGTGTCTCCATCTCCTCCAACCACCAGGTCTAAACAACCCGGTAGTACCGCTTATCATCCAAAACCAGGTCTATGGTTGTCCGATCGTCGCTTCCCGCAACGTTCAGGTAAACCGTTACCTGGAACTTCAACTGCAACGGGTCCGGGCCCGGTGGCATGGCCACCACGTCCACCCGCTTTACTCTCGGCTCAAACTTCTCGATGCACTGACGGATGGCGCTGCGAATCTGGATACTCAGATCATGGGTACCCAGGGTGGCGTCGTTGAAATCCAGCAGTCCGAGATCCGGCACACTGGCGCTGTTGCCCGGATGAGCATTCAGCAGGCGCACCAGATGGCGCTTGATGGATTCCACCACATGGGTCAGCTCACCCATGCCCTGCCCTGCCGGGGCGGCCGCCTGTTCAAGCCTCTCAAACAGGCTGCCGGTGTTGCGAACGCCGTCAGTGCCGGGGCCACCGAACACGGATTAATCCTTGTCCAGTCGGCCAACCAGCGATAGCTCGAAGTTGGCGCCCATGTATTTGAAGTGCGGCCGGACGGCCAGGGATACCTGGTACCAGCCCGGGTCGCCTTCCACATCGGAGACTTCCACTTTCGCGGCGCGCAAAGGGCGGCGGCTGCGCACATCTGCCGGCGGGTTTTCCTGGTCTGCCACATACTGGCGAATCCAGGTGTTCAGTTCCCGCTCCAGATCCTGGCGCTCCTTCCAGGAACCGATCTGCTCGCGCTGCAGCACCTTGATGTAGTGGGCCAGGCGATTCACGATCATCATGTACGGCAGCTGGGTGCCCAACTTGTAGTTGGTCTCCGCTTCCTTGCCTTCCTTGGTATTCGGGAACTGCTTGGGCTTCTGCACCGAGTTGGCCGAGAAGAATGCGGCATTGTCGCTGCCTTTTCGCATGGTCAGTGCAATGAAACCTTCTTCCGCCAGCTCGTATTCCCGGCGGTCGGTGATCAGCACTTCGGTCGGAATCTTGGCTTCCAGCTGGCCGAAAGACTCAAAGGTATGCACCGGCAGGTCTTCCACTGCACCGCCACTCTGGGGGCCGATAATGTTCGGGCACCAGCGGTACTTGGCGAAGCTCTCGGTCAGGCGCGTGGCCAGCAGATACGAGGTGTTGCCCCACAGATAGTGCTCGTGGTCGCCGGACACATCTTCCTTATAGTTGAAGCTGCGCACCGGGTTTTCAGTGGGATCGTAAGGCACCCGCAACAGGAAGCGCGGCGCCGTCAGCCCCAGATAACGGGCATCTTCGGATTCACGCAGGGAGCGCCACTTGGCGTATTTCGGTCCCTCGAAAACGGCACTCAGTTCTTTGATGGCCGGCAGTTCCTGGTAGCTGTCGACACCGAAGAAAGACGGCGCTACCGACGACAGGAAAGGTGCGTGGGACATGGCACCCACCGACGACACATACTGCAGCAGTTTCATATCCGGCGTGGACGGGCTGAAGGCATAATTGCCCACGATGGCACCCACAGGCTCGCCACCGAACTGACCATACTCGGCCGAATAGATGTGCTGGTAAAAGCCGGTCTGGGTGACATCGGGTGCGAACTCGAAGTCTTCCAGCAGCTCCTGCTTGGTGGCGTGGAGTACGTCCACCTTGATGTTCTCACGGAAGTCGGTGCGATCAACCATCAGCTTCAGACCACGCCAGGAGGATTCCAGCTCCTGCAGCTTCGGCGCATGCAGGATTTCATCCATCTGGGCGCTGATCTTGCGGTCCAGTTCGACCACCATCTGGTCCACCAGCGCCTTATTGACCGGCTGGCCTTTTTCGTCGCTGTTCAACAGGTTGGCAATAAATGTCGCCACCCCTTTGCGGGCCACGTCGTAGCCTTCGTCGGCCGGAGCCATGCGGCTGTTGGCCATCACCTGGTCAAGCAAAGAGCCATCAGCGGCGGATTCGGAGGCAGCAGATTGCTGCACAGCAGTATCAGACATACCACATCCCTTCAGTACGTGATTGATAATCGGTGTGAGTGACCGGTTTCCCGTGTCAGGCTTACTCGCCGCCGTCAGTGGCCAGTTCGAGTTCCGCCAGTAGCTTTTCCCGGGCGTCGTCGTTGTCCAGCAGCTCCTGCAACTTGGAACGGAACGACGGCACGTTACCCAGCGGGCCTTTGAGGGCAACCAGAGCTTCGCGCAGCTCGATCAGCTTCTTGAGCTCGGGCACCTGGCGGGCAATGCTGTCTGGGGAAAAATCTTCAAGCCCCTGGAATTCCAGGTTGACGGGGAGATCGTCCGCACCGTCTTCAAGCTTGTTGGAAACGCTGGTAGAAAGCGTCAGGCCGGCTTCCTTCATGACAGAACGGAAATTGTTCTTGTCGACAGAAATGGCCTTGCGGTCTTCAATGGGGGTTTCTTCAGCATGGCCTTTGAAATCGCCAACCACGAACATTTTCAGTGGCAGTTCGGTTTCGGCCTGCTGATCGCCAGTGGCGGGGACATACTTGATATTGATGCGCTCTTTCGGCGCGACGGAACCGTCTTTGGCAGACATGGCGTGCTCCCTGTGCAAATCATTTGCAATTGTGTCAATCCCTTGTGCCTGCCGTCCTGGCAGACAACGCGGGAAACTGTACACAGGTCACCGGGGGTTCTCAAGCAAAAACTGGCCAGAAAAACCTCAAACTGTGTGCTTGGGCAAACTTTTGCCAGGCTGCCGATCTGACTGCGCAAGTGCTATTTCGGTCAATGACGCCTTCTGGCCGGCTCGCTATACTGCGGCACATCGAATGGAAAAAATCACCAACACCACGGAGACACAACATGAGTGACCTGAAAGCAAAATTTGACGAAGCGGTGAACTACATCCAGTCTGCGGAGGGAGACTTCAAACCCTCCAACGAACTCAAGCTGGAATTCTACGCGCTTTACAAGCAGGCAACCGACGGCGACGTCGGTGGCAAACGCCCGGGCATGATGGATTTTGTGGGCCGCGCAAAATACGACGCCTGGGAAAAACTGAAAGGTATGTCCAGTGACGACGCCATGCAGCAGTACATCGACAAGCTCGAATCCCTGAAGTAATCCCCGGCCCCGCTGCCCTCCATCGGCAACGGGGCGCTGCCCCTGCCTTCGGCTTTGCGCTGTTCAAACGTTTGTCATATGATGCGCGCACCATAACAACAACACGTTTTGAACGAGTACCCATCATGGATATTATCGAGGTTCTGGAGGAATCCCGCCCGGGCATGATTGGCCAGGTAAGGGCCGCCGTCCACAAGCGCCACTTGAACCAACGCACAGAACAAACCTACCTGCACTGGATCAGCCGATTTGTGCTGTTTCATGACCTGAAAGATCCGGACGATCTGGGCGAAGAGGAGCAGAGACTGTTCCTGTCCTACCTGAAGGAAAAGATTCGGGTGTCTCGGGCCAGGCTGAACCAGGCAACCCAGGCCCTGAATTTTTTCTACGAGGATGTACTTGGCAAGCAGGCCCTCGCCGCCGATTTCGCAGCGGCCTGAGTCAGGCTAACGTCTCCGGAACCTATCGACCGGTCACATTGGTGTTCAGGGTATCGTACGTACGATTTTCCGGAGGCCGGATCACATAGTTGTTGCCATGACTCTGGCCGGGAATGACCTTGGGATTGCTGAAGCGGATATCGACAGGAATTTCGGACCGCCCCAGATCGGTACGACTGTCCCTGGGCTGCAAAGCTAATGGATCGAGATAAAAATCATCCTCGGTCGCCTGCTGAACTGGTACTCCCGCTGCCGGCGCCGCCAGTCCGCCCTCAATCACGGTATTCGCCAGCTCTTCTTCCTCGACAGAACGAAACGGAATGGTCTCAAGAGTGGAGCGCTCCTCATATTCAAAGGCTGCATCGCCTTCGTCCTGAGCGAACACAGGCCCCGCCCCCAACAACATCAACGGCATAACCAGATAGGCTGGCAAGCACCGCATCAACACCGTCCATTTTTTGGTTGTCATGGCTTTCATCCTGGCCCGATCCTGTTTCTACCCTGGCGGGTGACAATATTTGATCAGTTTATCGCCAAAACTAACACCCTGCCTAAAAAAAAGACTGTTTTGTGACACCACTCACTTGTCATCCTGGGCCGTTTGATAGCGAATACCGGTAATAACGACCTCCTTCCAGCCTTCCGGTGTTTTCACCGACACCTCGTCATCCAGGTGCTTGCCAATCAGCGCCCTGGCCAAGGGTGCGTTCACACTGAGGTAGCCTTTCTCAAGGTCAAATTCATCAGCGCCCACGATGCGATACGCCCGCTCATGACCATCCTCGTCCTCCACGGTTACCCAGGCACCGAAAAACACCCGGCTCTGGTCCTCCGGCAACCGATTCACCACCGACACCTCATCGAGGCGCTTACTGAGAAAACGCACACGGCGATCAATCTCACGGAGCTGCTTTTTGCCATAGATATATTCAGCGTTCTCTGAGCGATCGCCCTGTGCAGCCGCTTCACGCACGGCCTGGGTAACCTCCGGTCGCTTCACTTTCCAGAGATACTGCAGTTCTTCCCTGAGAGCCTGCTCACCCTCGGGCGTTATGTAGCGCGGTCGGTTACCACCGGAGGCAGTACGGTTGATCATCGGCATCCCGGGTTCGGACAGTGGGTCGAAAAGGGGCATAAAAAAACCCCGTCAGTAACGGGGTATAAGGCTAGCGCTGTGCTGGAGGGAGAAGCAAGCAGAACCTCTGCCCGCTTCCACATCTACACCCTCTATTCTGCATATTGACTATTACCTGCCCGTGGCCATGCGATTACCTTTTGGCAAGAGAACCTACCGGCGACAATTTAGGTTGAACACTCTAGCAACGACGATTAGCGTTACTGGCTATCAGACCCGATTTCTAATGGAGACGTCTCAATGGATACCAAAACATTCACCAACCTGGCACTTGAAGGCGTTGATAGCCTGGGCTTCCGGCTGGACCAACTGGGTATCACCAGTCGCATCAATCGTCACAACCTGGCCGCTTTTCTGATGAACGAACAAAAGCATCTTGAAGGGGAGTGGGACAGCATCCAGGCCAAAGTTGATCGCCGCCGTGCCCAGTTCGATCACCTCAGCCAGCACGTTGAGGCACGGACGGATGCCCTGATTGGCCCGGTCCTGAAGAGAATCAGCCGGTTCCGCGCCAGCCAGTAAATCAGCTTACATCGATATCTGCGGAGCTGTGCCTGCCCTCCGCAGAAATCGCATCGTCAGGCTGTGCCGCCCGGATTCGCTTTTTTACGCCGGTATACGCGGGCATACGCACGGTTACGGTCAGGCCGGGCATTTCCTCGCCGGCGTGAGTGTCGCTCAGCAGAATCTGGCCCTGATGAATTTCCGCCACGGCCGACACCAGGCTCAGGCCCAGGCCATTACCCGGTAACGAACGACTTTTGCCAACCCGATAGAATCGCTGGAATACCTGGTCCTTCTCGTCATCCGGGATACCGATACCGGAATCCTGCACCTCGAACACCGCACCCGCCCCGTCCCTGCGGACCACCACTTTGATGGCACCGTGCTCAGGCGTGTACTTGATGGCGTTATCAATCAGGTTGCTGATCATCTGGAACAGGAGGTCCCGATCGCCCTCAATCCGGACATCCTGCTCAAGCTCCTGGGAAAAGCCCTGCTCTTTGTCTTCGGAAACCGCCTCGTAGAGTTCGCAGGCATCACTCACCAGTTCATCAAGGGCCACCACTCTCATATCAGCCGAGTTGCCGCGGGTTTCCAGGCGAGCAATGCGCAGCAGCGCATTGAACGTTGCCAACAACTGATCGGCTTCCGCAACCGCCTGGCCAACGTGCTCCCGCGCCTCGTCGTTATCAACGGTAATCAGGGTATTTTCCAGCTGATTGCGCAGCCGGGTCAGTGGCGTGCGCAAGTCATGGGCAATGCTGTCAGACACATGGCGGACACCCTCCATCAGGTAGACTATCCGATCCAGCATCTGGTTCAGGTTCTCGGCCAACTGATCAAAGTCGTCGTCGGTACCGCGGGTGGGAATTCGCAGGGACAGATGGCCATTCATGATCCGCCGAGAGGTGTTGTTGATTACCTCGATTCGGCGGGTAGTGCTTCGACTCATCAGGAAGCCGCCCAGAAGCGCCAGCGCCAGGGTTATCCCCATCCCCCAGTTGATGGCCGTTTCGATCACCCGCTTGAGGTTGGTCAGGTCGTCGACATCACGGCCAACCAGAAGCCTGAGACCACCCTGAACCTCGAAAATACGAGCGCGGGCCAGGCGTTCGGCGCCCTGCCAGCCGACATCGGGATTGAGAGTAAAATTGATCCAGCCACTGTCAGATGAGCGACTGCCTTCCGGCCAGGTTTCGATATTGCCGGCCAGTTTCAGGAAGTCGTCGGTAGTCAGCAGATAAATGGATTTGGCGTTCGGATCCCGGGCGACCCGCTCCCGGATGATGGTGATCAGGCCGTTGACGCCGCGGCTGCGGTATTGCTCCGCCAGCCCGGCGATTTCCGCCTCAATGGTCTCGTCAGTCTGGGCAGTCATGAACCCGGCTGTGCGCCAGTAGATAAACGCCAGCAACAGGAACACGGAGGTGGCAAACACCACCATGTACAGCAGGGCAAGCTGGAACGACGATGTTCTTAGCTGACTAAGCAGTTTCACGCAACATATATCCTGCCCCCCGCACTGTCTGCAACAGGGGAGTATCGAATTCCTTGTCGATCTTGGCACGCAGGCGGCTGATGTGAACGTCGATGACATTCGTCTGGGGATCAAAATGGTAATCCCACACCTTCTCCAGCAGCATGGTCCGGGTCACGACCTGGCCGGCATTGCGCATCAGGTATTCCAGTAACCGGAACTCCCGGGGCTGGACATCGATGTTCTGGCCGGCACGCTTCACCGTGCGGGCCAGCAGGTCCATTTCCAGGTCGGCCACTTTCAGCAAGGTTTCGGTCTCTGCCGCCTGGCGGTTACGCCGGATCAGCGACTCGATTCGTGCCAGCAGCTCGGTGAAGGAGAACGGTTTGGTCAGATAATCGTCACCGCCGCCACGCAGCCCCTCAACACGGTCGTCAACATCCCCCAGGGCGCTGAGAATCAGTACCGGGGTCTGATTGCCGGTTGCCCGTACCGTCTTGATGATGGAAAGTCCGTCCATGCCTGGCAACATACGGTCGACAATCATGATGTCGTATTCTTCGCTGGCCGCCATCATCATGCCTTCTTTGCCATCGGCTGCATGGTCGACCACGAAGTCGGATTCCTTCAGCCCCTTCAGCAGATAGCTTGCCACATCCCGATCATCTTCGATTACCAGCGCTTTCACCGGCCTTCCTCCTGATAGCGGATAACATTAACAACAAGGGTACGAAGAACGCCCGAAACCGGCCAGTTACCATCTTGTAAGAGGGTGTCGCCAATGGCGACGGTCAATTCAGTCCCTCAAACCAGGCCAGAGACGCTTCCGTCGGGCCGGCGGGGCGGTATTCTGCACTCACCCAGCCGCTGTAGCCAAGCCGGTCGATAGCCGCGAAAACATTCGAAAAGTTAATTTCACCGGTTCCCGGCTGATGTCGCCCGGGGTTATCAGCAAACTGGATGTGGCCAATCCAGGGCAGCAGGCACTCGATGCCACGGACCAGATCCCCTTCCATGATCTGCCTATGGTAGAGATCGTACTGCAGGCGCACGTTGTCTGCCTCCAGCGCCTCAATCAGCGCCATCACCTTGCCACTGGTATCGAGCATGAAGCCCGGCATATCCACCCTCGAATTGATGGCTTCCAGACACAGGGTCAAACCTGCTTCGGCGAAGCGGTCGGCTGCATACTGCACATTCGCCACCAGGGTCTGCCAGGCGTCTTCCTCGGCAACGGATTCGGGCTTCAAACCTGCAAGGCAGTTGAGCTGCTTGCAGTCCAGCATCCGGGCGTAGTGAATGCCCTGCTCGACACCGGCGCGAAACTCCTCGATGCGATCCGGCAGACAGGCAATGCCACGCTCTCCCGCTGCCCAGTCGCCGGGCGGCAGGTTGAACAGCACTTGTTCCAGCCCGTTGCTCTGAAGCCGCTCCGCCAGCTGTTCGGCCGGCCACTCATAGGGAAACAGATACTCCACGCCGCGGAACCCGGCACGTCGGGCCCGGGCGAAACGTTCCAGAAACGGCACTTCGGTAAACAGCATGCTCAGGTTGGCCGCAAAACGGGGCATGGCAGATTTCTCCGGTTAATTCAGTGCTTGGGGCCTCGGCCCAGGGAACCCATCAAGGCGCCGTTCAGATGCTCCAGCTCCAGCAACAGGCCGCTGTGATCGACATCGCTGTGGCCATTGGCGAACAGGGCCAGGTATTCATTATGCACCTGCTGGGCCAGCGGCAGGGTCAGATTTTCCGAGCGGGCCTCATCCAGAATCATCCGCATATCCTTGAGCTGGATGCGGGCCGGAGCGCCCGGCGCGAAGTCCCGGTCAATCATCCGCTGGCCATGCAGTTCCAGAATCCGGCTACCGGCAAACCCGCCCATCAGCGCTTCCCGCACAGCGGCCGGATCCGCGCCACCTTTGGCTGCCAGCAACAGCGCCTCAGACACAGCCCCGATGGTAATGCCCACAATCGCCTGATTAGCCAGCTTCGCCAACTGACCGGCTCCGACCGGCCCGATGCGGGTGCATTTGCCCAGCGCGCTGAACACCGGCAAAGCCCGCTCGATATCGGCTTCCGAGCCGCCCGCCATGATACTCAAGCGAGCCTCGGCCGCACCCACCGTACCGCCGGACACCGGCGCATCGACATAATCCGCCCCCTGCTCTGCGGCCAACTCGGCATGCTCCCGCGCCAGCGAAGGCTGCACCGAACTCATATCGATCACAAGCGCACCCGGCTTCACCGCAGCCATAGCACCCTGCTTTACCAGCACATCATCCACCACCTGGCCATTTTCCAGCATGGTGATCACAATGTCGGCATCCACCACCGCCTCGGTGGGCGTCCCGGCGATCGTCGCTTCGCTGGCAAAGGGCTCGCACTTGCTGGCGGTGCGATTCCAGAGCGTCATGGAAAAACCGGCGTCCAGCAGATTACGGGTCATCGGCGTGCCCATCAGGCCGATGCCGAGAAAAGCGATACGAGGAGAATGTGCAGACATTTTGGGGAGTCCCACTCAGAAGCCCGTCGAAGGGATTGGGGTAGCCTTTCCAAAAATTTGCGGAGCCATGGATGGCGGAGCAGAAGCGCCACATGGGCTCAGCCGAGCGATTATGAAGCAACGCTTCATGCGACAGCTGAGCGACCGCAATCTGTGATTGCGGGCCGGGCCCCGTAGGGGTGCCGCAGGAGCGTTTTTTGGAAAGGCTACCCCAATCCCTTCTTCCCAGCCACGTGAATTAAATGGTTTAGGCGGATTATACAAACAAAAACGCCACCAACCGCGAACGGTGGTGGCGTTTTCATCTTCCGGGCTGGCAATAAACCTCAGGCGACCTCGGCCATCTGCACCCGGATCTTCTTCATGGCGTTTTTCTCAAGCTGGCGGATCCGCTCAGCGGACACCCCGTACTTGTCGGCCAGCTCATGCAACGTCGACTTGCTCTCCGACAACCAACGCTCACGCAGAATATCCTGACTGCGCTCGTCGAGCTGCTCCAGCGCCAGCATCAGGCGCCCGTTGGAATCCTCGGACCAATCCGCATTTTCCAGCTGCACGGCCGGGTCGCTCCGGCGATCTTCCAGGTAGTGGGCCGGGGCCTGGTAGGCGCTGTCCTCGTCATCATCCATCGGACCGTCAAAAGCGGTATCCTGAGACGCCAAACGGCCTTCCATTTCGCGCACCACGCGCGGCTCGACACCCAGATCATTGGCCACGGCCTTCAGCTCTGCGTGATTCAGCCACGCCAGCTTTTTCTTCTGGCTACGCAAATTGAAAAACAGCTTACGCTGGGCTTTGGTGGTCGCCACTTTCACAATGCGCCAGTTGCGCAGGATGAATTCGTGAATCTCGGCTTTAATCCAATGCACGGCGAACGACACCAGGCGCACCCCGTACTCCGGATTGAACCGTTTGACCGCCTTCATCAGGCCGACGTTGCCTTCCTGAATCAGATCGGCCTGGGCCAGGCCATACCCGGAATAGCTGCGAGCAATATGGATCACGAAGCGAAGATGCGAAAGCACAAGCTGTCGTGCGGCCCCAACGTCGCCCTCGTAGTGCAGCCGTTCTGCCAAATCCCGCTCTTCGTCAACCGAAAGAACGGGGATGCGACTCGCGGCCTGAATATAGGACTCGAGATTTGCACCCGGAACCAGTCTGTCGACCAGCTGTAAACTCGTACCCATGCATTAACCTCCGAACCTGACAGCCTTTAAATATAACAACTGATTGTGAGACCGCCAAGAACTC
Source organism: Marinobacter sp. VGCF2001 (assembly GCF_049943275.1). Classification (NCBI taxonomy): domain Bacteria; kingdom Pseudomonadati; phylum Pseudomonadota; class Gammaproteobacteria; order Pseudomonadales; family Marinobacteraceae; genus Marinobacter; species Marinobacter sp. VGCF2001. The sequence goes on from NZ_JBNFVX010000002.1 coordinate 27,630, forward strand.
AATTAGTTCCCGAAAAATCCAGTAAAACGTTAAAAATCAGACATCTGGAAATTTCGCCTTTTCTCTACTGCCCTCAAACTAAGACAGAATCGATTGCCTTTGCAATACGGTGTTCCCGCGATCCGGATCAACCACCGGCGATATCACCCGGCTCTATATCGTCGAGATGACGCCTGACCGCAACCCAGGCACCCAGCCAGCCTAGCAGCATCGCTGTGATTATCAATGCCAGCGCGCCGTCCAGACCCGGCCCCTGCAATGCAAACTCGCTGCGATACAACCCGGCCAGCCGCTCAATAGGCCCACCCAACCACCAGAGTGCCATCTGAATGAGCAGCCAGGCAACCAGGCCGCCCCCCAGGCCAAACCAGGCTCCAGTATAGAGAAACGGCCGACGAACAAAGGCGTCCGTTCCGCCCACCAGTTTCGCCACCAGAATCTCGTCCCGCCGGTTTTCGATGGCCAGGCGCACAGTGTTACCAATCACCAGTATCACGGCGACCCCCAGTAACAGAGCCAGCGTCCAGACTGCGCGGGCGAGAATATCGGTCATCGCGTTCAGACGCTGCAGCCAGCCCAGATCCACCTGAACCCGTGCTACTCCGGGCAGGCCTTCAATAAAGGTCACCAGGGCTTGTACCCCGTCTGCCGACCGGGCGCTGTCTTCCGGAGTGACCAGCACGGTATGGGGCAACGGATTTTCGCCCAGAAAATCCAGCGCATCGTTCAGTCCGGAACTGGCCCGAAAATCCGCAAGGGCCTGATCCCGCTCCACCAACTGCACTGACGACACCCGGCCATCGGTTTCAATATCCCGGGCCAGTTCACGGGCATCTGCCACCGGCAATTCCATCGTCAGATACGCGGTAATCCGCGCAGTACTTTCCCAACCGGCACTCACCCCCTGCAGACTGTGCAATAAAAGCAGCAGAGCCATCGGCAGGGCCAGCGCAACCCCCATCACCGTCCAGGTCATGGCGCTGGCCACCGGCGTTTTCAGCATTCGCTGGATAGAGTCCCGCGCCACTTTCCGGTGATGGCCGAGATAACTGCGGGCCTGATCACCCAATGGCGATCGGGCGCGCCTGGCGCCCCGCCGGCTTTCCGGTTTCTGGCTGGAGTCAGTGACCACTCACACCTCCGCCCGCAACCAACTGGCCCTGGTTCAGGGTCAGCGTGCGCCGGTTCATTTCGTTGATCAAAGTAATATCGTGAGTGGCGACGAGCACCGTCACCCCCACCTGACTGAACTGGGTGAACAGGCGCATGATATCTGCAGACAATTCCGGATCCAGGTTACCCGTCGGCTCATCCGCCAGCAGCACCGGCGGCTTGTTCACCACGGCCCGGGCAATGCCCACCCGTTGCTGTTCACCGCCGGACAGCTGCATGGGATTCATTTTCTCTTTTTTCAGCAGGCCGACCTTGTCCAGGGCCGCCCGCACCCGCCGCCCGGTATCGTCCGGCGAAGCCCCCATCACTTCCAGTGGCATGGCCACGTTATCGAACACTGTGCGGTCGAACAGCAGCTGGTGATTCTGGAACACCACACCGATATGCCGGCGGATATACGGAATCTGCCGGCGGGGCAGGCTGTTGAGTTTCTGGCCGCCGACAACCACCTCACCGGCGGTCGGCCGCTCCATCACCATGACCAACTTCAGGAGCGTGCTTTTGCCCGCGCCGGAATGACCGGTCAAAAACGCCAGCTCTCCCCGGTCAAGCTGAAAATTCACAGCCCGCAATGCCGTATGATCACTGTCATACCGCTTGGTTACCTGGCGAAACTCGATCATCGGGGCTACTCCGTTATCCGGCGTCAGTCTTCGAACAACGCGTCCACAAAGGTTTCGGCATCAAAACTGCGCAGATCTTCCGCCTGCTCGCCCACCCCGATAAACCGGATAGGCAACTGCAACTGACGCGCGATCGCAAACACGATTCCGCCTTTGGCAGTGCCATCCAGTTTCGTAAGCGTAATGCCAGAGACACCAACTGCCTGCTGGAACACCTGGGCCTGGCTCAGAGCGTTCTGGCCGGTACCGGCATCCAGCACGAGCATCACTTCATGGGGCGCGGAATCGTCCAGCTTCTTGATAACCCTTACCACCTTGGACAACTCGTTCATCAGGTTGTCCTTGTTCTGCAGACGGCCGGCCGTATCCGCAATCACCACATCTACACCGCGGGATTTCGCCGATTCAATGGCGTCAAAAATCACCGACGCACTGTCCGCACCGGTATGCTGGGCCACCACCGGTACGTTGTTCCGTTCGCCCCATACTTCCAGTTGCTCAACTGCCGCGGCCCGAAAGGTATCGCCGGCAGCGAGCATGACCGATTTACCTTCGCTCTGGAACTTCTGGGTCAGCTTGCCGATTGTGGTGGTTTTGCCCACGCCGTTCACGCCAACCATCAGGATGACGTAAGGCTGTTTAGCCGCATCAATTTCCAGCGGGCGGGTCACGTCCTTGAGCAGGCCATGCAGCTCATCCCTCAGCGCCGTGCGCAGAGCCTCGCCATCTTTCAGCTGATTGCGTTCCAGCTTATCGGTCAGGGCGTCGATGATCTCGGACGTAGCGGTTACCCCCACATCGGCCATCAACAGGGTGGTTTCGATCTCTTCCAGCAGGTCCTCATCAATCTTCTTGCCGACCGAGAACAGATCCGCCAGACCGCCAGTCAGGCTGGCACGGGTTTTACCCAGCCCCTGTTTGATTCGCTCAAAGACACTGACTTTTGTTTCCGGCTGCGGCTCGGGTTCTGGCTCTGGCTCTGGCTCTGGCTCAGGTTCGACCGTTGCAGGTTCCGGCTTCGATACCGGTTCAACGGCCTCAGATTCAGGCACGCCTGCTTCCGGCTCGGGCTGAGTGTCTGCTTTGGCCTCGGGCTCCGGCGCGATCGGGGCCGGGCCACGGGCAACCTCGGGTTTGCGTTGCGGAACCGGTTCAGGGCGGGGCGCCCGCTTACGATTGCCGGCAATATCCAGCACAAAAAACAGAACAAGAAGGGCCAACAGGCCGACTGAAATCCACTCTGCCGTCATAATCTATCCATCTGTTTGAAAGGGGCGGGCACAGGCCGCAGGTTCCCGAACTCCGCACAAGAAGCGCGGCTTGCCAAAATAAAGCGCTCATTCTAGCAGACTGGCGGGCGCAAGTGAGGGCCATGGATTAACCGGCATCGAGGTTTCCGGTATCATCTGTCACCGTTCCCTATTCATCCTGACCAACCGGAGTCTCCTCGGCCTATGGCACGGCGCCCCCCAACCCACCGCAAACCCGCCAGCTCTCAAGGCAAGCAAGCCAGCACTGGTGAATTGCGCATTATCGGTGGCGACTGGCGTAGCCGGAAACTGCACTTCCCGGACGCAGGCGGCGTCAGGCCCAGCCCGGCACGCACGCGCGAAACGCTGTTCAACTGGTTGAGTTTTCACCTGGCAGGCAGTCGTTGTCTGGATCTGTTTGCCGGCTCCGGCGCCCTGGGGCTGGAGGCCTTGTCCCGCGGGGCGGCCGCAACGACACTGGTGGACCATACCCCGGCGCTGGCAAAAGCGCTCCGGGATAACCTCAGGCTGCTTGGGACAGATAAGGGCCATGTGGTTTGCCAGGATGTGGCACAGTTTCTGGCCAGAGGCGAAGAGCCGGGCTACGACGTGCTGTTCATGGATCCGCCTTTCCGGCAGGGCTGGCTGGAACGGCTGATGCCACTGCTGGATTCCCGGCAATGGATCAAACCCGGGGGTTGGGTTTATGTAGAACACGAGCGCGAGCTCAGCCTGCCCCCGGTGCCCGCCAGCTGGCACCTGCACAGGCAGAAATCCGCCGGCCAGGTCAGCTATTGTTTATTCCGGGCTGGGGAGCAAGAGGAACCGGCGGCCGACTGATGGCCCGCCGCCGGTTAACAAGACAAGAGAATCAGCTGGAGGGGCGCAGCGAGTACGCGCGCAGGTGAGCGGCAAACTCTTCAAGATACCGCACACCACTGGCCTCGGCTTCCCGGCACCATTCCATCAGGGCCTGCAACTTGTCCTGCGGCTTGAGCCCACGCTGACGCCAGAGCGCCTGCAGCTCGTGGCTCTTCTCGTAAATCAGTCGCAACACTTCATTACGTTCCAGAACGGTGTCAAGGTGCTCCTTCTCCCGGGGCTTGATCAAACTGATCTCGCGGGACAGCAGCTGCCTGAGCTTGCGGTAACGCGGCCGGATTTCATCATCCATCAGCGCTTTCTGCTGCCGGAGTACCGGTTCCATCACACGCTTGCGATACTGGCGCATGATCACAAAGCGGTTGTTGGCAATCGCCTGCACCGTTTCAACATCGACAGCCTGCTTGCCGGGCACATAATGGGCAATGGGCCGGTAGCCCTTTGGGGTCGCCAGGCCAAACAGCTGGAACAGACGGATGTAACCCCAGCCGATATCCACCTCGTACCAGCGACGGGACAACTTGGCAGAGTTCGGATACGTATGGTGGTTGTTGTGAAGCTCTTCACCACCGATAAGAATGCCCAGCGGAGAAATGTTGCGGGCATTATCCGCGCACTCGAAATTCCGGTAGCCGAGGTAATGACCGATGCCGTTTACCACACCTGCTGCCCAGACCGGGATCCACATCATCTGTACCGCCCAGATCCAGATGCCGTGAACGCCAAACAGCGCCAGATTAATCAGGGCCATCAGGGCAATACCCAGAACCCGGTGACGGCTGTACAGATTACGCTCAATCCAGTCTTCCGGAGTGCGTTGCCCATAGCGCTCAAGCGTTTCGGGCGTAGCAGAGGCCGCATACAATTCAGCGCCTTCGAACAGTACCTTGCGAATACCCAGAACAACCGGACTGTGAGGATCTTCCTCTGTTTCACATTTGGCGTGGTGCTTGCGATGGATCGCCGTCCATTCCTTGGTGTTCTGGGCCGTAGTCAGCCACAACCAGAAACGGAAAAAGTGCTTGAGCACAGGATGCAGATCCAGTGCATTATGGGCCGAATGGCGGTGGAGATAGAGCGTCACACTGACGATGGTGACGTGGGTCATCACCAGAGTGACGGCAATCAGCTGCCACACAGAAAGGTCCAGAAGACCATTAAACCACATAGAAAATCCTCAAAACTCAATTTACTTCGAAAGGCGATACGGCGTGCGGAATGTCGCTGGCACTCGAAGGGGGTTGTCGATAACACCACTTTAGCGTACAGCTGTACGCTCGGACAACCGGGTTTGGCGCCTTTTTTGTTAACGATTACACTGTTTCGCTGAAAATCTATCCGCTGGGGAGGCGCCGTGCCGGAATTACCCGAAGTTGAAACCACCCGCCAGGGCATCGCCCCCCACTGTGAAGGCCAGACCGTACGCAAGGTCATTGTCCGCAATCCCAGCCTGCGCTGGCCGGTTCCCGGCGATCTGCCGGCACTCCTGGAAGGTCAGGTGATACGAGCCGTGGAACGGCGGGCCAAGTATTTGTTCCTGCATTTTGATACGGGCTCCGCGATTGTGCATCTGGGTATGTCGGGAAGCCTCAGGGTGATCACCGACGACACGCCGGCCATGACCCACGATCATGTCGAGCTTGTTCTCGGCAACCACCGCAGCCTGCGATTCAACGACCCCCGCCGCTTCGGGTGCTGGCTTTGGACCACCGAATGGCGCCATCACCCGCTGATCAGCGCGCTCGGTCCGGAGCCCTTGTCGGAGGCGTTCAACGGTGCCTGGCTGTTTCGCCTGTCCAGGAACAAACAAGCCCCGGTTAAATCCTTCATTATGGACAACCACGTGGTGGTGGGGGTTGGCAACATTTACGCCAACGAGGCCCTGTTCAAGGCCGGCATTCACCCCAAAAGGAAAGCTGGCAGGATCAGCCTGGATCGCTACCACAAACTCGCTGAAGCCATCCGGGAAACCCTCAGTGCAGCCATTCTGATGGGCGGCACTACCCTCCGGGATTTCGTGAACAGCGATGGCAAGCCCGGCTATTTCGCGCAATCTTTGCTGGTCTACGGTAAGGCCGGCCTGCCCTGTACCGGGTGTGGCACCCGACTGAAAGAGATCCGCATGAACAACCGGTCAACCGTTTACTGCCCCCGCTGCCAACGCTGAGAAAACGAGATCGCTCACATTTCTCAACGAAAAACCGTTTGAAATTGGGGCAATATGATTCATAGTTAACGAAGTGCTAGTACCCGGTCACGCGATTTGGCGCTAACGCGCAGATTCCTCATAGTCGAGACAGAAGAGCCCTGACTGACCGGGCTGATACGTTCAGGAGAGAATGTTATGACCCGCAAGATTTCCCGCACCCTGGTAGCCACCTTTGCAGCCTGCCTGCTGGCGTTTTCTTCTCTTGGCCATGCCCGCGCCGTGGACGAGAGCCCGTCTGCGCTGGCCATGACGGCCGATGCCGTGCTGCTGCGCCCGGCGCTGCTCGCTACCACCATCGTCGGCAGCGCTGTTTACCTGGTGTCCCTGCCGTTCTCGGCACTCGGCGGCAATGCCGGTGAAGCCGGCGAGGTACTGGTGGTCGGCCCCGCCAAGGCCACTTTCGTTCGCTGCCTGGGCTGCACCCGCACCGGACGCAAGGCGGAGACCGTTGAGCAATCCGACAACTGATTGCCGGATTGATCCGTAAAATCCCGGCTTGCCACTGGCCGGGTTCTGAGGCAGCCTGAGGAAAATTCTTCAGGCTGTTTTGTTTATGGTGGACTGGTCAACCCTCGATACCGTGTTCCTCGATATGGATGGGACGCTGCTGGATCTGCATTTCGATAACCATTTCTGGCTGGAACACCTTCCCAGACGCTACGCCGAGCACTTTGACCTGCCTCCGGCCGAAGCGCGGGAGCAGCTGATCACAATGATTATGGCCGAGCGCGGCTCGCTGAACTGGTACTGCACCGACTACTGGAGCGACCGCCTGAAACTGGACGTTACCGGCCTGAAAGCAGAAGTCGGTAACCGCATCGGCTATCGTCCACACGTAACCGACTTTCTCGCAGCCCTGCGCCAGGCCGGCCTGCGCTCTGTTATCGTCACCAATTGCCACCCGGACCCACTCGCGCTGAAACTGCAGCGCACCGGGCTGGAACAACACGTTGATGACATTGTTTCCAGCCACCAGCTGGGCAAACCCAAAGAAGACCCCGCCTTCTGGCAAGATCTGGGGCAGCGTGCGCCTTACCGGCACGAGTCCACCCTGATGGTGGATGACAGCTTCCCGGTGCTTGAAAGTGCCCATGCCGCAGGCATCGGGCAATGCCTCGCGGTGCTGGCCCCTGACAGTCAGCAGCCGGCAAGGGATCACCACCCCGAGATTCCCGGCATTCATCACTTTGACGAAGTCCTTCCGGCATTGCGGTCGCGCCAGCCTCTGCCATCCGGCCGTTGAGCTGCGTATAATTGCCCGGGATGCAGCTGATGCCCAACAGGTGAGGAGATATGAAGGCGGCCAACACAGAGGATCCTAAAATCCGGCTCGATAAGTGGCTCTGGGCGGCACGATTCTATAAAACCCGCTCGCTTGCCAAAGCGGCCATCGAAGGCGGCAAGGTTCATTACAATAGCCAGCGCACCAAGCCCGGCAAAGTCGTTGAGACCGGCGCCAGGGTAACGCTCCGCCTCGGATGGCAGGAGAAAATCGTGGTAATTGATGACATCAGTGACCGGCGCCGGGGCGCTCCCGAAGCCCAGCAGCTGTATCACGAGACCGAGGACAGCCTCAAGCGCCGGGAAGACCTGGCCTGGCAACGCAAAACCATGCAGGCAGCCCAACTCCCCCCGGCCCGGAGACCCAGCAAGAAAGATCGTCGGGATATCCAGCGTTTCCGGGAGCAAAATGGCCTGTAACGGGCCAATTCCGTGCACCTGACGATTCACCCATTATTCCGTTTCAGCGAACCATCACGCAGCCCCAGGAGAAACCATGGCATCCCGAGACCAGTTCCAACGCTTTCTTTTTGAACACAGTCAGGTGCGGGGCGCCTGGGTACAGCTTGGCGACAGCTACAGGGACGTAACCAGCCAGGCCCCGTATCCGGACTCCGTGCGGCAACTGCTGGGTGAAGCCCTGGTGGCCAGCGTATTGATGAGCAGCACCCTGAAATTCCAGGGCACGCTGTCATTGCAGGCCGCCGGAGAGGGCGCTCTGAGCACCCTCATGGCCGAGTGCAGCCATGACCGCAATATCCGTGGCCTGGCTCGGTTTGATGCCGATGCCGTCAGCGGTGAAACCATGCACGAACTGCTCGGCCAGAGCCGCATGGCAATTACCATTACACCCGAACAGGGCCAACGTTATCAGGGCGTGGTACCCCGGGAGGCCAACACATTGGCTGGATGCCTCGAAGAGTACTTCGAGCGCTCTGAGCAGATTGCCACCCGCCTGTTTATCTTCGCCGATGAGGACTCTGCCGCGGGCCTTCTGCTACAGCGCCTGCCGGGGCACACCGACGACGATGACGACCTGTGGAACCGGATAAATCATCTGGCGGCGACTGTTGAGGCCGGAGAATTGCTCAACCTGGACAGCGAGACACTGTTGCATCGCCTGTTCCACGAGGAAACCGTCCGCCTGTTCGAACCCGATCCGGTTGCTTTTCGCTGCAGTTGCTCCCGCGAGCGCACGCTGGGCGCGCTCGAAGCTATTGGCAAAGACGAGTGCTACAGCATCCTTGACGAACAGGGCAGCATCAACATGGATTGCCAGTTCTGTCACGCAAACTATCGGTTCGATAGGAATGACATTGATCATCTTTTCACCGGGCATACGTTACACTGAGTATTGGCTGAATTTGCCTGAAAGCCGCGCCGTGCGCGGCTTTCAGCGCAGTCGTTTTTTACCGGCGTCTCTGGCATAATAGCGCGCCTGAATTGACCCGATTGTTCAGTTTTCCGTCAATTTTCGGGGGGACGGCCTGGGCAATCACGAAGACATCCCGAGGGCGAGGTCGAAGTGAGCAACACTTATAGTGATCTGAGTACAGCACGACTGGTCGAGCTGGCATTAGCAAGAAACGAAGGCGAGCTGGCATCCAATGGTTCCCTGGTGGTCACCACCGGCGAGCGTACCGGCCGGTCTCCAATGGACCGTTTTATTGTCGAGGAGCCCAGCACCGCCGATGATATTCATTGGGGCCCGATCAACCGCCCGTTCGATGCCGAAAAGTTCGACGCCCTGTGGGACCGTGTTGAAGCCTACATTGCGGAAAAAGACCGCTTCGTCTCTCACGTTCACGTCGGTTCTGACCCCGAGCATTATCTGCCGGTCAAGATGACCACCGAAACCGCCTGGCAAAACCTGTTTGGCCGCAACCTGTTCATTCGCCCCGACGGTTTCAACCCGGCCGACAAACAGGAATGGCAGATTCTCAATGTCGCCAACTTCGAGTGCGACCCCGAGCGGGACGGCACCAACTCCAATGGCTGTGTCATTATCAACTTTGCCAAGCGCAAGGTATTGCTCGCGGGTATGCATTACGCGGGTGAGATGAAAAAGGCCATGTTCTCGGTTCAGAACTTCCTCCTGCCCGAGAAAGATGTTCTGCCCATGCACTGCTCGGCCAACGTCAGTGAAACCGGCGAGACCTGCCTGTTCTTTGGTCTGTCCGGTACCGGCAAGACCACCCTCTCGGCCGATCCTCACCGGTTCCTGATCGGCGACGACGAACACGGCTGGGGCCCCGGCACCGTCTTCAACATCGAAGGGGGGTGCTACGCCAAGTGCATCGACCTGAGCCAGAAGAACGAGCCGATCATCTGGGACGCTATCCGCTTCGGCGCCATCGTTGAAAACGTCAAGATCGACCCGGAAACCCGCGAGCCGGACTACACCGACGTCTCCCTGACCGAGAACTCACGTTGTGCCTACCCGCTGGAGCACGTTGAGAAGCGCGTGATCGAGAACCGTGCTGGTGAACCCTCGCACATCATCTTCCTGACCTGCGACATGACCGGCGTTCTGCCTCCGGTATCCATACTCAGCCGGGAAGCTGCTGCCTACCACTTCCTGAGCGGCTACACCGCCCTGGTGGGCTCTACCGAAATGGGCTCGTCTTCCAAGCTCAAGTCCACCTTCTCCACCTGCTTCGGCGCGCCGTTCTTCCCGCGCCCGGCTGGCGTATACGCCGAGCTGCTGATGAAGCGCATCGACGAGTTCGGCAGCAAAGTCTTCCTGGTCAATACCGGCTGGACCGGCGGCCCCTTCGGTGAAGGCAAGCGGTTCAGCATCCCGACCACACGCGCCATCATCGCCGCCATCCAGAACGGCGACCTGGACGACGTGGAAACCGAGCACCTGGACACCCTGAACCTGGACGTGCCCAAGCACGCACCTGGCGTGGACACCGAGCTGCTCAACCCGCGTAACACCTGGGTCAGCCCGGATTACTACGACGGCAAAGCCCAGGAACTGATCGCCCAGTTCGTCGAGAACTTCAAGAAGTTCGACGTGGCAGAAGCCATCGTTGAAGCCGGCCCGAAAGCCAGCTAACGCGGGCTCCCGGCCAAAAAAAAGCGCCCTGCGAAAGCACGGCGCTTTTTTTATGGTTGTCCTTCAGGCTGGCTGAAGCAATCAGCTGGCATAGAACAATAGCGGCACAAACGCCACCAGCACCAGCGAAATCCCCATGGCAATCAGAGGCATGATGATGCGCTCGTGACGCTGGTAAAAGGTGCCCGTTTCCTGCTGCGCGGCCAACACTTCAGCCTCCCCCACCACCTGCCGGGTCAGCAGATGGTTCAGAGCCACGGGCGGGCTCAGATAACCCAGCTCGAAGGCCACCAGCGTGACCATCCAGAAATGGATGGGGTGGATGCCACTGGAGTAGGCAATCGTTGCCACGGTCGCGGTGACCAGAATCACGGCGCCAAAGGCATCCATGATCATCCCGAGGATCACCAGGATGACCACCATCAGCAGCATCGCGGCCCAGGGGCTGTCGAACGCCTGGGGGAAGGCCTCCATGATGTGGGAGCGCTCGATCACGCCGCCGATACTCACCGACAACCCCAGCAACAGTAACAGCGCGCCAATTTCGGCGGTGGTGTCGTTGGTGGCACCACGAACACTTCGCTCCAGCCCCTGGTGATTGATGTCACCAGAGGCCCGCCCTCCCCGGCTTTTAAGGCTGATGTGCTCATACACCAGAATGGCCAGCATGATCACGGGCAACAAACGGGGTGCCGAGAATTCATCCATGCTGACATCCAGGGCAAACCGGTAAACCAGCACCACGAAAGCAATCACCAGCACATACGGAATCAGGGGCCGCAGGGCCTGCAACGAAGCCGGCAACGCATCCGCTGCCGGAGCGAGGTTAAACTCACTCTGCCGGTTGACGGTCAGCGCCACCAGGGCAAACAGGGTGGCGGTCAGAACGAAAACCCAGATTCCCCAGCCGAACAGTTCGTCTGTGGTGACTTCCCGGTTCAGGTAGGCAATCACCACCACCAGCAGGCACGGCCTCAGAACCACCCCCAGGGAGCCGGACATGGCCGTGGCCGCCAGAGCGAGGTGCCTGCGCGCACCGGCGGCCCGCAGCTCACTGTAGATCACCGCACCGGCAGCAATGACAAAAATACCGGAGGCCCCGGTGTAAGCCGTCGGCACCGCGGCCACCAGAACCGCCACAACCGCAAGCATTTCCGGGGGCATCCGCCAGGGACGAAAAATATTAAACACCAGGGTCGCCAGTCGCGTCTGTTTCAGCATCATGCCGACCCAGACATACAGGCCCACATTCAGGAACATATCGGCAAGTTCCATCATCTTGCCGAGATAGATACCAATGCCCGACGAGTGCCCGATCATGGCAAAGTAGGTGCCCGAGATCAGGCACATGACCGTATAAAGCGGTACCGAAAGGAAGGCCTGATTCAGGTTGCCGCCTTCGGACAGGTTCGCCGGCACCCGGAACAGCCGGTACAGGCTCGCCAGGGTCAGGCAGCCAAAGCCGACAATCCAGAAGTGATGCAGCAACAATTCCTCTGCGGATACCGTGGTGCTGCTCGCCAGGCTGGACTGCCTGAAAATGACTGACGAGCCCAATAGCATGGCATTGGCTATGGTTTGCAGAGTATAGGAAACCGTGTAATCGAGCCGCGTTTCCATCGCCCGCATAGCGATGTGGTGACGGGTCAGTGTGGCGGTAACCGCACACAGCATGACCAGAACCACCAGGACATAGCGCTGCGCCGTCAACCCGAAGGCAATCAGGTCGGCCACGAACAACTCAACGGCGCGATAAACTTTCACCCCGGGCGTAAGTTTGCCCTGCAGATCGTCATAGCTGGCGTGAGCGGCACGACAGTCTGCCAGTGAACGCTCGATGGCAAGTCGCACTTCCTGCGGGTCTTTTTCATGGGCACCCAACAGTGCTGCCATCGGGTCATCGGCAGCCGGCTGCCGGGCCAGCTCGCGGGCAACTTCGGCCTCGATGTCCCGGTTCAGATTGCACTCCGGCTTGACCGGGTCCATCCGCAGCTTGTAATACCCGCTCCAGAGCTGCTCCCCGGCACGCAACATCTGGTTGTGGATATCACTGCTGGTCGAGAACAGAACCACCGCCAACAACAACAAACAGGCCGGCAGCGATGAAAACCACTCCAGACCACTTCGACGAAAACCACCCTGGCTCATAACGGCTTACTCAGCTTGATGATGGCTTACAACAGATCGTCCAGATCCATGGTCTCGACGGGTTCACGCTGGTCATCCCAGAATGTCCCAAACTGCCCCATGGGCGTGCGGTGACCGGTATTTTCCACCCACAGCCGATCGGAAATCGCCAGCAGCATATCGGTCGCCATGGCATCCACAAAACGCCAGTCCTCGTTACGGCCGGTGCTTTCCAGGGAATCGGCATGGTCCCGAATCACCGATTTAACCAGGGCTTCATCGTTCTTGTTCAGAGCAGCAATCGCCTGAAACACATGGCCCAGGCGCACCCCGGCCTGCTCCCCCTGTTCAGCGGCGATATCAAGGCGCTCAAAGGCATCTTCACCCTGGGGCTGGGTGCCCGGAATCATGGCCCACACGGTGGCACGCAACCCCATGGGCGCTCCCCACCATTTTTTGTTGTCCAGACACTGGGTGGCACGACCGACGACCGAACCGGTATTAAACGGAACCCCCACCGAGGAGGTCGCCTGAATCTGGGCGTTGAGCGCCTGCAACCCGGACAACAAGCCGGCCATGTACATAAATTCGTCCATGTCGTCATCGAAGTCGGGGCACTCGGTCTCGTCCGGATTACCATAGTGACGGTTGTGGTGCTGCCAGCTCTTCAGATAACGGCGTGCGGCAAGCGCATGGGCACGCTTCTGACGAATAAACGCATCTTCCGCTGCGGTTGCATCCATCGCATACATCGCCGCCAGCCCGGCCAGTTCATGCTCCCGGGCCTGCTCTTCCGCGCAGCTTCCGGAAGACAGATAAAGCATAACCGCCAGTTGATCCGGCTCGCTGGTTACCCGGCCAAACGACATCAGCAAGGGCGCCGTGGCTTCGCTCATGGCGCATCCCATCGCCAGATCATCGGACTCCATCAGGTAAGGAACGGTGTGATCCCGGGAAAAGCCTTTCATGACGTCGCCGGTGGTTTTGTAGATCATGTGATTGACCGCACCACAGCCACTCAACAAAACGCCTGCGGCCAATGCCGCCAACGCACCGCGAAGATCTGCCCCCTTGGTCGGGAATTTTCCGAAAATCTTCATACCTGCCTAGCCTTTTTTCTTGTGTTGTATCCGGTTGGGAGAACACCCTGCGCCAAATGTTACAGCGTGTAACCGCCGGCCATTATGACGAACTCCATTACCGGTTTATGAGACCAATCCCGCAAATGACGGCAGCGGGACGCCCGGTTACCGATGACAGTTTGCGAATTCCAGGCAAAGCCACTATAGATTGCTTCAACCTCTGCGCTTGCCGGGGGATTCAGCCGAAAAACAAAATGAGAAATCAGGAGTGTGAAATGCGTAAACCTGAACTTGCTGCCGCGATTGCCGAAAAAACCGGGCTCACCCGGGAAAAAGCCGGAGAGGTGGTCAACGCGTTTACCGATCAAGTGTCGGCAGCGACCGCCCGGGGCGAAGACGTTACCCTGATCGGTTTCGGAACCTTCAACATCCGTAGCCGCGAAGCCCGCAGCGGGCGCAACCCGCAAACCGGTGCAAGCATTGAAATCCCTGCCAGCAAGACCGTGGGCTTCAAGGCCGGCAAAGCCCTGAAAGACGCCATCAAGTAATCGTCACGGGCCCGCCAACGGCGGGCCACTCAATGCCTCAGGACGCACATTCCGAGCGCGAGCCATCCACCCGGCAGCGAATCGCCTTCATCAGCTTGATCGCGCGATCGTCGTAAACGCCATCCTCAAGCAACGACAGCCTCACCTGGCGCAACATCTTGTCGTATTCCGCCACATCCTCTCTCGGCGGGTGCATCCAGACGGTCTCAGGAATGCCGGCTTCGGCCTCCGCGATGATGTCATAGGCCTGATCGATTCGTTTGATGGACTCGTCCCGCACCATTTGGCCGGCGTCCTCGGGGAACCGGTCACGGTGGATAATCACCTGGAAATTCATATAAGCCAGCGCGTACTTGAAGACACCCCCCTTGGAATTGACGCCCTTGTACAGCTCCAGCGGCTGGTAGGCCACGGCCGGCGCGTAGGCCAGGTCCACGCTGCCGTTATTGAATTTGCCGGCAAAATTGGCGGAATTGGAACCCACCACTGACGCACCAACGTGGCGTACCATTCTCACCGACGCCGTATCGTAATCGAGCGTTGCAATCCGCTGACCCTGTAGTTTGTCTACCGAGTCGATCGCCCGGTCTCGGGTGTACAGGTAGATGGCTCCGGCGGGGAACACCCCGGCCACTTCGTAGGGGCCGTCAACCAGGAAGGGCCGCGCTTTGGCCTGGCTCAGGGTGTTGTAAAGCAGTCGCATTTCCTCTTCGCCCGGTACCGCTCCCATGGCTTCCAGACTGCCGGTAAACTTGTTGAACTCACGGGCGCGAGTTCCGGTGAGCAAAACTGCGTCGCACTGGCCCGCCTTGAAGTCCTCGGCAGCCACCTTTTCATCGGTGTAGGCTCGCAGATTCAGCTTGATACCCCGCTTCAAAGCAACGGGCTGGAATTCCTTGGTAATCGCAAAGAGAGGACCATTAGCGCCAACCGGGTCAAACACGCAGAAGCTGCGCTCCAGGATTTCAGCCTGAGCCTGAACCAGGGAAGGCGCCACAAGACTGGCGCACAGGGCGGCTGCCATGGCGAAGCGGCGGGAGAGAGTGGCTGTTTTCACGGGATGACTCCTGAGTTTTTATTGTCGGGCCGGCCACATCCGGGTGGCCGGCTCTCATTCTATACCCTGACCGTAAAAGGTCAGGGCATAGAATACGTTGGCTCAGGTGCCTTTCATCAAGCGTTTTTCAGCAAAACCGGTGTGTTCTGTGATGATGTCGACAGAGGCAGGGCTACCTCGGCCTCATTTTCCAGGTGCGATATCGCCGGCCTGCCAGGCGGCACGGCCGGCCACCAGCGTGAGCTTCATGACCCCGGGCAAAGAACGATCCATCACCGGAGCGTGTCGCCCCGCAGACAACAGCGTTGTCACCGCCGGCTGCCAGCGGGCATCGGGGTCAAAAACGCAGAGATCTGCAGGAGCACCGGCTGTCAGCGCTGTCGCCTGGCCCAGAACACCGGCCGGGCCGTTGGTCAGCGCCCGTAGCAAATCCGCCATAGCCAGTTCGTTGCGCGTGACCAGCTCCAATCCCAGGGAGAGCACGCTTTCAATGCTCGAAAGCCCCGGTTCGGTTGCCGGCAGCGGCGCCTGCTTGGCGGCAGAGTCGTGGGGCTGGTGCTGGCTGACGATGGCATCAATAACACCGGCCCGCACGCCGGCCAGCAGTGCCTGGCGATCGGCTTCCCCGCGCAACGGCGGCCGCACATGAAAGCGACTGTCGAAACCGGCCAGCGCCGTTTCAGTAAAGACGAGCTGATGCATGGCCACATCCGCCGTAACCCGCACACCCTTCTGGCGTGCTTCCGCCAGCATCTCGACACTGCGGGCACAGGACAGCTGGCTCAGGTGCAGTTGCACGCCGGTCTCCTCCGCCAGCAACAGCATTTCCATCACCGCCGCCGTCTCTGCCACCTCGGGAATGCCAAGCAGCCCCAACCGGGTGGTCACCTGGCCGTCATGGGCGTAGCCATCAGCCGCCAGGGCCGCATTTTCCGGGCTGAACATCACGGTCAGCCCGAAGGTCTGGGCGTAAGCCATACAACGGCGGAGAATCCGGGCATTACGAACCCCCCGTGAGCCGTTGCCAACGGCAACACAGCCGGCCGCTTTCAGACCGGCCATGTCGCTGAGCAGGTCACCGTCCAGGCCACGGGTAATGGCGCCAATCGGCAAGACCCGAACCACGCCGCGGGAGCCGGCGCCATCCAGAATCAGGTTGGTCACGGCTCCGGAATCGTTAACCGGCGATGTCTCCGGCGATGCACAGACCGTGGTGAAGCCACCGTGGGCCGCAGCCCGGGTTTCCGAGGCAATATTGCCTTTCTGGCCATTGCCCGGTTCACGCAGGTTACAGCACAGGTCAATAAATCCGGGGGCAATGATGTGACCCTCGGCGCTGAACGTTGCGCCCGCCTCGCCGGCGCGGGCCTGCTCGCCCACGGCTTCAATGTATCCACCACGGACCAGTAACCCCGGGTTGGCTATCAGCCCTTCATTCGGAACAAACAACTGCCCACCCGTGAGCCTCAGGCCAGCCTCACTCCCATTTACCACCTGTGTCATGCCCGGCCCTCCTGCTGTTCCAGCTGTCTTTGCTGACGCTCTGCCATTTGCCCGCTCATGGCCATGGACATCACAGCCATGCGAACAGCAATACCATTGGTTACCTGATTGAGGATAACTGACTGGCGGCCGTCGGCGACGGCCGATTCAATTTCGACACCACGATTGATAGGACCCGGGTGCATCACAATGCAGTCCGGCTTCGCGAGGGCCAGCTTTTCCTGGTTCAGGCCGTACAGGCGGTAGAATTCGCGTTCACTGGGCAGCAAGGCACCTTCCATGCGCTCTTTCTGTAGCCGCAGCATAATCACCACATCCAGGTCTTTCATGCCGCGGGCCATATCGTATTCCACGGTGCATCCCAGCTCCTCGACATCTCTGGGCAGCAGCGTGCCGGGCGCAATCACCCGTACCTCTTCGGCGCCCAACTCATTCAGGGCGCGGATCTGCGAGCGGGCCACTCGCGAATGCAGCACATCGCCCACAATAGCGACTTTCAGGCCTTCAAACTGCTTCTTGTGCTGACGGATGGTCAGCATATCCAGCATGGCCTGGGTAGGGTGGGCATGGCGGCCATCACCGGCATTGATGATCGCCACACCCGGAGTCACGCTCTCGGCAATGAAGTGAGGCGCACCACTCTGGGAATGCCGCACAACAAACATATCGGAGGCCATGGCCTCCAGGTTCAGCAGGGTATCAGACAGTGATTCGCCCTTGGAGGTGGCCGAGGTGGAAATGTCCAGATTCAGAACGTCGGCCGACAGGCGTTTTGCCGCCAGCTCGAAGGTGCTGCGGGTACGGGTGCTGGATTCGAAAAACAGGTTAGCCACCGTCCGGCCCCTGAGCAACGGTACTTTCTTGATGCTTCTCGCTCCCACTTCGATAAACGAGTCAGCGGTGTCGAGAATATCCG
Source organism: Marinobacter sp. VGCF2001 (assembly GCF_049943275.1). Lineage (NCBI taxonomy): Bacteria > Pseudomonadati > Pseudomonadota > Gammaproteobacteria > Pseudomonadales > Marinobacteraceae > Marinobacter > Marinobacter sp. VGCF2001. Next base: position 45,342 of record NZ_JBNFVX010000002.1, read on the forward strand.
TGAGCAGCGGCCGGCTCAGGCCATCCAGCGTCAGGAAATGCCGCAACTGACCACCCCGGGTCAGCTGCAAGTGGTTCGGGGAAGGGTCAGTCTCGGTCATGGCTCGCCTGTTATCAATTTGGGAAGGTTTACTGCCCAGATTCCTGTACTTCAATGCGCAACGGTTCGGGGCCACGCAGTTTCACTCGCTGGCGGGCATCCAGAGTCAGTGCCCGGCCGACCACATCGGGCTGGATCGGCAGCTCTCTGGCACCCATATCAACCAGCGTGGCCAGTATGATACTGGCCGGACGGCCGTAGTCGAATATTTCGTTCATCGCCGCGCGAATGGTCCGCCCGCTCATGATCACATCATCGATAAGGATGACATCCCGGCCTTCGGTATCAAACGGCAGGCTCGAAGGCATCACCCGAGGATTCAGGCCAATACGACTGAAATCGTCCCGATAGAACGAAATATCCAGCTCACCGAAGGGCTGGGCAATGCCCAGCCGTTTACCCAGGGCGTCGGCCAGCCAGACCCCGCCGGTCCGAATACCAATCAGCACCGGCTTGTCGACGCCACGCTCCTGAAGCAGTGTTCGTAAGCCCGACTCCAGGGTGTCGAGTAGCTGGTCTATATCAAGCAATGCGGTCATTACAGCCTCGTCTAGCAGGTCAGCCGGCCTGTTCCCGGCACCAGGTTTCCAGTATCAACACCGCGGCACGGTCATCAACGCCGTGCCGGCCAAAATCCCGGCTACCACCACCGGCCATGACATCACCCTTGGCCTCAAAACTGGTCAGCCGCTCATCCACCATCTCAACCGTCACGTGGTAGCGTCCGTGCAGACGCTTGCCGAATTTTCGGGCCCGCGCGCACATCTCGTTCTCGGAATCATCCATATTCAGGGGCAGGCCCACCAGCACAATGTCCGGTTGCCATTCTTCAAGCAGCGCCTCAATCCGGCGCCAGTCAGGGATACCATCCCGCGCCGGCAACATGGCCAGGGGCTGGCCGGTGCCGAGCATTTCCTGCCCGGAGGCCACGCCCATGCGGCGCGTACCGAAATCAAACGCAAGTATGCGGCGGTTGGCGGTGTCAGGCATGGCCCACCGAATCGCTGAGCTGATTCAGATCAATGCCCATCATCTTCAGCACAGCCTGGTACCGCTGGTCAGCCGGCGTGCGGAACAGAATATCGATGCTGGCCGGGCAAGTCAGCCAGGCATTACTGCCTAATTCATCTTCCAGCTGGCCCTCACCCCAACCGGCATACCCCAGGGCCACCAGAAACGATTCCGGCCCCTGGTCCTGGCCAATACTTTCGAGAACATCCCGGGAAGTCGTCAACAACACATCGTCGGTCACACGGGTGGTATTCTGCCAATGCTGCCCCGGCGAATGCAGCACGAAACCACGCTCCGGCTGGACCGGCCCTCCCGTGAACACCGGCAGGTCAAGCTCGCCGCCGTGCATATCAAGCTGCTCCAGGATTTCACCCAGATGAATATCCAGCGGCTGGTTGACCATCAACCCCAGCGCACCTTCGTCTGAATGCTCGCACAGATAGATCACACCGCCGTGGAACCGGGGATCGGCCAGCCAGGGCGACGCAACCAGAAAGTGATGCCTGAGGCAGACGCTTGTACCTTGTTCTGATGTCATCCGGATGAGAGCCCCCGTCGCTGGAATGACCAGGTGCGTATGATTTCCAGCTCATCCACATTCTGGCGCATTTCCTCGGGGAAAGGCGCGAACGGAGCCGCCATACGCACGATTCGGATTGCCGCGTCATCCAGTACCGTACTCCCGGAGGACTGGAGGATCGCCACTTCCTTGATTGTGCCATCTTTCTTCAGGGAAACCAGCATCCGTAACGTGCCGTAAATGCCCGCCTGCCTGGCTTCCGTGGGATAATTAATGTTCCCAACCCGGGTCACCTTGCCGACCCAGTTCTGCACATACCAGGCGTTACTGGATTTCAGGGTTGAGGCGGCCGTTACCCGCATCACCCGCGGCTTGCGGGCATAGGCTCGCTGCTGGGCATCAAACCGGGCTTCCAGACTGGCGATTTCCAGACTGCGCTCCATCAGGCTTCTTTTCTCACTCCGGGGCAAAGACTCTTCCCGGGGCTCGGTTTGCTGTTCCGGCTTGCCAACCTGCCGCTCTGCCCGGCTCTCGGTTCGCACCACGGACCGCTGCTCTCTCGGCTGAGGCGCGGTCGTGGTCTGTGGCTGCGGCTGAACCTGGACAGGCTCGGGCTGACTGACCTCGGATGGATTGGGTGAGGTCATTTCCATGGCCTCTTCTTCCGTGCCACTGCCTTGCTGATTACTCTGAGCCAGAAAATCCGCCTTGTCCGGTGCCTGCTCATCGTCAAACTGGGACAGCGTAATTTCCATGGTCTGTGCCGAAGATCGGGGTGATTCCGGGGCAAAGGTTATCCCCAGCACCACAACGGCATGAACCGCCAGTGCCATGAACAGGGTGAAGGAAAACCGATCGAAATCGCTTACCTGGGTAGACATGACGGGTCCTGAATCTCCTCTCTGTGTGGCCGCCCCGGCCTCAGCCCCGGGCCAGCCGGCGTTCGATGGCATCCATCAACAGACCCGAAATATCAATGCCGTAAGCGGCGTCCAGTTCGCGAATGCAAGTGGGGCTGGTGACGTTGATCTCCGTGAGGTAATCGCCGATCACATCCAGACCGACAAACATCAGGCCTTTTTCCTTGATGACCGGCGCCACGCGCGCGCAAATCTGCCGGTCCCGCTCGGTCAGCTCCCGGCCCTCACCGCGGCCACCCGCCGCGAGATTTCCGCGATTTTCGCCGTGTGAAGGAATGCGTGCAAGGGCATAGGGCACCGGCTCGCCCTCAATCATCAGAATACGCTTGTCACCCTCGGTGATTTCCGGAATGAACTTCTGGGCCATCGCCTGATGGGCGCCGTAGTTGGTGAGCGTTTCAATGATCACCCCGAGGTTGGCGTCGTTTTCCTTGACCCGGAAGATCGAGCGGCCGCCCATGCCGTCTACCGGCTTCATGATGATGTCACCGTGCTCGGCGTAGAAATCCCGGAAACGTTGGGAGGAGCGAGTCACGATTAACGGTGGTGTCAGGTCTTCAAACTGGGTGGCGAACAGCTTCTCGTTGCAATCCCGGAGTGTTGCCGCCGGGTTCACCACCAGGGCGCCTTGCTGCTCAGCGGCCTCCAGAATGTAGGTGGCCATCAGAAATTCCCGGTCGACAGGCGGATCCTGGCGCATCAGGATAACATCCAGATCGCCGAGCGCCCGATCCTGGCTGGCCCCGAAGCTGTACCAGTTTTCCGGGTCCATATGCACGGTCAGTGAGCGCGTATGCGCCCTCGCCCGGCCACCGGCAAGGTAAAGATCCGGCAGTTCCATGTACTCGATTTCCCAGCCCCGGGTCTGGGCCGCATACAGCATGGCCAGAGAACTGTCTTTTTTGAAATGGATATCCTGAATGGGATCCATCACGATCCCCAGCCGGATTGTCATAGCGTCTCCTGGAACTGTCGATGAGAAAACACGAACCGGTCAGCAGAGCGTGCCGGTTATAAAGTGCTATGCTTGAAGCACAGATGTTATTGTACCCGAGCCGCGAATGCATCCGGAGAAATCCTCAGGCAAATCCGTGATGGCAGCGGCATAAGTACATTTGGTCACAAACAAAAACTTTTTATCCGGCCATGGATACTCTATAAATGAGCGGGGTTTATAGAACAACCTTAACGTTTGTGTTAAAACCCCCGTTTGAAAATAACGACAGTCGCTAGAGCGCAAGGCAGTTGGACAATGGATGACAACTTCGAAAACCTGAAGATCATGGTGATTGACGATAGCAAGACCATTCGTCGCACCGCGGAAACCCTTCTGAAAAAGGTTGGCTGTGAGGTTATCACCGCCACTGACGGCTTTGACGCTCTGGCCAAAATTGCCGACTCCCAGCCGGACATCATTTTTGTTGATATCATGATGCCCCGTCTGGACGGCTACCAGACCTGCGCACTGATCAAGAACAATTCCTCTTTCAAGAAGACGCCGGTTATCATGCTTTCGAGCAAGGACGGCCTTTTCGACAAGGCAAAAGGCCGCATTGTTGGCTCGGACCAGTATCTGACCAAACCGTTCAGCAAGGATGAGCTGCTCAACACCATCCGCCAATATATGCCGCAGGCAGAACAGTAAACCCTGCTGACACAAGGAATCATCGAGGAAACCATGGCCCGCATTCTGATTGTTGACGACTCGCCTACCGAAGTTAAGAAAATTTCCACCATCCTGGAAAAACACAAGCACGAAGTGCTGACCGCCGACAACGGTGCCGATGGTGTCGCCAAAGCCCGCGCAGAAACACCGGATCTCGTTCTGATGGATGTGGTGATGCCAGGCCTGAACGGATTCCAGGCCACGCGCCAGCTGACACGCGCGCCGGAAACCGCGTCCATCCCGGTGGTGATCGTCACCACCAAGGATCAGGAAACCGATCGCGTATGGGGAACCCGCCAGGGTGCCAAGGGTTACCTGGTCAAACCAGTTAACGAAGACGACCTGATCAAAACAATCGCCAACCTGATTGCCTGATCCCCAACCTTGGAGTACGCATGTCCGCCCAGGCCGACCCTTTTGCCGTTCTGACGGATATCGCCCAGCGCAGCCGGTCTATGGCCGCCGGTCTGCCGGAACAACAGGAAGCCGTTGAACTCTGGAACGGCATCGGTTTTATTCTCGCGGGCGAGCGCTACGTTGCCCCGATGGGCGAAGTGACCGAAATCCTCCACGTGCCCCGGTTCACTCACGTACCGGGAGTGCGCTCGTTTCTGATGGGCGCCGCCAATGTTCGCGGCCGTCTGTTACCTCTGGTTGATCTCGCCGCCTTCTTTGATGTGCCCCGGTCTTCCCGCAGCCTGCGCGAGCGCCGGGTGCTGGTGGTTGAGCAGGAGGACGTCTTCAGTGGTCTGGTGGTCGACAGCGTACTGGGTATGCAGTACTTCGCCAAAGACAGTTTCAGGGCCAGCCCCGAGGGTGTGCCCGACAGCGTTCGTCCGTTTGTGAGCGGCGGTTACGAACGTAACGAGGAGGTCTGGAAAGTGTTCTCAGCCACCGACCTGGTGGCAGATGAACGCTTTCTTGATGTCGCACAGTGGTAAGGGTGATGGTACTGGCAGGAACATCACCCTGACCGTCTCAGATTTGCCACAGATACTTGCCATTTCCAGAAGAAAGAGGCCGGGAGCCAGAAGATGAAAAACAGAGCCGGAAGACTCAGTATGGGACAGGGAGGCAACAAACTGGTTGCCGGTCTGATCGCTGCGCTGATTGCACTTACCGTCCTGCTCGTTGTGGTGCTGTTCATTATCAACCAGGACAGTCAGCACGATCAGCAGTACATCGCCAACACCGCCGAAATGCGGGTACTGTCCCAGGAGATCGCGAAAAACGCGACCGAGGCCGCCGGCGGCACCGCCGAAGCCTTTGACCAGCTCCGTCGTTCGCGGGACGAGTTCCAGCAGCTCTGGACCACCGTTACCGAGGGCAACCCGGACACCGGCCTTCCGCCCAGCGAGCTGGCCCAGCAAAGTGGCGTGCAGGAACACTGGAACACCGTTCGCGAAAACGCCGACAGCATCCTGTCCACGCGCCAGGCCGTTCTTGGCCTGCACGAAGTGGCCCGAACGCTTAACGAAACCATTCCCCAGCTGCAGGTTGAGTACGATGACATCGTACAAATCCTGCTCGACAACGGCGCTCCGGCCGAGCAAATCGCCCTGGCCCAGCGCCAGTCGCTGCTCGCCGAGCGGATCGTACGCTCGGTTAACAACGTACTGTCCGGTGACGAAGACGCGGTTATCGCCGCTGACCGCTTCGGCCGGGATGCCAGCCTCTTTGGCCGCGTGCTCGACGGCCAGTTGAATGGCGCTCCCGCCATGGGTATTTCCCGCGTTGCCGACGAAGATGCCATCTACGGTCTCGAGGCAGTCGACGAGCTGTTCCAGTTCGTTTCGCAAAACGTTGATGCAATCCTTGAAGCCTCTCCCGACCTCTTCAAGGTTCGTACCGCCGCCAGTGATATCTTCCAGAACTCCGAGAACCTGCTGGCCGAGCTCTCCGTGTTGGCCGAGAATTTCGCCACCCGGTCCAACTCCCGGCTGATCAGCCCGACCCTGGCTTTCGCGATCCTGGCGGCCATGGTTGCGATCGTTGTCTTTATCGGCTTCGCCCTGTACCGCGACGCTCAGGCTCGACTGGCCACCACCCAGGAGCAGAACGAGCAAAACCAGAACGCGATCCTGCGACTGCTGGACGAACTGGCCGACCTGGCTGACGGTGACCTGACCACCGAGGCCACGGTAACCGAGGACTTCACCGGTGCCATCGCCGACTCCATCAACTACGCGATCGACCAGATGCGCGGACTGGTTCAGGCGATTCGTGGTACTGCCGTACGGGTAGCGTCAGCGGCTCAGGAAACCCAGGCCACTGCGATGCATCTTGCCGATGCTTCCGAGCACCAGGCCCAGGAAATCGCCGGCGCCTCCGCTGCGGTGAACGAGATGGCGGTGTCCATCGACCAGGTATCCTCGAACGCTGCCGAGTCCTCCGCGGTTGCGGAGCGGTCGGTTGCGATCGCGAAGAAAGGCGCGGAAGTGGTACAGAACACCATCCGCGGCATGGACAACATCCGTGAGCAGATCCAGGAAACCTCCAAACGGATCAAGCGTCTGGGTGAATCTTCCCAGGAAATCGGTGACATCGTATCCCTGATCAACGACATCGCCGACCAAACCAACATCCTGTCCCTGAACGCGGCGATCCAGGCCTCCATGGCCGGTGACGCTGGCCGGGGCTTCGCGGTAGTTGCCGACGAAGTACAGCGACTGGCGGAACGTTCCTCTGCGGCAACCAAGCAGATTGAGGCACTGGTCAAGACGATCCAGTCAGACACCAACGAAGCCGTAATCTCCATGGAACACACCACCGCCGAGGTGGTCCGTGGTGCCCGTCTGGCACAGGACGCGGGTATCGCCCTCGAAGAGATCGAGAACGTATCCATGTCGTTGGCGGAACTGATCCAGAACATCTCCAACGCGGCACGCCAGCAGTCGTCTTCTGCGGCGCACATTTCCAACACGATGAACGTTATCCAGGAAATCACCTCCCAGACCTCGTCCGGTACCAACGCGACCGCGAAGTCTATCGGTAACCTGGCGGAAATGGCCTCCGAATTGCGGTCCTCTGTTGCCGGCTTCACCCTGCCGGACGAAGACCTGGCACATCAGGAAGACGAGGAAAACAGCGACGTTCCGGTGGTCGGCTGATCACCGGCCCGGGGCAGATGACGGTCTATGGCGCATACGCATAACCAACTGTCACCCGCCGAAGGCATCTGGTCACTGCGTCGTCTTCCGGATATGGACGACGCGCAGTTCAGCCAGTGGCAAACCTTGCTGGAGCACCGCACCGGCATGACCCTGAGCACCGAGCGCCGCTCGTTTCTGGAAACCAACCTCGGAATCCGGATGCGCGAGATAGGCTGCAACAGCTACCAGGCCTACTACGAGAAGATCGTATCCGGCCCGGACGCTGTCAGGGAGTGGGCCACGCTGGTCGACCGGCTCACGGTTCAGGAAACCCGGTTCTTCCGGGACCCGGACGCCTTCCGGCTGGTCGCAGACTACGTGCGCACCCGGCCCCGTGAACAGTTCAGGAAGCGGGCCCTGGAAGCATGGAGCGTTGGCTGCTCCACCGGGGAGGAGCCCTATACACTGGCGATGCTCCTGAACGAGGGGATGGCCCAACTGGGCCTGCAACCGCTCTTCGGCGTGACCGGCTCGGATATCAGCCAGCCGGCGATCGAGAAAGCACGCCAGGGCCGCTTCAATGCCCGCAAGCTGCTGGGCATGGACGAAGACCTGAAAGCCAGGTATTTCCGGCCCTCGGAGCGGAATACCGTTGAAATTGTGAACAGCATCCGTGACCGGGTGTGCTTTACCAGGCTCAATGTTCTGGATCTGGAAAAGGCACCCATGCACGGGATGAACATTATCTTCTGCCAGAACCTGCTGATCTACTTCCGTCGCTGGCGCCGACGGGAGATTGTCAAACGGCTCGCAGAGCGTCTGGCACCGGGGGGGTTACTGGTGCTTGGCCAGGGTGAACTGACCGACTGGCAGCCACCGGGCCTGCAGAGGGTTCCCTCGGAACATGTACTGGCGTGGATCAAGCGCCAGTCCGACGAAGAATAACCGGAGTGGTTATGGGCAATCACCATGACAGCATCGCCCTCGACTGGGTTCGGGGAGAGATACAAGACACGCTGACCCAGGGCCAGCATGCACTTGAGGCGTATGTCGAAAATCGGGACGACATTGCGCGCCTGCGCTTCTGTCTGAATTATCTTCACCAGGTACACGGCACCCTGCAGATGGTGGAACTCTACGGTGCAGCGTTGCTTACCGAAGAGATGGAAAAGCTGACCCAGGCCATTCTCAACGAGACCGTGACCAGCGTAGACGACGCAGTCAATGTCTTGATGCAGGCCATTCTGCAGCTGCCACAGTACCTGGAGCATCTCGGAAGCAGCAGCGACGACTTTCCCATGGTGCTGCTGCCGTTGCTGAACGACCTTCGGGCCGCCCGGTCCGAACCGCTGCTTTCCGACACCTCCTTGTTCAAGCCAGACCTCTCTGCCTCGCAGATCAGGGTCGGTGGCAAGGTGTCCGAGCGTCTGCACGACCCCAAGGTACTGGGCCACCTGCGCAAGTTGCGCCAGATGTATCAGTTCGCCCTCGCCGGCGTGGTACGCGAGGCCGACCTGGATGCCCATTTCGATTACCTGCAGAAAGTCATCCAGCGCCTGATGCGCCTGTGCCAGAAAACGCCACGGGGCGAACTCTGGAAAGCCGCCAGCGCCTTTGTGGATACGCTCCAGGCCAGGGCCAATCCTGTCAACCCGGCGGTTATCTCGCTGCTCAGAGAGCTGGACTCGGAAATCCGCCGACTGACCGACGAACACGCGGACATTCTTCAGCAACCGGTCCCCGAAGCTCTGTTCAAGCATTTGCTGTATTACGTGGCCAGGGCCAGAGATCTGGATCGTCCACAGGTGCAGGCACTGCGCGAAACTTACCAGCTCGACAGCGCCCTGCCCTCGGAAGACGACGTGGATGCCGCCCGCAGCCGGGTATCGGGTCCCGGCCGGGATGCCATTCATTCGGTGGTCAGTGCCCTGAATGAAGAACTCGCGCGGCTGAAAGACCAGCTGGATCTGTTCGTGCGCGCCGAAGCTCGCCAGAACCGCGAACTCGACGAGCTGCTCCCCGGTATGCGCCAGGTCGCCAACACCCTGGCGGTGCTTGGCCTGGGCATCCCCCGCAAAGTGGTCACAGAGCAGATCGATCTGGTGGAAAAACTGTGCCTGCAGGCCGAGATGGTCGACGATGGCACTCTGATGGATATTGCCGGCGCTCTGCTCTATGTGGAAGCCAGCCTGGCGGGCCTCGACAGTGAGCGCCGCACGGAGCAATCCTCCGGTTCCGCCGAAGAAGCCTCGGCCATCAACATGGGCTCCCGCGAACTTGGCGAAGCCAGCGAAGCCCTGATCCGGGAATCCCGAAATACCCTCGAACAGGTCAAGTCGGCCATTGTCAATTTCATTGCCTCCCAGTGGGACGCACGTGAAATCGAACACGTACCCGGGCTGCTGCACAGCATCCGCGGTGGCCTGAGCCTGGTTCCCCTCGACCGGGTCGCGGAGATGCTCGCCTCTGCCGAGCGATACGTGACCGACGTCCTGCTGGGCAGTCAGCAGGTGCCAGACTGGAAACAGCTGGATACCCTGGCCGACGCCGTCACCAGTATCGAGTATTACCTCGAACGCCTTGCCGATGGCATCAGCGACAACGACGCCATTCTGCGAGTGGCCGAAGACAGCCTGGCTACCCTGGGCTTCCCGGTTGGCCAGGAACCCACCTGGGGCCAGGAAAACGCATCGGATGCCGCCCCGGCCGAAAGATCTGCGGTTGAAGAAACAGTGGCCGCAACTGAAGCGGCCGCACCGGAGGCCAAAACGTCCGACGCCGAACTCCTGGACGATGAGATCCTGGGCATTTTTGTCGAGGAAGCAGAAGAAGTCCTGCAGACCATTCAAGAGTTCTATCCGAGACTGCGCCAGGATCATGAAGATCGCGACGCGCTCACCGAAGTACGCCGGGCCTTCCACACGCTCAAGGGCAGTGGCCGCCTGGTTGGCGCCACCAGCATTGGCGAACTCGCCTGGTCAGTGGAGAATCTGCTCAACCGGGTGATCGATCAGACCATCAAACCCACGGACGATATGTTCAGCTTGGTGGACGAAGTCAACGAGCGTATCCCCTCGCTGATCGCGGAATTCCGCAACGGAGACACCAGCGGAGACGTGGATGCGCTGATTGAGCGTGCGGAAGCGCTGGCGACGACCCGCCGCGTTGAAGCCGATTCAACCGAAGAAGCCCCGGCTGTCGACGCTGCCAGTGCCGCCGACACCGCGGACGACCGCACCTCCGGCGAGCCGGGCGTTGTCGATGCGCCCGCGCCCGAATCAGGATCAGGATCAGCGGCTGCGCACGGAGATGACAGCGACGATCTCATAGACGATGAAATCCTCGAGATCTTCATCGAGGAAGCGGGCGAAGTGCTTGATACCGTCCGTGAATACCTCCCCATGTTGCTGCGTCAGCACGATGACCGCAGCGCCCTGGCTGAAGTACGCCGGGCGTTCCACACGCTCAAAGGCAGTGGCCGGATGGTCGGTGCCAACGTCATCGGCGAACTGGCCTGGTCGGTGGAGAATATGCTGAACCGCGTTATCGACGGCAGCGTGTTCATGAATGACGACATTGCCCGGTTGCTGCAGGATGTATCCGATTCGGTGCCGGCCCTGGTGTCCGATTTCGAGAAACGCCAGGCACCGAGCCTGAACACCGCGCCCATGGAAGCGCGGGCGAACGCGCTGGCCAATGGTGAGATTCCGGACACCACCGCCATGCCGGTACTCGATAGCGACGTCGAGAGCGCCGAAGTCAGCGCACCGGGCACGGCAGACAGCCATGATTCCGCGACCACCGAGGAAGACGTTGACCCGGTGCTGCTGGAAATCTTCGAGAACGAAACCGAAACGCACCTGCAGACCATCAGGGAGTTCCTGTCAGCGGCCGGAGACAAAGCCACTGTGGGCTATACCGATGATCTGTCCCGGGCACTGCATACCCTGAAAGGCAGCGCCAACACCGCGGGTATTGCGCCCATCGCGCAGGTCATCACGCCACTGGAGCGCTTTATCAAGGAATCCCGCGCCCAGAACAAGCGGGCCGACCGGGAGGTCGTGGCGCTGATCAGCGATGCGGCCAATTTCCTGACCGAAGGCCTGGCACAGATTCGCAAAAATCCCCAGACCTCGCTGGCCGGTACCGAAGACTATCTCGAGCGTTTGCAGCAGGTCAGCGAGCGAACGCTGATCAGCCACGCAGAAGCCGCCCATGAAGAACCGGCCCGGGAAACATCGTCGCAACTGGTCCAGCTGTTCCTCGGCGAAGGTCTTGATATCGTCCTGGACGCGGAAAGCATTCTCAACCGGTGGTCCGAGGATCCTCAGCAAGACGACTCCCTCGACACATTGCGCCAGGAGCTGGAGCAACTGACCCAGGGCGCAACCAATGCCAGCCTGCCCGATGTGGCCGAACTGGCTGCAGCCCTGACCCGCTGCTATACCGCCATCTCGGAACAGGGTTTGCCCTCGCGTGAAACTGTGTTCGAGACACTGCACGCCGGCCACGAACAGCTCATTAACATGATGGACCAGGTCGCGGCCGGTCTGGCGACAGAGCCCAGCCCGGAACTGATTCAGACCCTGGACACACTGACCCGGGAAGCCGAAACCCGGGCCACAGAACCGAACGAGTTCGACCAGCAGTTCACTGACGACCTTGAAGAGATCGACCTGAGCCTGGAACTGGATGAACTTGATCCGGTAGCCACAGAGGACACTGGGCCGGCTGAAACTCCGCCACTGCCGGAAATGTCTGAAGATGACCAGGCCATGGACGAAGAGCTGGCGGCCATCTTCCTTGAAGAAGCCAGAGACCTGATCGACAGTACCGCAGAGGCGCTCTACAGCTGGAGCGAAGACACCGGCAATCTCGACCTGCTGCGCCTGCTCCAACGCGACCTGCATACCCTCAAAGGCGGCGCCCGGCTGGCCGACATCCCGGCCGTTGGTGATTTGTCCCACGAACTGGAAAACCTGTTTGAAGGTCTGACCGAGCAAAAACTCTCGGTCAACGAGGCACTGTCAGATTTGCTGTTCCGCTGCCACGACCGGCTTGCCGGCATGGTGGATGCTCTCGAAGCCAGCGAAACTCCGAGGCCTGCTCCGGATCTGATTGTCGAGATCCACGACTACATCAACGGTGCCCGCGGGACGCGCCCGGTTACCGAGGTGCCGAGCGAGCAGGAACCGGCGACAGAAACCGAAAGCCCATCGCTTCCCGAGCCGGATGTGGAAGAAAGTTCCGGGGAGACTGCGCCGGAATCCACCAACGTTCAGGACGACCAGGCGACAGACCTCTCCCACCTGGACCCGGAACTGGTCGGCATCTTCCTGGAAGAAGCCTACGATCTGATCAATTCCACCAGCAGTGCTCTGCACAGCTGGAGTGAAGACCCCTCCGACCGTGACGTGGCGGCCGAGCTTCAACGTGATGTGCACACGCTCAAAGGCGGCGCCCGCATGGCAGGCGTCGACGCCATTGGCGATCTGACTCACGTGCTTGAAGATCTGTTCGAGAAAGTGGCCGAAGGCCAGCTCGCAGCGAGCAGCGACATGACCGATCTGCTGTTTGCCTGCCACGACCGCCTGGCACAGATGGTTGAACAGGTTGCCACCCAGAAACCGTGTCCGCCGGCAGACGAACTCGTCGCACAGGTTCAGGCCACGCTTCGCGGCGAACCCGTTGCATCCGCGCAGCCTACCGCAGGCCCGGAAGCGGAGCCCGAGGCCGCCGAAGGTGCTTACCAGCCAGACCTCGAACACGATGACCTGGCGCATGAGTTCCACGAGGATACAACCGCCGACGACGACCTGGCGGATATTTTTCTGGATGAAGGCCTGGAGATCCACGAGGCGATCACCGAATGCCTGCACCAGTGGCGTGAAGCGCCCGATGAACTGGGTGGCCTTACCCGCCTTCAGCAGGAATTGCATACCCTGAAAGGGGGCGCGAGGCTGTCCGATGTCGACCCCATTGCCGACCTGGCAGAAGCCTGGGCCGATGCGCTGGACCAGCTGATCGCCGGCGACCGCGAACAGCAAGCCTTGCTCGAGCTGAGTGATCGTGCCGCAGCCAGTCTGCTGGCCATGCTCAAGGCCATGGAAGACCGGCACAAGCCGGAAGCCGACACCACGCTGGTTGAAGCCCTGCGCACAGGCACACCCGCAGCGACAGGCAGCGCCGAGCCGGCTTATCCGGACGCCCCGGAAACTTCCGAAGCCGATTCGGTCGACCCCGAAGTCCTCGAGATCTTTCTCGAGGAAGCCGGTGAGATCATGGACCAGCTCGAGCAACTGCTCGATGACTGGCGCCGTGAGCCAGCCAATGAGCACTTCAATCGCGAAGCTCAAAGGGCCTTGCATACGCTCAAGGGTGGCGCCCGGCTGTCCCAGCTTACCGAGCTCGGGGACCAGTCCCACGCGCTGGAGACACGCCTGATCGATCTTGGTGGCAACCCGCCCACTGACGCGCAATGGCAAGCCATCACGGATGATCATGACGCCATTATTGCGCTGGTTGCCGGGGTCCGGAAGCATTTCGAATCCGGCCCGGCTGCGGCGGCCCCGCAGGCACCCAAAGCGCCGGAGCCGGTGCGCACGAAACCCACTCCGGCACCCAAAGCGGAGACCGGGCCAACGCCCGCCAAACCCGCGAAGGCGCCTGCCCAGACCCGCAAAAAAGCGGCGGATGCACAGCGTGCGGCCCAGGAAAGCATCCGGGTTTCCGCGCCGCTGCTTGATGAGCTGGTTAACCTGGCCGGTGAGACCAGTATTACCCGCGGCCGCCTGGAACAGCAGAGCAGTGATTTCAGTTACACCCTGGACGAAATGGCGGCCACCATCGAGCGTCTGCGGGAACAGCTGCGCCGGATGGACATCGAAACCGAAGCGCAGATCCTGTTCCGCGCCGAGCAGGAACACGGCCCTGATTATGGTGATGATTTTGATCCCCTGGAGATGGACCGCTATTCCTCGATCCAACAGCTGTCACGGGCGCTGAGCGAATCCACCTCGGATCTTGCCGATTTGCGCGAAACCCTGTCCGAACGGGTTCGGGACACCGAAACCCTGCTGGTCCAGCAGTCGCGGATCAACACGGAGCTCCAGGAAGGTCTGATGAAGACCCGGATGATTCCGTTCGCCTCCATGGTGCCCCGATTGCGGCGCATCGTGCGCCAGATCAGTGGCGAACTGGGCAAAAAAGCCGAGTTCGACGTGCGCAATGCCGAAGGAGAAATGGATCGCAATATCCTCGAGCGTATGGTGGCACCGCTGGAGCATATGCTCCGCAATGCCCTTGATCATGGTATCGAAGCGCCGGACGAGCGCAGCAAGGCTGGCAAGCCGGCAACGGGCGAAGTCGTTCTGTCGCTGACCCGGGAGGGTGGCGATGTGGTATTGCGGATGATGGACGATGGTAAAGGCATTCCGTCCAGCGTGATCCGTGAAAAAGCCATCCGCCAAGGCCTGATGCGGGCCGATGAGGATCTGACAGAGCGCGAGATTCTGCAGTTCATCCTGCAACCGGGCTTCTCCACCGCCCAGCAGGTTACCCAGATTTCCGGCCGTGGCGTTGGCATGGATGTGGTTGCCAGCGAGATCAAGCAGCTTGGCGGCAGCCTGGACATCGATTCGGCCCTGGGCCGCGGCACCACCTTCACCGTGCGCCTGCCCTTCACGGTATCGGTCAACCGGGCCTTGATGGTGTCAACCGGCGAAGACTTCTACGCCATCCCGCTGAATACCATTGAGGGTATTGTCCGGGTCAGCACCTACGAGCTGGAGGAATACTACAAACCAGACGCTCCCTTGTACGAATACGC
Source organism: Marinobacter sp. VGCF2001 (assembly GCF_049943275.1). NCBI lineage: Bacteria > Pseudomonadati > Pseudomonadota > Gammaproteobacteria > Pseudomonadales > Marinobacteraceae > Marinobacter > Marinobacter sp. VGCF2001. The sequence goes on from NZ_JBNFVX010000002.1 coordinate 60,478, forward strand.
CGGCCAGGAATATCGCCTGCAGTACCTGGGCAGCCTGCTGAACAGCGATCATCAGCCCAAGCTCCAGGGACAGGCTCTGCCACTGCCGGTGATTCTGGTACGCGGAGCCGAGCAACCAATGGCTCTGCAGGTAGACCAGCTGATGGGTAGCCGCGAAATCGTGGTGAAATCACTCGGGCCCCAGTTCAGTTCCGTACGGGGCGTGTCCGGGGCGACCATTCTTGGCGACGGTAACGTGGTAGTCATTCTCGACCTGCCGGCCATGATCCGTTCCGACATACTGTCCGAACGTCAGCGTCTGGCCGATCTTGAAAAGGCCCGGGAAAGTGCCCGTTACGAAGAGAAGGCCACAACCGTAATGGTGGTGGACGACTCGGTCACCGTGCGCAAGGTAACCTCCCGTCTGCTCGAGCGTAACGGCATGGAAGTCGTCACCGCCAAAGATGGCCTGGACGCCGTGGCCCAGCTGCAGGACCACCGGCCGGACATCATCCTGCTGGATATCGAGATGCCGCGCATGGACGGTTTCGAAGTGGCCAGCTTTGTCCGCCACGACGATAACCTGAAAGACACACCGATCTGTATGATCACTTCGCGAACAGGTGAAAAGCACCGGGAACGTGCCCTGGCCATCGGGGTCAACGAATACCTAGGCAAGCCGTTCCAGGAAACCGAGCTGCTTGACACCATCAAGCGGCTGACCGGGCACCGGTGATGACCGGGCCCAACGGCCGGCCCGGCATCGGAATTGTGTCCGATGTGGTCCTGCAGCGGCACCGGCTGCAGGCCGCAACGGGCAAGTTTGGCCTTGATGTGAGTTTCTCCGGTGATCCGGACCGGCTGATGGGCTACCCGGACTTTCCGGAGGCGGCGTTGTGGCTGATCACCCTGCAGGATGAGGCTGACCATCCCGCCCTGTTCGAGCACCTGCTGGACAATACCGATGCTCCGGTTTTGTTCGGGCTGGACCAGGCTCCCAAGCCTGGCACCACCGAATACTTTCGCTGGGAGCGACGGCTGCTCGACAAACTGGAGCGGCAGCTCGGCCATCTGGAACAGCTGGACTCTGCCGGTGACATTGAAGAACTGGCAGCCAAGGCCGACGCCCCGGACACGCCGGCGTTGCCGCACTGGATTACCCCGGCCACCGAGGGCTCAGTAGCCGAAGAGGTCTGGATTCTCGGGGCCTCTTTGGGCGGCCCGGCCGCCGTAAAGACATTTCTCGACCATCTGCCACCGAAGCTGCCGGTCGGCTTTGTCTACGCCCAGCATATCGACGGCAACTTTACCGATGTCCTCACGCGGGTGCTGGGGCGCCATGCCCATTACACGCTCAAGCGGGCGCAAACAGGCTATCAGGTTCGTAACGGCGACGTTGTGATGCTGCCGGTAGAGCGGGAATGGTCGTTCGACCAGGAAGGGAAAATGATCGAGCAGGAGCATCCCTGGCCGGGGCCCTACGGGCCCTCGATAGACCAGGTCCTGCTGAATGTGGCCGATTGCTATGGCAAACACTGCCATGTCATCCTGTTTTCCGGAATGGGCAATGATGGTGCTATCGCCGCACCTCTGCTGAAGGCCTATGGCAGCCACATCTGGGTTCAGGAAAGCACCAGCTGCGGTAACAGCTCCATGCCCGATTCGGTGGCCGCTACCGGCTGTACCAGTTTCTGCGGCACGCCGGAGCAACTCGCGAAAGAACTGGTCAAAGTGATTGAGAACAAATGCCTGCTCAATAGCCGGCAAAAACGGGATTCCGCCTGAGGTAACAAGCAATGAGTGAAAACAGCCAGTCCCTGTCCTGCGTTATGATACCGGTCTCGGACCGCCAGCTTCTGCTGCCTAACGTTTCCATTGCCGAGGTGGTGGATTATGCCAGCACCGATGCCGGTACCCGCACCCCGGACTGGCTGGTGGGGTTTCTTGACTGGCGGGGACTGAACCTGCCGGTCATCTCCTACGACGCCGCCAACGGCAACAAGCTCACCATCCCCGGCGAGAACCGTGGGCGTATCATTGTCCTCAACACCATCGGCCAAGACCGCCAGCGGGCTCCGTTTATGGCTCTGGTCACCCAGGGTATTCCCAGCCAGGCACGATTGACCGAAGATCAGATACGACAACTGGAAGGCGAGGCCGGGCCCGCAGACATAATGCAGGTGGAAGTGGACGGTGAGCCGGCCTGGATTCCCAACCTCGAATACCTGGAATCTCTGGCTGCCGACGCTCATCACTGATCGTAACAACTCGTACCAACGGCACACCATGGCGTGGCCGCCTGCAAATGTTATAATGTTGCAAATTTTGCAGGATCCACGCCATGCCCGAACGCGCGCTGCCTTATCGTCCTCATAATCATCAGGCTTGTGTGGCCCGGGCCATGTCGGACGCCCGTGTCATTTGCCGTGCAGCAAATGCCCGCCTGACCCCCATTCGGGAACGGGTACTGGAGTTGATCTGGCAATCCCATAAACCGCTGGGCGCCTACGACATTCTCGCCAAGCTTGGATCCGATGGCCACAATGCCGCGCCACCAACCGTCTATCGGGCCCTGGATTTTCTGCTCCAGCATGGCCTGGTTCACCGGATCGCTTCACTCAATGCCTTCGTTGGCTGCGCCCATGCCGGCGAGCATCACCGGGGTACCTTCCTGATCTGCAAGCAATGCGGCACGGTACTTGAACTGGCCATGCCCGAACTCAACCAGGCGATCGAAGCAGCAGCCCGGGCCGAAGCCTTTGTACCGGACGATATGACCCTGGAAGTTGCCGGTTTCTGCCCGGGCTGCGAGAAGGATCGGCAACATGACTGAGCCGCTGGTCCAGCTTGAACAGGTCACCGTGGCATTTGGTGAGCGCCCGGTCGTCGACCAGGTCAGCCTGAAAGTCAGCCGGGGCGATATTCTCACCGTTATCGGCCCGAACGGCGCTGGCAAGACTACCCTGATCAAAACCGTGCTTGGCATTCAGAAGGCGACCCGGGGCCGGATATCACTGATCCCCGGGCTGGTGATTGGTTACGTTCCCCAGCACCTGACGCTGGAGCCAACACTGCCGTTGAGCGTCCGTCGTTTCATGCTGCTCAGCGGCCGCCCACTGGACGACTGCCGGGCAGCCCTGGCACGTACCGGTGTCGATCACCTGCTGGATGCGTCCGTGCACCATCTGTCCGGGGGAGAAAAACAACGGCTGCTACTGGCCCGTGCGCTCGCTCGAAAACCGGATTTGCTGGTGCTGGATGAACCTGCCCAGGGCGTCGACATTAATGGCCAGGCCACCTTGTACGAACTGATCCGCCAACTCAGGGACGAGCTGAACTGCGGCGTCATCATGATTTCCCACGACCTCCACCTGGTGATGGCCGCCACCGACCGCGTCATCTGCCTGAATCAGCACATTTGTTGCAGCGGGTTTCCGGAGGACATTTCCACAGACCCGGCCTTCATCGATACCTTCGGGCACCAGGTTGCCGAGTCGCTGGCCGTTTATCACCACCATCACAACCACAGCCACACGCTGCATGGTGACGTGGTACCCGCCAACGAGCCCCACGGAGGTTGCAATCATGACCCTCATTGATTCCGTGCTCGGGGATTTTTTCTGGCGAGCACTGCTCGGTGGTCTGGGCGTTGCCCTGGTTGCAGGCCCCCTCGGGTGCTTTGTCGTGTGGCGCCGAATGGCTTACTTCGGGGACACGCTGGCCCACTCCGCATTGTTGGGGATTGCCCTTAGCTTTCTGATCAGCGTGCCGCTGAATCTCGCGGTGGTGATCACCTGCGTGCTCATTGCCCTGGCGTTGGTGCTGTTATCACGCACCCGCACCCTGGCCACCGATACCCTGCTGGGCATTCTGGCCCACAGCGCTCTGGCCATCGGTCTGGTGACCCTCAGCTTCATGCCGGACATCAGGCTGGATCTGAACGGTTTGCTGTTCGGCGACCTGTTGGCAATGACCCGCCAGGATCTGCTGTGGATATACGGCGGCGCCGCCTTCGTACTGATCTTGCTGACCGTGCTCTGGCGAGGCCTGCTGATGAGCACCATCCACGAGGAGTTGGCCCGGGTTGAGGGTATTCCGGTCGAGAGGCTGCGCCTGGCACTCATGCTGATGTTTTCGCTGGTGATTGCCGTGGCTATGAAGATCGTCGGCGTACTGCTCATTACCGCACTGCTGATTATTCCGGCCGCCACGGCACGACGGCTGGCCCACACCCCGGAACACATGGCCGGCCTCGCCGTTGGCTTCGGGGTAGTGGCGGTATCCGGCGGCCTGACCCTGTCCTGGTATCTGGACACGCCGGCCGGTCCTTCGGTGGTGGTCACCGCATTTCTGGTCTTTCTGCTGGTGTACGGCGGCGCCCGCCAGAGCCAACACTGATCCCCGGGGCTTTGCGTTCCCCGAGGGCTGGTCTACAGTAAAGCGGTAATTGATCGGTAACGGCTCTGCGGGAGCAAACCAGCATGGACAGCGATTCACCGGGCAAGAGTCCGAAGCGATACTTCCGGCTTTGGCCGGGCCTTTGGATGCCGGCGGCTATCCTGATCATCGGCCTGGCACTGACCATTGCGCTGGCCTCAGCGGAGGCACAGGACGTCACCCACCTTGGCCGGGAGACCCATCTGGCCAGGCATCAGGCGCTAGTCGCCCAGGTGTCCGCCCGGCTGCAACAGGCGCCGGGGAGCCACCTTCCGGAAACGCTATCCTCGTTGCTGTCAGCAAGCGTTCCAGACGGCCTTCATTTACGCATTGATACCCTCGCCCGACACACCAAACAGGCCCTGCTTGAGCTCGGCCACACCAGCGGAAAGCGGGCCAAAGAAGCATTACGCACCGAGCTGAACTTGCCCGGCCGGCACTGGATGGTGACCACCACACCCGCGGCAGACCGCTCAGCTCCCAATCCGGCACAAGCCTACTGGCGAGTCATGACAGCGGGTACCGGTCTGACCATTCTGGCTGCCCTGCTGATGCTGGCCGGCTGCCGCCGACACGCTACCACCCGCGCCTTGAACGACGACCAACGACGGCAGCTTGGCCGTGCCGGACAAACAATATCCAACCTCCAGGTGGAAAAGTCCGTGCTCCGCCACGCGCTGAACGACAGCGAGGCCCGAAGCCGGGATCTGGTGGCTTTGGGTGGCGCGCTGATCGCCGAACTGGATGATCAGGGGCGTATCGGCTTCGCCTCGGCGCAGGCGGCAGACCTGCTCGCTCGTGCACCGTCGGACCTGATAAACCAGCCCTTCGAGCATCTGGTGTCGGAGCAGGACCGGGGACGATTCCGGGAGAGTATGGAGAGTGCCCGACAAGGCGATACGCTGGTGCGGGCAGACCTGACGCTAGCCAGCGCCCGCGAGATGCCACCCCTGGCGGTCAGTCTGCGCATGAAAGCGATCAAGGACCCTGTTCATGGCATCACCGGTTTTCGCCTGAGTGCCACTCCCTTGCATCCGGTGATCTGATCAAAGATCTTTGTGGGTGCCGTCGCACACCGGCGGCGAGCCCGTCTGTTTGCAGCCGCAGAACCAGATCCACTCGGTTTTCTCGGCGCTGAACCTGACCGGCGCCAGACCGGTTCCCTGATGAGAACCATCACAGAAGGGCTGGTTCTGGCTCCGGCCACACGCACACCACATATAGTTTTTGCCACCCTCGACCTGAATGGCATAGGGGCTTTTTCTGGCAATTTCCGGTTTCGCGTCCGACATGGTACGTCTCCCGTCAACAAGGTTTCACACCAGTATAGACCGTTCAGGCCATCCCTGATGGCACCTACAATGGCTGAATCCGGTCCGGCAAACGCCCGCTTTCAACCAGCTCCAGAAACTCATCGCCCAGACGACCACTCTCAGCGACGGCTTTGCGCCAGACCCGTTCGCGCCCGGCGTTGTCGTCCAGGTACTTCTCAAAATCCTTGCGGTCCGGCAACTTGCCATTCGGCAGGGTCGACAGGTATTCCGCCGATGGCGAGACCAGAACCACATCCTGCAGCCGGTCGGCATCGCCCCGGCGCCAGGGCAACGTCTTGTCAAACCAGCCCGGAACCACCCGATCGGTAAAATGCGGGTACAGAACAATGCCAGGCTGCTGGTAAGGCAGATCAAGATGGTAATCGAGCAACCCGCCATCCCGATAGATGCCCTCCGGTGCGCCGGCGATGTCACGCACGCCCGACATCACCAGCGGAATGGATGCGGAAGCCAGCAACGCCGACAGCAGATTATCGCGGCCAAGCGGTATTTCATGGCTGGGAAAGTCACTCAGCTCGGAAACCGGGGCTCGTGACCGGGTGTCATAGACAATGCCGCGCTCCATAAAACGGCCAAGGCGCCTGCGGCTCATCATATTGGCGCTGATCGCCTGCATCAGCCCCAGGCTCAGGCGGCCACGGGTATCGTGCTGCAACAAGCCGAGACTACGCACCACAACAATGTTCAAGCGATACCACGGGTGCGCCAGTACGTGATCTTCCCGGCCACCCAGCAACTCCTCCAGGAACAGCGCGCTCCGGCGGGAGATCTCGGCGGCACTGGTGCCTTTGGCGAACCGCTGGCGGGTGTACAGGTCCGCCAGCTTGGCCAGCTGGGCTGCGGGGTCATCCGATGACGCAATGGCGGCAAAGCGCCAACTGCCGATGGACGAGCCGATCAACGCCCGCTCCTGCGGCACACGGGGCAGCCAATCACCAAAGATGGCCTGGTCCAGTCCGCTGATGCCAAGCGCTTTCGGCCCACCCGCTGCCCCGGGCACAACGTGAACATCCTCCGGGCCCAATGGCTTCTGTTTTAACCGCTGCAAAGCGCGTCGCCCTGCGCGAATGCTCAGTGCCGGTGCCCGGCTGTGAATGGCAGTCATTCCGTCCTCCCCTGAAACGTCTGGCGAGTGTATCCGACCGGCCAGACACCGCCAACTGCAGAGAATTCATGATGACTATGTATATTCTGAATAGTGTCTTTTCAGGCGCCATACCGGAAAAAAACACCAATCCGCGGTTTTTGCTTTCGCCGGCTCAACACCGTGCTAGACTTCAACCAGCGTTTACAAACTGAAACAAATGGGTTTTGAACTGCGGGAGTAGGCTGTGAATCTTTTTGCCTCGCCAAATACCCTGGCAACCAATCCGACACTGGCGGTGCTTGGATTCAAACGACAGCTGGTCTATCACCTCCATATCTGGGCATTTATTGCAGTCGCTCCGCTGGTGATGGTGCAGTGGCAGCATGGCAACCTTCTGCTCTCGTCCCTGCTGATTCTGTTCTGTGTAAACGCTGCGCTGGTGGTCGCCTTGCTGCGGTTTCGCGGCACGTATTTTCTTAAAGGCCGGCTGTTTCCCATGCTGGCCATGGTGTGCGCAGCCTATTCCACCCTGATTAATGGCCACGCAGGGTTGTACTGGGCCTACCCTGCCGCCATCGCGCTGTTCTTCCTGCTTCCCCTGCGCGAGGCCATTGTCTGCAATGTCGCGTTTGTATCGATCATGGCCGTGGTGTCTTTCGTCAAGTTTCCGGAAGCCGACTTCTGGCGCATTACCTTCTCGCTCGGGCTCAGTTGCCTGTTTGCCATGATATTCGCCTGGCTGGTGGGCCGACTGCAGGCTGAACTGACTCATCTGGCCACCACCGACCCGTTAACTGGCTGCCTCAACCGCTCGCAACTGGCCGATATCCTGAACAGCCAGATTCAAATGCGGGAGCGTTACGAACGGGTATCCAGCCTGGTCTTGATTGACCTCGACTACTTCAAGACCATCAACGATCGCTGGGGGCATCTGGCTGGCGACAAGGTGCTCAAGGAAATGGCTTTGAGAGTGCGTAAACGATTACGGGAGAGCGACCAGCTGTTTCGCATCGGCGGCGAAGAATTCATGGTTGTCCTTCCGGAAACCCGGCAAAAAGACGCCGATACTCTGGCCCATCAGCTGCTGACCAGCATCAGTGCCCGGCCATTCCTGAACGATATCCGCGTGACCGCCAGCGCCAGTGTTGCCGAAGTGACCCAGGGAGAAACCTGGTCGGTCTGGCTGAACCGTGCAGACCAGGCCCTGTATGAGGCAAAGTCCCGTGGCCGTAACCAGGTGGTCAATGCCCCCAGGCTCGCCACGGCCGGCAGCGACATCACCGATCAGGCTCCATGGCCAGACCCGGCCACAGATACCATCACCCCGGCCTAAAGGTTTCCCTCACCCTTTCTGAACGAACGATAGGCAGTGTAGACATCCCAGGGTTGCTCGAAATGCGGATAGTGGCCAACATGGCGCAGAGTTACCACATCGGCTTTCGGAATCAGTTCCCGATAACGCTGGGCCATGGCAACACCGGACACCGGGTCGGCCCCTCCGGAAATCAGTCGCATCGGCTGTTCTGCGTTTTGCAAGGCGCCGACCCAGCGGTTGCGGTGGCAACGCCGTTCCTCCATGAACTGTATCAGGCGGTGCAATACCGCACGGCCATTGTTGTAGTTCAGCAAGTGCCAGAAATCGTCCATATCCTGCCGGTCCGGCGGATTCCGTGAGCCGAACAGGCGGCGGAAACTTCGCTCAAAAGCCGGGCGGCTAAGCCCCCGCCCAATCAGACCGCCAAGCCGACTGCGCAGAATTTTCTGGATAAACAGTGGCTGATGGACCTCCGGAAACAGGCCGCCATTGAGCAGGCAGACACTGGCAATGGCGAATGGCAGTTCGCCCTCCTGTTCTCTGGCCAGCAGCTCCTGCACGACGGTTGTCCCGTAGTCATGCCCGAGCAGATGGACACGGCTCAGCCCAAGGCCCTCGACCCACCCCTGAATCAGATCCGCCTGGTCTTCAATGCTGTAGGTGTACTGAGGCGGTTTGTCGGAAAAGCCAAAACCCAGCATATCCAGCGTAAGTACCTGGTGCTCGCGGGCCAGCATGGGCCAGAGCCGGCTCCAGTCCCAACTGGCCGTTGGAAACCCGTGCAACAGAACCAGTGGCTCGCCCTGCCCGGCCATCCGGCTGAAGATGGCATGGCCTTCATAGCTGAACCATTTACCACCATGTTGCCATGCTTCGAGCGTGTTGGTCTCCTGATGCGCTGACGCCGCCATGTCTGAACCTAATATCACCTGTTCCATGTGCAATCCAGTAATCTGCCCGCCCCACACTGTAGTGCAAAGCCGCGCCCACGACCATATCGTCAGTTGTATGTTGTGCGGTAGTCCTTTCCGGCACCACGCTCGTAAACCATGGCGATACACGGCAAATTACCTTAAGCTTTGGCCCTTTTTCAGACACCCCAAACCGGAATTGATTATGTCTCTACCCCTTGACGATCTGGCCGACCATTACCGTTCCATTATCCACGGCCTGGGCGAAGACCCGGAGCGCGAAGGTCTGCAGGACACGCCCAAACGCGCCGCCAAGGCCATGCAGTTTCTGACTCAGGGTTATAACCAGAACCTCGAGGAACTGGTCAACAACGCGGTCTTTGAGTCCGCCATGGACGAAATGGTCGTGGTTCAGGACATCGAGCTGTACAGTATGTGCGAGCATCATATGTTGCCGTTTATTGGTAAGTGCCATATTGCTTATTTGCCCCAGGGCCATGTTCTTGGCCTGTCCAAGTTTGCACGTATTGTCGATATGTACGCCCGCAGGCTGCAGATCCAGGAAAATCTGACCCGGCAGATCGCCGAGGCCGTCGAAAGCGTGACCAAAGCCGCCGGCGTTGCCGTCGTCATCGAAGCCCAGCATATGTGCATGATGATGCGCGGAGTCGAGAAACAGAACTCACGTATGAAAACCTCCATGATGCTCGGTCAGTTCCGGAAGTCCCAGGCAACGCGGACAGAATTCCTGAACCTGATTTCAAGCAACCGCTAACACCAGACTGAATCCCGGGAGTTGTTATGGCAAACGATCAGCGGCCACTGGCCCGCGTGCAGATCAAAAACCTGCTTTTGCGCGCCTACATCGGCATCAAAGAAGAAGAGATCAACAACCAGCAGGATGTGCTGATCAATGTTTGCCTCACCTACGATGCGTCCTCAGCCATCGAGCGTAATGAAATCTCGGCGGCCCTGAACTATCGCACCATCACCAAGCAGATCATCGCCCACGTGGATGGTCAGCGTTTTGCGTTGCTGGAGCGGCTGACCCATGAGGTTCTGAGCATTGTCATGGAGCATGGCGCGGTACGCTGGGCCGAGGTAGAAATCGACAAGCCCCATGCGCTACGGTATGCGGAGTCGGTTTCCGTAACCCTGGAAGCCAGTCGCAACGAGCCCTAGGATTCAGCCATATGCCCAGCAACAGCCCTGAACAGATCCGGGATATCCTGGAATCGGTGAAAACGATTGCCCTGGTCGGTGCCAGCGAGAAGACCAACCGCCCCTCCCATGAGGTGATGGCGTATCTGCAGGATCAGGGCTACCGGGTGATCCCGGTCAATCCACGCCTGGCCGGGCAACAGGTTCTGGGCGAAACCGTTTACGCCGATCTGGCGTCACTGCCCGGGCCGGTCGACATGGCCGAGCTGTTTCTCGCCCCCGAGCGCACGGATGCGGTGATTGATCAGGCCATAGCCCGGAACATTCCGATGCTCTGGCTCCAGATTGGGGTGATCAACGGGCCCGGCGCTGAGCGCGCCGAAGCGGCAGGCCTGCAAGTGGTTATGGACCGCTGCCCCAAGCAGGAAATTCCCCGCCTTGGTCTGCGCACGCCAGCGCAGGCCTGATATCGCTCCCACCGCAGCTCGGCATCCGGCACTGAAGGCAACAACCCGTCTTCAGCGCCAGATCAGGCACCATTTCATAATGTCAGCTGGCATCTGTTATCAATTGCGACAGTCTGACATACTCTCCTGACAATAATTCCGGGCTGACGGCAACCGGTAACTCCAGCAATACCGGTTTGTTCTGCTTCGGACAGGCGCAACATTGGTCCAAACAGCCAATGGCGAACATGATATCGAATCGTTCATAATTGGCCCGCGCCTGCCGTTAACACAGATGTACCCGATGCCAACCTCACCGGAGCAACACGTGGAGAAGACCGAAACACCCATCAGGCTGGTTGTTCGTGCGCTGATGAGCCCGCTGTTCCCGGTGCTGATTTTTCTGGTGTTTTTCGGAATCGCAACCGGGCTCCGGACCGGCCTGACCCAGCAGAACAGCCACCAGATCCAGACCAATCTGAATAACGAAGCCCGCGCCCTGGCCAACAATCTGGAGCGGGAGTTCATGGTGCACCTTGATGCCATCGGTCGCATGGCGCAGCGAATGCAGTCTAACCCCGCGATGTCCGAAGACGTCTGGCGCCAGGATGCCCGCAACTACCTGCAAGATTTTGGCGTTTACCAGGCGATTGAATGGATCGATAAAGACTACATTGTCCGCTGGCTAGAGCCATTCGCCGGCAATAACGAAGTGGTTGGTTTTAATGTCGCGTTCAACGACGAGCGAGAAGCCGCACTCGCCCATGCGGCAAATTCCGGCCAATACGACCTGTCAGGGATCATTGACCTCCGCCAGGGGGGAGACGGGCTTGTGATCTATCATCCCGTGGGCCGGGCCGGCAACAATAACGGCTTTATGGCAGGCGTTTTCCGGTTGCAGGTGCTGGCGGAGCAAGTGCTTTCCAGGCGTATTCTTGATCAGTTCCAGGTAACCATTACGGAAAACGGGCAAAGCCGGTTTCCCCTGGGCAATGCAACCGCACTTGCGCCCGGCTTTGAACATACCGTGCCCATTCAGTTGCCATTGCTTGAGTGGTCGCTCACGCTTACCCCGACCGAACAATGGGTCGAATTACAGCGCAGCAGCTGGCCCACCATGACCTGCGCCAGCGTGCTACTGATGGGCCTGCTAACCAGCCTCACCGCGCTTCTGGTGCAGCTGATCCTGAAGCGCAATCAGGCCTTGCTGAAAACCCGGCGGGAACTCGAGCAGGAAATCCATCAACGCAAAGCCATGCAGGTAGACCTGGAACGGCTCGAATCGACCGACACCCTGACAGGGCTGGCTAACCGCCGGTTCTTCATGGAAGATCTGGCCCACACTATCAATATTGCCGACCGCCAGATGCGCCAGATCGCCCTGGTGATGCTGGACTTGGACCGGTTCCAGATGTTGAACGACTCGCTCGGCCACCAGTTCGGCGATGAACTGCTGATCAAGGTGTCCGAACGCTTGAACGGACTGAGCAACGAGCGATTGCTGGTGGCCTATTCCGGCGGGGATGAGTTCATGGTGTGCCAGCAACAAATCGCCGACATTGACGATGTCATTCACCTGCTGGGGCAGATCAAACAGTGTTTTGCCGCACCGTTCCATGTCCAGGATGAAGATCACAGCATTACCGCCACTATGGGCGTGGCGGTTTACCCCCAGAGCGGCCTGGATGCCGACACGCTGCTGCGGAACGCCGATATTGCGTTGTATCGGGCCAAGGAGCAGGGCCGCAATACCTATCAGTTTTATACCGAAGGTATGCAGGATCGCGAAGTCTTGCGCCTGGAACTGGACCGGGACCTGAGCCAGGCGCTGGCCAACGACGAATTCGTTCTGTATTACCAGCCGCAGCTCAATCTGGATACCGGCAGAATCAACAGCGTCGAAGCTCTGATCCGTTGGCAACATCCGGTTCGCGGCCTGTTGCCACCGGCCGAGTTCATTCCGCTGGCGGAAGAAAGTGGGCGTATTACGGAAATCGGCCGCTGGGTGGTGCTGGCGGCCTGCCGGCAGTTAACCCGGTGGAAGGGCACGGCCTGTGATCACCTCAGAATCGCGGTCAATCTGTCCGGGCGTGAACTGGACGATGAATTCCTGGTCGACCACATTCGTGAGTCCCTGGCCTCTGAGGGTGTGCACCCTTCCCGGCTTGAGGTGGAGCTGACCGAGGAGATCTTTATTCAGAACATCGAACACAATCTCGATCAGATGTCCCAGTTACATCGCTTGGGCGTTCATCTTGCCATTGATGACTTTGGCGTGGGTTACTCTTCGCTGGGGTATTTGAGGGATTTTCCGGTGGATCTGCTCAAGATTGACCGTTCGTTTATCACTGAGGTGACCGAGCGACATGATGATGCGGTGATCACCCGCGCGGTGATCAATCTGGCCCATAACCTGGACATTCAGGTGGTGGCGGAAGGGGTAGAGACCGAAGCGCAACTGAGCTTCCTGCGGGCTCATCGCTGTAATCTGGCGCAGGGATACCTGATCAGCCGGCCGGTGCCCCCAGAGGTTCTTGAGCAGGCCGTGGCAGAGGGTATTTCGGTGCCAGGGCTGCCGGTGAGTTCCGGTTTGTAATTGATGCCCCGGGCCACCACACTTGGTTTCCAATGATTTTTCATGAGTGATTTATGTCTGGCGGATATCTGAATTCGGAACAGGATGCACAGCTTCGTCGCTGGGAGCGGTGGAACCGGAACTATTTTGTGTTCGCCTTTGTGGCGTTGATTGTGGTGTTGGTGTTCAGCAGCCAGCTGGGCCTGTCCTCCGGCGATGACTGGGGGTCTCTGGGGGTGCTTCTGGCGTTGCTGGTGGCGCCGATTGTGGTTCTGCAGTTGCGGCTGAAGTGCCCGGCCTGTGGTGTAAAGATTGGCTGGCAGGCGAAGCTGATGGCGCCGGACCAGTGCAAGTCCTGCGGTGTGTTTCTGCGTTCGAAAAACACTTCTTCCTGAATTTCTCTCCGAAAACCTTTGACCTGTGAGTTGGTCACAGGTTTTAGTCTAGTCTTCAACGTAGTGAGTTTGCCGTGCCGGCACGGGGGGAGCCCTTCCGAAAACCGCTGCGAGTACGTCCCTGTAAGCTTGTCTCCGCCATCCATGGCTCCGAACATTTTCGGAAGGGCTCCCCCCGCACCAGCACTCCGCCGACTTGATTCGTGGATTCCAGGTATCTGGTTTTCGTTTTTTGCTGGACGTTGCTTATGAAAGTCAAAGACATCGCCACCGCCGCCGGGGTAAATCCGGATACCGTCCGGTTCTACACCCGGGAGGGCTTGTTGCGCCCCACCCGGAATCCGGACAACAACTACCAGCAGTACGATGCCGAGGATCTGCGCCGGTTGCGCTTTGCCCGTAAGGCCCGGCAGCTGGGGTTTTCGCTGCCGGAGATCCGGCAGATTCTGGAGCAGGCAGACGACCATCATTCACCCTGTCCGATGGTTCGGGATGTGTTCCGGAAGCGGCTGGCCGAGGTGGAACGGGAAATTTCGGAGTTACAGAAGTTGCGGGCGCGGATGGTATCGGCTTTGTCTACCTGGCAGGACATGCCGGATGGTACGCCGGATGGGCACACGATTTGTCGGTTGATCGAGCATTGGGATGACCCTGCGTCAACATCCTGTTGTGAGGAGTCTTGAGCAATGAGTGAAGCATCGGTTCTGAAAACCGCGCTGAGTATTTCCGGCGCCTCGTGTCAGGGGTGTGCGAAAAAGATCCGCAACGCCCTGGAGCCGCTAACCGGCAGTACCGAGCGGGTTGAGGTCAACCTCGAAGAGCAGACCGTGGCGCTGCCTGAAGGCGTGGATACCGCCGAGGCCGCGCGGATTGTCACGGAGACCGGTTATCCGGCAGAGCCCCTTCCCCGGGATCCATCCACGGGCAGTTGCTGTGCCTCGTCGGAGGAGTCGTCTGCCCGGGGTAAGACGACAACCGGCGAGAGATCGAAATCTTCCGCGAACTCCGGCCCTGCCAATGCGGGCGCCGGGCAAATCGTACTGTCGGTCAGTGGCGCCACCTGCGCGTCCTGCGTGAATACCATCGAGAAGGCCCTGATGTCGGTTCCCGGCGTCACTCACGCCCATATGAATCTGGCGGACAATACCGCCACCGCCAGTGGAGATGCGGAGCCTCAATCGCTGGTGCAGGCGGTGGAGAGTGCCGGTTACGGGGCGCAAGTGATTGAGGATGAAGACGAAGCGGACGATCGCAAGCAGGAAGAGGACAAAAAACAGTACAAAGTGCTGTTGGTGAAGATGGCGATCAGCCTGGGGCTGGGCCTGGGCCTGATGATCTGGGGCATGGGCTTTGGCTCGATGATGGTCACCGAGGCCAATCAGCTTACCTGGATCAATCTGGGCGTTCTCACCCTGGGGGTGATGATTGCCACCGGCGGACATTTCTACACCGGAGCCTGGAAGGCGTTCAAACACCATAACGCCAACATGGACACGCTGATTGCCCTGGGCACTGGCACCGCCTGGCTGTACTCCATTGTCGTGGCCAGTATGCCAGAGGCGCTGCCGGAGATGGCCCGGCACGTGTATTTTGAGGCCTCGGCCATGATCATCGGCCTGATCAATCTGGGCCAGGCACTGGAACTGCGGGCCAAGGGCAAGACGTCCGAGGCGGTGCGCCGATTGCTGGATTTGCGGGCGAAAACGGCCCGGGTGATCCGCGATGGCCAGGAACAGGATATTCCCGTTGAAGAGGTTCAAAAAGGCGATCGCATCCGGGTGCGCCCGGGCGAGAAGCTACCGGTGGACGGGGTGATTGCCGAGGGCTCCACCCGCATTGATGAAAGTATGCTCACCGGTGAGCCTATGCCGGTAAGCAAAGGCGAAGGCGACGACGTCTCTGCCGGCACGCTCAATACCCATGGTTCCATCGTTTATGAAGCCACCCGGGTGGGCAGCGAGACAGCCCTCGCGCAGATTATCAAACTGGTTAAGAAGGCCCAGGGCTCCAAGCCTGCCATTGGCCGGCTGGCCGACAGGATTTCTTCCGTGTTCGTGCCGTCGGTGATGCTGATTGCCGTGGTGTCGGCGCTGGTCTGGTACAACGTCGGGCCGGAGCCGGCGGTGGTGCATATGATGGTGGCCGCCACCACGGTGCTGATCATTGCCTGCCCCTGCGCGTTGGGTCTGGCCACGCCTATGTCGGTGATGGTCGGCGTTGGCAAGGCAGCAGAGTACGGTGCGCTGATTCGCCAGGGCGATGCTCTGCAGACCGCCGGGAAAATCGATCTGGTGATTCTGGATAAAACCGGCACCATTACCGAGGGCCATCCCGCGGTAACCCGGGTGCACGCCGATAACGGCGACGAGCAGCGTTTGCTGGCACTGGCTGCCGGGCTGGAGCAGCACTCCGAGCATCCGCTGGCCGAGGCCATTCTGGCCAGAGCCCGTGAGGACGAGCTTGAACCGGAACCCGTGTCCGGCTTCGAGGCCCTCAATGGCAAGGGTGTGCAAGGCCAACTCGACGGCGAACCGGTGCGCCTGGGTAACCGGCGCTGGCTGGAGGCTGAAGGGCTTTCCATAGACTCCCTCGATGACGCCGCCCAAAGCATTACCGAAGAAGCCGGCACTCCGCTGTTCCTGGCACTGGGCCAACAGGTGCTCGGCGTCATTGGCGTGGCCGATGCCATCAAACCGGATTCCGAGGCTGCCATCCGGCGCCTGCACGAGGCCGGCATCAAGGTGATGATGGTCACCGGCGATATCGACGCCACCGCCAAGGCCATTTCAGCCAAAGCAGGCATCGACGACTACCGCGCCGAAGTGCTGCCGGAGGACAAAGCCGAGGTGGTCAGCGAAATGCGCGGCAAAGGCTACACGGTGGCCATGGTGGGCGATGGCATCAACGACGCCCCGGCGCTGGCGGCCGCAGACGTCGGCTTTGCCATCGGTACCGGCACCGACGTGGCCATTGAAAGTGCATCGATCACCCTGATGCGCGGTTCCCTGCACGGGGTGCCGGATGCCATCGAGATTTCCCGGGCAACGGTGAAGAACATTCACCAGAACCTGTTCGGCGCCTTCATCTACAACTCCCTGGGTATTCCGGTGGCCGCGGGCCTGCTCTACCCTGTATGGGGCATCCTGATGAGCCCCATTCTGGCCGGCGCCGCCATGTCGCTGTCCTCGGTGACGGTGGTGTCCAACGCCAACCGGCTGCGGCTGTTCAAAGCCGGTGACACCCGGGTTTCAGCAAAGGAGCGGAACGGATGACAACATTTCTGGTCAATGCCGGTGGTCTCGCCCTGATGGCTGCCATTGTCTGGTGGTTCTGGCTTTCCGGCCCCAACTCGGATCATTCCGATCAACATCACTGAGGTACTCATCATGAGAAAACATACTCTTGCCCTTGGCCTGATGGCCGCCCTGGGGTTCAGCACCACCGCCCTGGCCGGCGGCGCCGCCCAGAGCATTCACGTCTACAAATCGCCTACCTGCGGCTGCTGTGGCGACTGGATTGACCACCTGGAAGACAACGGTTTCGATGTCACCGCCACCGACAGCAACAACATGGGCCAGATCAAGGCTGAGGCTGGCCTGATTCCGGGTCTGGGCAGCTGTCACACCGCATTCGTGGATGGCTATGTGATTGAGGGGCATGTGCCGGCGGACGACATCAAACGCCTGTTGGCAGAGGCCCCCAAGGCCACTGGCCTGAGTGTACCGGGTATGCCGGTGGGCTCTCCGGGCATGGAAATGGGCGCCCGGAAAGACCATTACAAGGTCATTCTGTTCAACGGTCAGGGGCAGACCCGGATATTCAACCAGCACAACTGATTCGCAACCCGCGCTGCGGCCAGGAGGGCGCAGGTTCAACCTGCGCCCAAAGTCTGCCTATTTTTTCTACACTAAGGCGAGACACTGTTCTATGATGGAACATAGATTCAGAATAACACTGGCAAGGATCTATTTTGAGCCTCAAAACCCGCATACTCGGGCTAGCCGCACTGTTGATCGTTGCCGCGGGAAGCGCGTCCTGGCTGGCCTATCGGGCATTATCGGAAAATATCATCGAGCGCTGGGGGCAGCAGGTCGCCGAGATCCAGGTTCGCTATGACAGCGCCCGCCTGCTGCAGTCTCTCGAGCGGGAAATCGGCCTGGCTCGCCAGATGGCCAGTTCCTCAGCACTGATTCAATGGGCCCAGGCGCCGGACAATCCCACCCTCGAAGCCCTGGCCATTCGCCAGATGGAAAGCTTCCGCAGCAACTTCCGCGACAACAGCTACTTCGTGGCATTGCGCAGCAACCTGCATTACTACTACAACAACGCCGACAACGAGTACGCCGCAGACCAGTTCCGTTATGTGCTGGACCCGACCAAACCCGACGATGCCTGGTTCTTCCAGCTGATCGAAGAGGGTCGGGATTTTCACCTTAACGTCAATCCGGACACCGAACTGGGGGTCACCAAACTCTGGATTGACGTGCTGATGCGGGACGCACAGGACAACGTGGTCGGTATGGTCGGGACCGGCCTCAACCTGGACAATTTTCTGCAGGACATTGTCGATATCGGCCAGGATGGCATCACCACGCTGTTTGTCGATTACAACGGCGCCATCCAGCTCTACCGGGACCTCAACTACATCGACTTCGCCACCATTATCAAACCCGAAGGCCAGAAAAACACGGTAGACCTGCTGTTCGATGACCCGCAGGACAAACAGCAGGTTCTGGGTATGCTTCAGTTGCTCAAGCAACGCAACGGTGAAAGCGGTGCCGTGGAGAGTGGCTTTGTCACCGTTGATGGTCGCAAACACCTGGCCGGTGTGGCCTTCCTGCCGGCCATCGGCTGGTTCGAGATCACCCTGCTGGATCTGGAAGCGCTGATTCCGCGGAGCTATCTATGGCCGCTGATTGCCGTCTTTATCGCCAGCCTTCTGATCACCCTGGTGCTGTTCCATCAGATTATCCAGTCCCGGATTCTCAAGCCCGTCATCAGCCTGGAAAATGCAGTACATCGGTTAAGGGAGGGTCGTTTCGATCTGCCCTACCTGCACAAGCCGGACAATGAGATTGGCCGACTGGTTGATCATTTTGAAAAAATGTCCCACTCCCTTGAAAACACCACCCGGGAGCTGGAACGCGAGGTGGAGGCACGAACCCAGGAGCTGCAGCGTCTCGCCCGGGTAGATGCACTCACCGGCCTGAAAAACCGGCGAGGCCTTGATGAGGTTCTCGCGGAAGAAATCCAGCGGGCCGAGCGGGAACAGAAAGGGTTTGGTCTGCTCTGGCTGGATATTGATCACTTCAAAGACATCAACGATGCCCGCGGCCACCAGGCCGGCGACGAAATTCTGTGCCGGGTGGCCCTGTGGCTGAAAGCCGCCGTGCGACCCTACGATCACCCCGGGCGCTGGGGTGGAGACGAATTCGTGGTGGTACTGTCACCCTGTAATGTCTCAACCCTGGAACAGATCGCCTGCCGTATTCGCGCCAGCGTCGAACACGAGAGCCTTCGTACCGGAACACCGGTCACCATCAGTGTTGGCGGTTATTTCTGCGAACCCGGTGAAAGCCTCGATGAACTGCTGCATAACGCCGACCAGGCGCTCTACGAGGCCAAACGCAACGGCCGCAACCAGGTATGCATCCATACACCCAGCGGCGAAATGATTCATCCGGCCTGACAGATCTGACACCCACTGGCAGAACCTTTATACTCCGCTGCAACACATTTTCTATTCAGGTTATTTGTTCATGCTCAACGCCGACGCTCTCAATCAATTGCGCCAGCTGAAAACTGACATCAAAGAGAACAAGGTGGTTTTCGCCGGTACCGTCAAGTCCACCAACGGGCGCTTCGGCTTTGTCGCCCTGGACGAGGGGCGTGACGTTTTCCTGCCGCCGGAAGAAATGCAGAAAGTCCTTCCCGGTGACCGGGTCAGCGTGACTGAACACGAGGTGGAGAAGGGCAAAACACAAGGCGTGGTCGACGAGCTGCTGGAGTCACCACTCACCACATTTGTAGGCCGTTACCTGATCAAAGGCAAAGGCCACTTTGTGGCACCGGAAACCCCCGGCATCAACCGCTGGATCTTTATTCCGCCGAAAGAGCGCAAGAACGCCCAGCCGGATGATTTCATCTATTGCCAGATGCATCGCCATCCTTTCAAGGACGGCAAGGGCCAGGCCAGGGTACTGCGGGTCATCGGAAAAAAAGGGGAACCCGGCATCGAGCGCGCCCTTACGCTGGCCAATTTTGACCTGGCTGACAGCTGGCCGGCGGAGGTACAGAAACAGGCCGACGCCCTGAGCGAAGAAGCGGTGTCGGACCGCGCAACGGAGCGGGAAGACCGTACCGCCCGACCCTACGTCACCATCGACAGTCCAGGCACCCAGGATATGGACGATGCGCTGATGGCCACACCGAACGCCACCGGCTGGACCCTGTCCATTGCCATCGCGGACCCTACCGCCGTTGTTGAGCCGGCCAGCCCGGTGGAACAGGAGGCATTCAACCGCGCCACCGCCATTTACTTTCCCGGCGAGCCGCTGCCCATGTTGCCGGATGCCATTAGCACCCGGTTATGTTCTTTGATGCCCGAGGTATCGCGCCTGGCGCTGGTTTGCGATCTGCAGGTCAATAACGATGGCAGCCTTGGCGAATACCAGTTCCATCAGGCGGTCATCCGCTCCAAGGGCAAACTCAGCTATGAACTGGTCTCTCACCTGATTGAAGGCCGCGAGGATGAAGACATCAAGGCGTTGCCGGATGATGTTGCCAACAGCCTGGACCAACTGCACCAGGTGGCCACCGCGCTGCGCAAATGGCGGGCGGAACACGCCCTGCTAAGCAACGATCGCCCCGAATTCCGGCTTCGCCTGGACGAAAACCGGCGTATCCGGCTGATCGAACCAGCCGTACAAAATGAGGCGCATCGGCTGGTGGAAGAATGCATGGTAGCGGCCAACCGCTGTGCCGCCGATTTCCTTGAGCAACGGGGCCGCGGCCTGTTTATTCAGCACCCGGGCCTGCGTAACGATCGCGCTGAAAACATCCGGAAACTGCTGGAAAACTATGCGCCGCATCTCGTGGACTACGATGCCAACAGTGCCGAAGGCTTCAAGGCATTGATGAAACACACCGATGCGCTGGAGGCCGAGGTGCCGGTGAAATCCATCCTGTCACGGCAACTGGCCCGGGCTGAGCTGAGCTTCGAGCCGGCACCTCATCAGGGCATGGGCCTGGCGGCGTACACCACCTTCACCTCACCACTGCGCAAATTCTCGGATTTCTATGTGCACCGGCTGATCAAGGCGGCACTGTGGGATCAAGCCATCGAAGCACTCGATGCGCAACAGCTGGAGAGCCTGCAGGCGTCACAAATACGGGCACGCATGGCCGCAAACACACTGGAAACCTGGCTCAAGAGCGATTACGCCAAGGGCCTGTCAGCGGAGCCCATGGAGGGCACTATTTCCCGTACCGTGCCCTCGGGCTTTTTCGTTCGGCTGGACTGCAATGGTCTGGAAGGCTTTGTCAGCTGCAAGAGCCTGGACGGCAAGTTCAGCTTCGACCCGGTAACCCTGCGCCTGGTGCATAACAAAAACGGCCGTGTGTTCCAGCTCGATCAGCGGGTAACCGTGCGGTTTGCAAACGTGGATGAAGAGCGCCGGCAAATTAATTTTGAACTGATTGAAGCCGAAGAGATTGGCGCGGCTGCCGGTAACGAGGCTTGAAAACCGAGCGGGCAGACACACCGTATATTCTGATGGTATTTGAGATATCAGGAGGTGTGTCATGCCCATCAGCCCGCAGGAATTTCTGAAAAAATACGGCTTTGACGAGGACGACGAAGAGCGCGACCACAGCCTCCGGAATAACGCCATGGAGCATGCAAGGCACCTGAAACGCCCTCATGCCGGCACGCCCCATGACTGGGAAGAGTGGGAGCGATTCAAAAAAGAGCATCCGGACCAGGTTGAGGATGACGACGACTGATACCCGCCGCCGCCTCATCAAAAAGCTGACCGATCAGCTCACCGCCCGAGCATACGGCTCAGGCGCTGGTCTTTGTCTTTCCACAGCGCGCCCAGCCAGTCCTTGACGTTGCGCCGGTGTTCGGCGTCGCCGGAATAGTCCTTGCCCTTCAAATGATCGGGGATAGACTGGGTCTCGATCACCATCTTGATTTCCGGCACCCGGCCGCAGATAAAATCCCAGAAGGTTGGCGCCCCGTTCGGGTAGGCAATGGTCACATCCACCAGAGTCTCGATGGAATCGCCCATAGCATCCAGAACAAAAGCCACCCCCCCGGCTTTGGGAAGCAGCAGGTGCTGATACGAGGATTTTTGCCGGTCGTGCTTGGCCGGCGTAAAGCGGGTACCCTCCACAAAATTCATCACGCTCACCGGTGTGTACCGGAACTTTTCACAGGCCTTGCGCGTGGCTTTCAGGTCGTCGCCCCGCTTTTCGGGGTGCTTGAGCAAGTATTCCCGGCTGTAACGCTTCATGAACGGGAAATCCAGCCCCCACCAGGCCAGACCAATCACCGGCACCCAGATCAGCTGCTGCTTGAGAAAGAACTTCAGAAACGGAGCCTGGCGGTTAAAGACCCGCTGCATCGCCAGAATATCGACCCAGCTCTGATGATTACTGAGCACCAGATACCAGCTCTCGCGCTCGAGCTCATCCGCCCCTTCCACCTGCCAGCGTGTGCTATGGGTCAGTTTCATCCAGCCGGTGTTGCAGGCCACCCAGGATTCCGAGATCCAGATGATCAGGCGGGTGCACAGCACCCGGAACCCCTGATGCGGAACCAACAGCTTGAACACTGCAGGAATGTACAAAAGCACGCACCAAAACACGGTGTTGATGCCAAGAAGTAGAGAGTTGAGCACGCCGATAACGGGGGCAGGCAGGAAACTGAGCATGGTAGTCCTGTTGTTGTGGTTGTTTCCGAAGCCCGACATGATAGCAACCAGGCGGGCACTTGGGCAGTGGCCTGAGGTGACCAAAACGCCGGCCAGACCGGACGGTTTTGCCATGGCGTCGCGGCTACATCCTCTTTATGCTCAGACGCTCCACGTACTTCTGCTCCATCGGACGATCTATGCGCAATCCGTTCAGAACCTCAATAAAAACCACCTCGGGCATTGCTCGCCAGGGAGCCCTTTACGCCGGCAACGCGTTTGACCGGGTTTTCCGCGCCGCCAGCCTGGTGCAGGCCGGCCAGACACCGTTCGAGACACTTCACAGTGATGGCCTGGTCAGCCTGAGATATTATCCGCCTCTGGCAGAAGACTTTATTGAACTGGATGACATGATCATCCCGGTTGAGCGACACAGCCACCGGACTCCGGTCGTCATCATTCCGCCGCTGGCGGTCAATATGCTGATCTACGACCTGTTCCCCCAGCGCAGCCTGGTGCGCTTTCTCCGCGCCAAAGGCTTTGACGTCTACCTGATCGACTGGGGCATCCCGGGCCGTGAGCACAGCCACTACAATATGCATACCTATGTCGCAGAGTTGCTTCCGGAGTATCTGAACCGGGTACGGCAACACAGCGGCGAACAGGAACTGTCACTGCACGGCTGGAGTATGGGGGGAATGTTCACCATGTTTTACTCGGCGCTGAGCCAGGACCAGCACATCCGCAACGCCATTGTGGTGGGCCTGCCCGTCGACAGCCATGCCTCCGGCGCGATCGGCTGGCTGTATCAGCGCATTGCCGATGTGGCCGGGCAGGTTCGCAAACGCACGGGGTTCCGGCTCCACGACCTGAAGCCCCACTGGTTCCACACCCCTGGCTGGGCCAATACCATCGGTTTCAAACTGAGCAATCCCATCGGCAGTGTGATGGGCTACTGGGAGCTGATTGTCCGGTTGGGTGATCGTGAATTCGTGACTAATCATGCCACCACGGCGGCGTTTCTGGACCGGATGGTGGCCTACCCCGGCGGCATTATTCAGGACACCGTGGTCCGGGTCTGGATCGATAACCAACTGGCCGAAGGTGAAATCCAGATCGGCGAGGATGTCGCCCGGCTGGAAAACGTGAATGCCAGCGTGCTGGCCATTGCCGGCCAGGACGATACCCTGGCCACGCCGGGTGCTGCCAAGCGCCTGATGGACCACGTCAGCTCCACCGATAAAACGTTCCGGGTGGCTCCGGGCGGACACATGGGGATACTGGCCGGCAGCAAAGCGCCCCGGGCGTCCTGGCTTGAGCTGGCGGACTGGCTGGCTGAAAGGTCTGACTGATACTACTTTCACAAGCGGCAGGTGGCAGGGAGGGCTTTCCAAAAATTTGCGGAGCCAGGGATGGCGGAGCAGAAGCGCCACATGGGCTCAGTCGAGCGCTTATGAAGCGAAGCTTCATGCGACATCTGAGCGACCGCAATCTGTGATTGCGGGCCGGACCCCGTAGGGGTGCCGAAGGAGCGTTTTTTGGAAAGCCCTCCCTGCCACCTGCCCAACGCTGACTTTCCGTCATTCCTGCTTTAAACTGCCACCCATGAAACCTGTTGATATGTTGAGCCTGGATCTGCGATCCCTGGCAACGTTTGTGGCGGTGCTGGACGAAGGCAGCGTGTCCCGGGCAGCCATTCGCCTGGGCGTAACCCAATCGGCGGTGAGCCACACCCTCGAGCGCCTGCGCCAGGCCTTTGGCGACCCCCTGTTTGTCAAAAGCGGGCGCGGCATCGTGCCCACCGATTACGCCCTGCGCACCGGCCCCCACATCCGTCAGCTGCTGGACGACCTGCGCACCCTGCCATCTGGGCCGCCATTCCACCCGGCCTCCGCCGACTTCACCTTCACCATCGCGGCCAATGACTACCAGCGAGACCTGCTGCTGCCGGGGCTGATGAAAAACCTGCGTCAACAGGCGCCGGGTATCCGGCTGCAGGTGATTCCATCCGGCATCCCCTCTGCCGATATGCTGCGCAAAGAAGCCTGCGACCTGATCATCAGCCCCCACGCGCCGGAGACCACCGACATCATGCAACGAGGCCTGATGGCCGACCGCATGGTGGTGTTTTACGACCCGGACCAGCGGCAGGCACCGACGGACCTTGCCGACTACCTGAAGGCC
Source organism: Marinobacter sp. VGCF2001 (assembly GCF_049943275.1). NCBI lineage: Bacteria > Pseudomonadati > Pseudomonadota > Gammaproteobacteria > Pseudomonadales > Marinobacteraceae > Marinobacter > Marinobacter sp. VGCF2001. The sequence continues at coordinate 85,217 of NZ_JBNFVX010000002.1, forward strand.
GACCACATCGCCCTGATGTTCGCCACCGGCGAACGTCCCGGCTTCGAGAACACGCTTCATGCCAAAGGCCTGGACCGCCACAACGTGGTCACCGTCTCCAACTTCTCCGGCCTGCCGGAATTTTTGCGCGGCACCAATATGCTGGCAACCGCACCGGAACGGATGAGCAGCCAGTTGATGCGGGACTTCGCCTGGGTGCCCCTACCCTTTGACTACAAGCCCTTCACTTTGCTAATGCTCTGGCACCGCCGCCACCAGAACGACCCGGCCCATCGCTGGCTGCGAAATCAGGTGAACTCGGTCGCCGCCACCATGAACGGGCTGAACGATTAATCAATCAGTTTTATTCATGTATTGCATGAGACCAGCAGGCATTATCCCCAACGTTGCTTCCGCCTAGACTTCCCCTCCATACGCTGGATGGTGTGAGTGAGCTATCGCCTCCCAAAAACTTGCGTAGCCAAGGATGGCGGAGCAGAGCGTACATGGAAGTATTCACAGCGTTTTTTGGGAGGCGATAGCTCACTCGCACCTAACTCCAATGAAAGGACAACCCGTGTTAGCACTCACAAGCATCTGGACAACCATATTGCTGGCCGCCGCCGTTGCCCTCGGGCCACTGGCCGTGGATATGTATCTGCCAGCGTTGCCCCAGATAGGCGCCGACTTCAACGCCGGCACCGACCAGGTCCAGCTCACCCTGAGTGTCTATCTGGCCGGTTTTGCCATCGCACAACTTGTGTGTGGCCCTCTCGCCGACCGCTTTGGGCGCAAACCGGTCATGGTTGGCGGCTTCCTGCTGTTCGCACTGGCCAGCATTGGCTGCGCCCTGGCCACCAACATTGAAACCCTGCAACTCTGCCGGTTCCTCCAGGCCCTGGGTGGCTCAGCCGGACCGGTGCTCGGCCGCGCCATCATCCGCGACGTCTATACCCCCCGCGAAGCGGCCAAAATCCTCGCCCTGCTAGCCAGCATCATGGCTCTGGCACCCGCCGTGGCGCCCACCCTGGGCGGTCTGATGGTGGCCGGTATCAGCTGGCACTGGATCTTCATCGCCATGGGCGGCTACGCGCTGGTTATGGCAGCGGTTACCGCCTTTGGCATTCCCGAACCTCTGAAACCGGAACATCGCCAGCCCCTGCGCCTGGGCCATCTGTTTGCCAACTATCGGCACATCAGCACAGATGCCAGCTTCCTGGGCTACACCCTGACCAACGCGGCCATCTACGGGGGCCTGTTTGCCTTCCTGTCAGGCGCCTCCTTCGTGCTGATCGATGTGCTCGGTGTTAAACCCGAACACTTCGGCTTCTACTTTGCCGCCATCGTTGTTGGCTACATTGCCGGCAACCTGGGCTCCATCCGGTTAGCCCGCCACATGACACCGGATCAGATCCTCCTGTGCGGACTCATCATCAGCCTGATCAGCGGCGCAGTCATGGCGTTACTCGCCTACCAGCAGGTATACAGCCCCTGGGCAGTGATGATCCCCCAGGCCATCTTCATGGCCGGCACCGGCCTGGCACTGCCCCAGTGTATGGCGGGCGCCCTGGCCAACTTCCCGACCATGGCCGGCTCCGCCTCGGCCCTGTTCGGCTTTATCCAGATGACCGCCGCCGCCATCGCCGGCGCCACCGTGGGCGCCCTGCACAACGGCACCCCCCTGGTAATGGCCACCGTCATTGCCGCCTGTGCAGGCCTGGCCATGACCGGCTACCTGCTGCTGGTACAGCGCTACCCGGCAAAAGCCTTTGAAACCCCAAAGGCCCGCGCCTGAGCGCCCTTCCTTCAAATGACTTACATCAGGCAAAGGATGAAAAGTCATCCAAAATAAGCTACACAGAGTAAGTTGCAGAGCGAAAAACCAAAGCACTCACCACAACCTCAGGAGTAGCACATGAGCAACGTCACCCTGGACGGCAACCCCATTGAACTGAGTGGAAAATTTCCCCAAACCGGCGACAACGTTCCGCCCTTCACCCTGACCAGCAGCGGGCTGGAAGAAGTGAAACTCGACAACTGGGCCGGCAAACGCAAAATCCTCAACATCATCCCCAGCATCGACACTGGCGTATGCGCCGCCAGTACCCGCAAGTTCAATGAAAAAGCCGGCAGTCTCGACAACACCGTGGTACTGGTGATCTCCGCCGACCTGCCCTTCGCCGCCTCCCGTTTCTGTGGCGCGGAAGGCCTGAAAAACGTGGAAACCCTTTCCACCTTCCGCAATTACAGCTTCCAGCAGGACTACGGTGTGGCCATCCAGAACGGCCCCCTCGCCGGCCTGTGCGCCCGGGCGGTGCTGGTACTGGATGAAAACAACCAGGTGATTCACAGCGAACTGGTCAGCGAAATCAAGGACGAGCCGGATTACGATGCGGCTTTGAGTGTGCTCTGATATTCATTGAACCTCCAACCCTCTGTTGATCGACAGAGTACAGGGTATTGCACTACCGTCCGGGTGACCGGGTGGGGTGGGCTTTCCAAAAATTTGCGGAGCCAGGGATGGCGGAGCAGAAGCGCCACACGGATGTGCCGAAGGAGCGGTTTTTGGAAAGCCCACCCCGCTCGGTCGCTTGCACCTGCGACGAGTGCATTCACCAGACACCAGAACTGCTAGAATCCCCGCCACACTCAATACCAAGGCCCCCAAGCTAACGTGCAAAACCACCTGCAAAACGCCTCCCTGGGCCGCCAGCTCTACCACATGACCTGGCCCATGCTGTTTGGCGTGCTCTCGCTGATGACCTTCCAGCTCACCGACAGCGCCTTCGTCGGCCAACTCGGCCGAGACCCGCTGGCGGCACTGGGCTTTACCGTGCCCATGCAACAACTGGTCAGCGGTATGTACGTGGGCCTGGGTATCGCCACCACCGCCATCATCTCCCGCACCCTCGGCCAGGGCGATGAACTGCGGGCCCAGCGCCTGGGCGGGCTGGTTATCGCCATTGGCGCCGGCCTGGCATTCACCCTGTGCCTGTCAGTATGGCTGCTGCAAAGCCTGATCCTCGATCTGCTCGGGGCGGAACAGGCACTGCGCCCGGTTATCCGGGAGTACTGGGCGCCGTGGCTGCTCTCAGCGTGGACCGGTGCCATGGTCTACTTCAGCTATGCCGTGTGCCGGGCCAATGGCGACACCCGCCTGCCCGGCTACATGATGATCACCACCAGCCTGCTCAACATCGCTCTGGACCCACTGTACATTTTCGTCTTCGACTGGGGCCTGCCCGGCGCAGCCTGGGCCACCATCACCGCCTTCGGTATTGGTGCGCTGATCGTCTACCCCCTGCTGTTCAAACGCCAATGGCTGCGATTCGACCTGCTTCAGCTGCAACTCAGCCAGGCCGCTCGTCAACTTGGCGGCATCATGGCACCGGCCATGGTCAGCCAGTTAATGCCGCCACTGTCGGCCATGCTGGCCACCGCACTGGTGGCGGGCTTTGGGTCTGCCGCCGTGGCCGCCTGGGGCCTGGGCACCCGCCTGGAGTTCTTCTCCATTGTGGTGGTGCTGGCACTGACCATGTCGATGCCTCCGATGATCGGCCGTATGCTGGGGGCGGGAGAGATTGAAAAGATCCGCAAACTGGTGCGTATTGCCGTGCGCTTCATCGTGGTCTGGCAGTTGGCCATTGGCCTGATCTGGCTGGCCGCCTCCGGCTTTGTGTCCGGGCTGTTCAGCCGGGATGCCGATGTGCAGGAAATTCTTTTCAACTATCTGTTGCGGGTGCCCCTGAGCTACAGCGGGCTGGGCGTTTGTATCCTGATGGTGTCGGTCAACAACGCACTGGGTATGCCCATGCGCGCGCTGCTGATCTCCACCCTGAGGCTGTTTGCCTGTTATCTGCCGCTACTCTGGGTTGGCGGACAAATGTCCGGGCTGACCGGGCTCATGTCAGGTGCTCTGGTGGGCAACCTGCTGGCCGGCGCTATGGCGTACAGTCTTTACCGCCAGGGCATGGGCCGGTTGCGCCAGCAGGCGTAATACTCAGGCAAAGCGGGCGCGGAACGCCTGGGGCATGGGGGTGACTTCCCGGCTCTGGTAGTTAAAGAAGACAAAACCGTACTTGGCCAGCGCTACCGGCTGGCCGCCGTCGGCCTTGGTGACCCGGAACACGAAGTCGCCGCCGTATTTATTGAAGTCCATCAGGCCTACCTCGAAGCGCAGCATATCCGGGTAGAACGACTCGCCCTGGTACATGGTGGCCAGGTCGGTAACGATAATGCCAATGCCATCGTGGCCGGCTTCTTCAATGCCATGCTCTACCAGAAACTGGGCCCGGGCCTCGGACAGCATGGAGATCAGGGCGTCGTTGCCCAGGTGGTTTGCGCCATTAACGTCGGTGATTCGTACCGGTAGTCGGGTTTCAAAGGTGAAGGCGGTGTCGGGAAAGTCGAGTTTGATTCTGGCCACTTGGGGGTCCCCTGGGGTGTGCTTGGTGCGATTGAGTAATGGGGGTGCATCATACTCCGACCTTTGTCGCTTCTCATCCTGTAGGTTGTTCGGGTATCTTGCTGTAAACGTCGTAGCGCCGCGAATGCTGGTTCGGCCGGCCGTAGGGATAAGCTTTCCAAAACACGCTGTGAATACATCCCTGTACGCTCTGCTCCGCCATCCATGGCTCCGCAAGGTTTTGGAAAGCTTATCCCTACGCCCTCATCCAGGCCTTGTACGCGCACCATAAAAACAGCAAAAAGAAAGAGACTCTTATGAACATCCGCCCCGCCGCCACCCTGGTTCTGACCCGAGATACCGACAACGGCATTGAAGTCCTGCTTCTGCAACGCACCTGGGAGGCGGTGTTTCTACCGGGTTATTACGTGTTCCCGGGGGGTGCGGTGAATGCGCAGGAGCCTGAGGGTCGGGCTCATGTGGTGGGTGTGGAGGATGCCGACATCAGTCAGACCATGAGTCTGGATGAGGGCGGGGCTGATTATATGCTGGCCGCGGTGCGGGAGTGTTTTGAGGAGGCGGGAATTCTGCTGGCTCAGGATGCGGCCGGTCAGTTGATTGGTGCCGATCACAGAGTGCACAGCGAGCGAGTGGCGTTGTTTCAGGAAGAGGTTTCGCTGGCGCAGCTGTGCGAGAAGCATGGGTTAACCGTGCCGCTGGATCGGGTGGCGTATTTAAGCCACTGGGTCACACCACCGGGACCGCCGCGCCGGTTTGATACCCGGTTTTTCGTGGCCGTGGCGCCGGACAAGCAGCCCGCAAGCCATGATGGCGCGGAAACCATTGATCATGTCTGGATTACCCCCGCTCAGGCGCTGGAAGAGCATCGCAGCGGCACGCGGCTGCTGGGGCTGCCAACCATCCGGACCTTGCGGGTACTGAGCGAGTTCACCAACACCGGCGAGCTGATGCGTTACGCCCACGCCAATCCACCGGAGGCCTTTCCCGACCAGCCCTGGCCGGCGGTGCGCAAAGGCAAGCCGGTGATGCTGGAACCCAACGCGCCAGCCTACGACGAGGCGGTCAAGCTGGACCCGGAAGCCGAGGGGTCAACCCGGGCGGAGATTGTTCCCGGCGAGCCGGTGGAGGTTGCCGCCGGTGTGGTTCGGCTGACGGCCCCGAACCCCGGCATGATGACTGGCCCGGGCACCAATACCTATGTTCTCGGGCACGAGCGCTTTACCGTGCTGGACCCGGGCCCGGCCAACGAGACGCATATCGAGCGGATTCTGGAGCTGACCGGAGGCCTGGTGGATCAGGTGGTGGTTACCCACACCCATCTGGACCATTCGCCGGCGGTTGCGCAACTGAAAGCCCGCACCGGTTGCCGGGTATTCGGCTGGCCCGCGCCGGCAGGAGCCGGCCAGGATCAGGGTTTCGCGCCCGACGACCAGCCTGAACACGGAGATCTGATCGTCACCGAGGCCGGTATCCTGAAGGTATTGCACACGCCGGGCCACGCCTCGAATCATCTCTGTTACCTTCTGGTCGATCAGGAAATGCTGTTCTCGGGCGACCACATCATGCAGGGGTCGACGGTGGTAATTAACCCGCCGGACGGCGACATGAAAGCGTATATCGAATCGATGTATGACCTGCTGGCGGAACCGATCCGCTTTATCGCCCCGGCCCACGGTTTTCTGATGGGCCAGCCGGCGGCGGTCATTGATTACCTGATCACCCACCGGTTATCCCGCGAGCACAAGGTGTGGCGGGCCCTGGAGGCACTTTCGCCGGTCAACCTGAAAGACCTCACTAGCCGGGCCTACGACGACGTGCCGACCGCCATTCACGCTCTGGCCGCCCGCTCGGCCCTGGCGCATCTGCACAAACTGGAAGCCGAGCACCGGGCCTTTGCGGAAGACGGCCTATGGCACGCCATGGTTCCGGGCTAAACCTGTTTGCCTGCGATCAGAGGTGCGACGCGGATGGCCGGTTTTCATGAAAGCGGTATTAAACCTCTGTCACAGCCGTATGCATGATCGATGCCCGGCCTTATCCTTGGGGCCACATCTTCAGGTAGTCGAGGACTTATGCTTCGAGCAAGGCTCAGATCTGCAATCATCTACGCACTCACATCATCCATACCAGTTATAACCGCCCCCACCGTTCTGGCAGAAACTGCCAGCCCGGAGGCCGGTGCGCCCTCGCTGGCAGTAACCGATCTGGCCGAAGATGAGAATGTTGAGGATGTTGAGCATTCCGAACCCCGCCGGGGCGCCCCGCAGTCTGGGGAAAGCCCGGTGGCAAACACCGGGAAAGACCGCGGGCCAGAGCCCGCACCCGCCCCGGATAAGGCGGACACACCCCGCGATATTGCCCCCAACATCGACCTGAAAGAGGTTGCGCCACGACCAGAGCCCAAGCCAGAGGTTACCGATGGCAGCGGCAACGAGCCCGAGGCGGTGGCGCCGGTGCCCGCCGAGAGCTTCACCCTGCTGGGCAAAGACATTCTGCCCGGCACCGCCACCCGTCTGGCCTGGTCACCGGGCATCCAGATAGCCGGCTTGTCCCAGATTACCCCGGTGCTGGTGGTCAACGGGGTAAACCAGGGGCCAACGCTGTGCCTGACCGGCGCCGTTCACGGTGACGAACTCAACGGCATCGAAATTGTCCGGCGTACCCTGTACGACCTGAATCCGGAGAAACTGAGCGGGCGAATCATCGGCGTGCCCATTGTTAATCTGACCGGCTTCCAGCAGGGCAGCCGGTACCTGCCAGACCGCCGGGATCTCAACCGGCACTTCCCGGGTAGCCCGAACGGCACCCTCGCGGACCGCGTTGCCCACTCTCTGTTCACCAAGGTGATCCAGCATTGCGATATGCTGGTAGACATTCACACCGGCTCCCTCAAGCGCACCAATCTGCCGCAATTGCGGGCGGATATGAACAATCCGGACGTTGCCGAATTCACCCGCGGCTTTGACAGCATGGCGGTGGTCCACAGCACCGGCTCACCCGGTATGTTGCGTACCGCCGCTACCCGGGCAGGTATTCGGACCGTAACGCTGGAAGCCGGTGAATCCCTGCGCATTCAGGAGCACCAGATCGACGCCGGCGTGAACAGCCTCAACAGCCTGATGGAAAAACACGGCATGATCTCCCGGATGTTTGTCTGGGGCGAACCGGAACCGGTCTATTACGACTCCACCTGGATAAGGGCACAACACGGTGGCATCCTGTTCAGCGAGATCAAGCTGGGCGCCACGGTCTCCGAGGGCGAGATTCTGGGCTATGTGGCAGACCCCATCACCAACGAGCAGCACCCGATCCGCGCCGATACCGATGGCCGGGTCATCGGTATGGCGGTGGACCAGGTGGTGATGGCCGGGTTTGCGGCATTCCACATTGGCACCGAGGCACAAATACCGGGAGAATAGCAGGCTTACCAACCCTGCCCGGCCGCTGCCAGCCGTGCTCGCACCGGCAGTCTTTAACCGCCCTGGACAAAGGAGAGCTGAATGACCACGCAGACAAACACCGCACGCTTACGGCAAGTCATCATCACCCTGATGCTGGCTGCGCTATCCGTGAGTGTTAACGCGGCTCCCTGCGACCCGGACGATGTACGCTGGAATGACGCCCTGTTTTACCCGGAAGGTTCGGTGGTTCATCACCAGGGGCAATGGTTCGAATCCCGGGAGTTACACCAGGGATTGGAGCCCGGCATTACCTTCGACTGGAAACAGCTGGATGCCACACCGGACTGCGCTGACAACGTGGCACCGGTGGCGCAACCCGGTGCCAATCCCGCGGGCAATGGCCCGGAAGCGCCCGATACGACCGTCGGCGAAGTGAATGGCCTGTGCGAACGCCCGGACCAATGGCTGTTCTCGAAAGAGTATCAGGCTGGCAGCGAAGCCAGCCACGGCGGCAAGATCTGGCGCGCGCTGCGCCCAAACACCGGAGATATGCCCGGCACGAAGACGCCCCCCTACTGGGAACTGGTGAAGGACCACTGCGCGCTGGAAACTCAGTTGCCGTAACCGGCAGCCAGCAGCGCTGACTCGACCCGGTCCAGGATCTGGCTGAGTGTGGCCCGGGGGCAACCGATGTTAAGCCGCATAAACCCCCGACCCTGCTCGCCAAAACTTGGCCCGGGGTTGAGCCCGACACCGGCCTGCTGCACGAAAAAGCGTTTCAGGGCGGCATCGTCCAACTTCAGCCCCCGGCAGTCGAGCCAGACCAGATAGGTGCCCTCGGGCGCCGAGGTGCAGACACCCGGCAGCCGGCGGTTCACTTCCCTGACAACGTAATCGCGATTTTCCTGAAGATACGCCATTAACGCCTCGCGCCAGGGGCCGCCGTGGCGATAGCCGGCCTCAAAGCCGGCCACGCTGAACGGGTTGCACTGGGGCAGGTGCAAGCGCTCAAACTCGGCCTTCATGGCGTTGCGCCGCTCCGGGTCCGGAATCACCAGAGCCGACAGGCCCAGACCGGGCATATTGAAGGTTTTACTCGGCGCGACCGCGGTAATCAGGGCATCGTTTGCCTCCGCCAGGGTTGCCAGCACGGTATGAGCGGGTTTGTCCGGGTAGGTCAGGTCACAATGAATTTCGTCCGACAGAACCACCAGCCCGTGGCGACGGGCAATGTCCAGCACCGACGCCAGTTCGGCCTGGCTCCACACCCGCCCCACCGGGTTGTGCGGTGAGCACAGCAACAGTACTTTGGCCTCCGGCCGAGCGGCGCAGTGTTCAAGGTGGTGCAAATCCATTCGACACTGCCCCGTATCATCAGCCTGCAAGGGATTTTCGATCACGGTCCGGCCCGTGTCCTGAACAGAACTGAAAAACGGCGGGTACACCGGAGGCTGCACAATCACGCCCTCGCCCGGCCGGGCAAACGCCAGACACGCCGCATTCAACGACGGCACCACCCCCGGTGCCATGACAATCCATTCACGCTTGATCGCCCAGCCATGCTGGCGCTCGAACCACTGGATCATGGCCTCGTAGAGGCTGTCCGGAAACAGGGTATAGCCATACACCGGATGTTGCGCCCGCGCCACCAACGCCCGGGTAACCGCCTCCGGCGCCGGAAAATCCATATCCGCCACCCACGCAGGTATCACATCCTCGCGGCCGAACACCGCCTTTCGGGCATCAAACTTGACCGAACACGTGTGCTCCCGGGCTATGGGGTTGTCGAAAACGCTGGTGCTCATGAGCTGCTCCGTTTACTGGCTCTGGGGATCGGTTATTGTGGTAGTCCGCTGCCACCACCGCAACCACTCGGCAGGCTTCCGGCTTTGGTCTAACTCTGGCGAGTTTCGCTTGCCCAACCGGCCTGATACTTGCGAACCTAACCGATTCGTTGCCTGTGTAATCCAAACCGTGACCGGAGCTCACCCATGATTGGCCAGATTCTATCCACCATGCTGCCGGTGTTCCTGATTGCCGGTTGCGGCGCTCTGTACGGTCGCTATCGAACACCGGATATCCAGGGCCTCAACGTGCTGAACATGGAACTGTTTGTGCCCATGCTGGTGTTTGCTGTGCTGGCAGATCAGCAGGCACCGCTGCAGGAATACAGCGGGCTGGCCCTGGCTGCGGCGGTGGTGGTTCTGGGCTCCGGGGTCATCCTGTACCCGGTGGCGAAACTGCTGAACCTGAATCTGAAAACCTTTCTGCCACCGATGATGTTCAATAACTCCGGCAATATGGGCATTCCGATTCTGGTGCTGGCCTTCGGGGAATCGGCCCTGCCGGCGGCGATTGTCTTGTTCATTGTGGAAATGCTGCTGCATTTCTCGGTGGGCCTGTACATACTCGACCCCCATACGTCCATTATCCGCCGCCTGCGGCTGCCCATTGTTTTCGCCAGCCTGGCCGGCCTGGCGGTCAACCTCAGTGGCGTTGCTCTGCCCGGCTGGCTTCTGGAAACCCTGAATATGCTGGGCGGCGTCTGTATTCCCCTGATGCTGTTTGCCCTGGGGGTGCGAATGCTGGATGTAGACTTCAGTGACTGGAAGCTGGGGCTGATCGGTGCCATCGCCTGCCCGCTCTCAGGGCTGATTCTGGCCTGGCCGATGATTGCGCTGCTAAACCTGCCGGGGCTGCAAGTCGCCAGCCTGTGGGTATTCGCCGCCTTGCCGCCAGCCGTACTCAACTACATGGTGGCCGAACAGTACCAGCAGGAACCCCATGCCGTGGCCTCCCTGGTGCTGCTGAGCAACCTGGGCAGCCTGGTGGTGATGCCCCTCGTTCTGGGTTTGGTATTCGGGGCAGGGTACGTGTAAGCTTTTTGCCTGTTCCGGAGACTTGATAAATGTCAGAAACTGTCGCGGTTGTCCGCGCTTCGCGCCCGAATTTTCTGCTGCTTGCACCACTGTGTGCCGGCCTGGGACTGGCCCTTGCCTGGCAACAGGGCCATCAGCCCGAATTGCTGCATACCACGCTGGTCTTTCTGGGGGCCGTGCTCGCCCACGCCGCCGTGAATCTGCTCAACGAATACGATGATTTCCGTTCAGGCCTGGACATGATCACCCGCCGCACGCCATTTTCGGGCGGCAGTGGCGCCCTGCCCGAAACGCCTTCCGCGGCCCGGGGCGTGCTTTGGGCAGGCCTGGGTACGCTGTTGCTGGTGGTAAGCATCGGGCTGTACTTTCTCTGGTTGCGGGGCCTGCCGATGCTGGTGCTCGGGGCCGCCGGTGTGATGCTGGTGCTTACCTATACCCGCTGGATTACCCGCTCGCCGCTGCTGTGCCTGCTGGCCCCCGGCATGGGCTTTGGCCCGATCATGGTACTGGGCACGGTCATCGCACTGGGCGCCCGACTGGACACGGCCGCGCTGTTCTGCGCGCTGGTCGCCCTGCTGATGGTCAGTGAACTGCTGCTGATCAATCAGATTCCCGACGCCGAGGCCGATCGCAAGATCGGCCGCCGCCACCTGGTCATTACCCTTGGCCCGGAGAAGGCCGCCCGGCTGGTCGCCGCTCTGCTGCTGGCGAGCTACGCCGTGATTGCCGCCGGTGCCCTGGGCGGCTTCCTGCCCCCGACCACGCTCCTGGCTTTTGCCTCCCTGCCCGCAGCACTGTGGATTGGCGCCCGCCTGCCCCGGGTACTGACTACACCCGAGGCCCTCAACCGGGTACTGGGGACCAACGTGGCGGTGCTGCTGTCCACCCTGGCACTGTTGATGGCCGGCCTCAGCCTCTGAGGCGGAAGCGGCTGACCCGGGCCTGCAACTGCCCGGCGAGCACCGCCAGATCCCGGCTGGAACCGGCCACCTGATCCGAACCCGCCGAGGTCTCAATGGTGGCATCGTGAATACGGGCGATGTTCCGGTTCACTTCCTCGGCCACGGAACTCTGCTCCTCTGCGGCACTGGCAATCTGGGCGTTCATGTCGTTGATCGAGGCCATTTCCTCGCGAATCCGGCCCAGTGCCTGCTCGGCTTCGCCGGTTTTTTCAACGGTCGCACCGGCTAACTGTCGGCTTTCCTCCATTTCACCGGCCGCCTGACCGGCCCCCGATTGCAGCCTGCCGATCATGTCCTGAATCTCGCGGGTCGATTCCTGGGTGCGGGACGCCAGAGACCGCACTTCGTCGGCCACCACCGCAAAGCCCCGGCCGTGTTCACCGGCGCGGGCCGCCTCGATGGCGGCGTTCAGCGCCAGCAGGTTGGTCTGCTCGGCAATCGCGTTAATCACCTCGATAATCTGTTCGATATTACCGCTGTCCTCGGAGACCCGGTTCACCGAGGCCGCGGCCTGCTCCAGCTTGTCCGCCAGGCCGGTGATGGAGATCGCGGTTTCCTGCACCACCAGGTTGCCGGTCTCTACCTCGCTATCCGCTTTCTGGGTGGCCGTGGCCGCGCTGGCGGTAAATCCTGCCACCTCGTTCACGGTGGCCGCCATCTGATTCACCGCGGTTGCCATCTGCTCGGCTTCGGTGGCCTGCAGGCGAATCTGCTGGCTGTTGTTGTCAGAGGTGGCTTCCAGTTCTTTCGACGCCCCGGACAGTTCGTCCGACGCGGAGCGCACCTCCTGGATAATACCCGTCAGGCGCTCGATGGTGTCTACCAATGCGCCCATCACACTGTTGGGATGCCGGGTTTCAAGTTGCTGGTCCAGACTGCCGTCGGCAAGCTGGCGAATGGCCTCAGCCACGGTTTCCGGTTCAGCACCGAGAATCCGTTTCAGATTCCGGATAATCAGCGTGGCAACCAGCACACTCAACAACACCGAGACGGCCGTTATCGAAATCATCATCAGGTTGAACCCACTGGCGGCCTCGCGCACCGCATCCAGATCGCGGGCAATGTCATCTTCCTGGTAATTGATAAACGCGTTCACTCGATCCAGCCACTCACTGTAAGCCGGCGACGCCTCCTGCAAGAGTAGCTGCCGGGCCGCTTCGACCCGGCCGTTCTGGCGCAGATCAATCACCTGCGCCGTCAGATCCAGCGTCTTGCGTTCGATGGCCTCGATGTTATCCAGCAATTCACTTTCCCGCTCACCGGCCCCCTGGTTCTGAAACATCTGGTCCATGTTCCGGGCGTTATCCCGGTATACCGCGGCCAACCGGTCGATGTCCTGCAAGTGCCGCTGCAATTCCACCTCGCGGTCAACCAGCACGGCGTCTCGGATGGCAATGGCCCGATCGTGCACACTGCCACGGAAGTTGATGGCATAGCGCTGCTTGAGGGCAGCCCCCTCGTTCACCTGGTTCAGGGTCTTGTTCATGAACCCCACCTCGTGATTACCAATCACCGAGATCACCACCATTAACGACACAATCAACCCGAACCCGAGGGCCAGGCGCTTGGCAACGGTCAATGGACCCGACATAAAAACACTCCAGATTCAGAAAAACGTGGAGTGATTTACGATAGATAAATGAAATAGGCCAACGGGAATTGAAAGAATATGTAAATTATTATTTCAGTACCGCAGCGACTCCAAGCGCACCAGATCAAGAATAAGCCCGGACACCCGCTCACCGGGCGGTATTGCCTTGCAACTGACTGAACTTTGACCGATGGTTAGAGTCAAATCTGACTGATTTAATTCGTGATATGGAGGTCTGCCCATGAGCGTTCTGCTCCTTGTTCTCAGCGCCCTGGTGCTGATTTATTTCAGTATTGGCGGCAAAACCGCCGCCGTCGTCATGTCGGCCGCCACCCTGATTGGCGTCGCCCAGGACGACTGGCACATTCTCAGCTTTCTGATCGGTGGCATCCTGCTGGCGTTGGCATTACTGGTAACCCTGCCCGGCGACCTGCGCCTGGATAAATTCAGCCGGCCACTGCTGGGCTGGGTTCGCAGCCGCCTGCCGAAGCTGTCGGACACCGAGCGGGAAGCGTTAAGTTCCGGCTCGGTGGATTGGGATGGCGAGCTGTTCTCGGGCAAACCGGAGTGGGACAAACTGCTGGATGCGACACCGGCCCACCTGAGCAGCGAGGAGCAGGCGTTTCTGGACGGCCCGGTCGAAGAGCTCTGCGCCATGCTGGATGACTGGCAGATCACCCACGAGCACTACGATTTGCCGGACAAGGTCTGGAAATTCATTCGCAACAAGGGCTTTTTTGGCCTGGTGATCCCCAAGGAAGACGGTGGCCTGGGCTTCTCCAACACCGCCCATTCCGAAATCGTGATGAAGATTTCCACCCGCAGCGTGTCGGCGGCCGTCACCGTGATGGTGCCCAACTCGCTGGGCCCGGGTGAGCTGCTGATGCACTATGGCACCGACCAGCAGAAACAGCATTATCTGCCGCGCCTGGCGAAGGGCAAAGACATTCCCTGTTTTGCCCTGACCTCGCCAGTGGCCGGTTCCGACGCCGGCGCCATTCCCGACAAGGGCATCGTTTGCAAGGGCGAGTGGGACGGCAAGGAAGTACTGGGCCTGAAAGTCACCTGGAACAAGCGCTACATCACCCTGGCTCCCGTGGCAACGCTGATCGGGCTTGCCATCAAGGTCTACGACCCCGAACATCTGGTGGGCGAGCAAGACGAACTCGGCGTGACCTGTGTCATGGTCCCGCGGGAAACCGAGGGTGTGAACGCCGGCGCCCGCCATCTGCCCATGAATACCGTGTTCATGAACGGGCCCACCTGGGGCACCGAGGTGTTTATCCCCATGGAACAGATCATTGGCGGCCAGGATATGCTGGGCAAGGGCTGGAAAATGCTGCTTGAGTGCCTGTCGATCGGCCGCTCCATCTCCCTGCCTGCCCTGGGCACCGGCGCGGGCAAGGTCGCCAGCCTGGCGACCGGCTCCTACGCTTACACCCGCGAGCAGTTTGGTCGTTCCATCAGCCAGTTTGAGGGCGTACAGGAAGCGCTGGAACCCATCGCCGGCTACACCTACATGATGGACGCCGCACGTTTGCTGACTGCCGGTATGCTGGACCGCGGCGTACGCCCGTCGGTACCGTCGGCGGTGCTGAAATATCGAAACACCGACCTGATGCGGGAAGTGATCAACCATGCCATGGACGTGGTGGCCGGCCGGGGCGTGATTACCGGCCCCCGCAACTTCCTGGCCCGGGCCTATCAGGCCGTGCCCATCGGCATTACCGTGGAAGGTGCGAACATCCTCACCCGCAGCCTGATGGTCTTCGGCCAGGGTGCCATCCGCTGTCATCCCTTCATTGTGGAGGAAATCGAAGCGGCGGGTATGGAAGATGAAGACAAAGCAGCGAAGAAGTTCGACGGCATCTTCTACCGCCATCTGGCCCACACCACCCGCAACGCGTTGCGGGCCCTGGTGTTGGGTCTGAGCAAAGGCTGGCTGGAAAGTGCGCCACAGAAGGGCGATATCCAGCAATATTACCGCCAGCTGGGCCGGTTCTCGGCCGGGTTTGCCCTGATGACCGACGTCACCCTGCTTGCGGTGGGCGGTGGCCTGAAGGCCCGCCAGCGACTGTCCGGCCGGATGGCGGACTGTCTGGTACAGCTGTATTACGCCACCGCCGTGATCAAGCAATGGCACGAGGAAGGTTACCCGGAAGACCAGCGGGATCTGGTGGAGTGGTGCCTGCAAACCTGCCTGCACGATCTGCAGAAATCCCTGCGTGAGGCCATCATCAACTTCCCGGTCAAAGCACTGCGCTGGCCGCTACGCTTGCTGGTCTTCCCGCTGGGTGCCACCGGGCTGAACCGCCCTGATGACAGGCTCGGCGCGCGGGTAGCCGCCACCATCGTGAACGACACCCAGGTGCGCCAGCGCATCACCCGGGGTACCTATGTCAATACCGACCCGGGCGATCCCCTGGGCCGTGTGCTCAATGCCTACCAGCTGGCCCACGAAACCGCAGAAATGCGCCAGCGCCTGCACGAGGCCATTCGCAACCGCGATGAAGACGAGCTGGACGGCATCGCGTTGCTCATGGGCCATCAACGCAAGGAACTGGTGGACTGGGCCTGTGCCCAGGGCATCATCAAGGCTGACGAGTGTCCGAAGCTGGAAGAAGCCCTGACCGCGCTCTACGACGTGATCCGGGTGGATGCCTTCGATGCTGATGGCCTCAAGGCTCTGGCCAAAGCGGCAAAAGGCAAACGGACAGTGGTGGAACGGCCGGCAAAGTCCTGAGGCCTTCAACAAGGCGGCTGCGGGGCGATTATTCGCGCCTCAGCCCGCCCCGGATAGCCTCATCCACCAGCCATCGGCGCAGCGTCTGGATACCCCGCTCGCGCCGTCGGCTGGTTTTCCAGGCGAAGTAGAACTTATCGCCGGTCATCACCGAATGCGTGGGCAAGCGCACAAAGTCCTCGGAATCCTTCCGCGTACTCAGCATGTAATCGTTGGTCAGGGCGATGCCCTGGTGAAACCGGGCGGCCTCCAGCGCCAGCAACATATGGCTGAAATGCTGCACGCGGGCGCCGGTTGGCACCGGCTCATCGATTTCACGATACCAGGCCTGCCAGTCGCCTGCCGCCCGGTCGAAAATGCTGTGGGTGGACAACAACGGAAACCGGGCAATCTCTTCCGGCGACAGCGGCTTTTCATCCCGCCCTTCCGGCTCCACATCCCGCCCCAACTCCCGGCGTATCCGCTGCCAGTAGTCCTGACTGCAGACGGGAAACAACCGTTCCGTGTACAAATGCTCGTAACTGTAGGCCGCCACCCGGGTATGAATGGTGATAAAACAGTCGGCCACTCGGTCTGAAAGCAGCGGATTTTCGCTGCTCATCTCCAGCGCCAGATCAATCTGCGGGTGCAGCCGCTGCAACTCCGGCAATCTTGGTACCAGCCAGCGCACGGCAAAAGAACTGAACACCGACAACCGCAAACGCGCCTCCTCATGGCCCAGCAACTGCTCACTGGCGCGTTCGATCTGCAACAACGCAGACCCAACGGCATCCAGGTACTGCCGCCCTTCCTCGGTCAGCGTCACCGCCCGGCCAGACCGCCAGAACAGGCGCTCACCCAGATAGGTCTCTAACTGCTTGATCTGATGGCTCACGGCGCTCTGGGTAATGGCCAGCTCCTCGGCGGCAAGCGAGAAACTGTTCAGGCGCGCCACGGCTTCGAACACCGGCAGAGCTTTGAGGGGGGGAAGTTTCATTTTTGCTATCTAATTTTTTAATGGGTGGCCAATAATCATCATTTTATCGGATAGTAAAGCACAGATAGACTCCTCTTCACAGCTTATGGAGCCGTCCGCCGCTTCACCCATCACACGCGGAAAACAGAGGAGGAACTATGTCCGGCAAAACCGTCAACAGCGCCATTCTTTTGCTGGTCATTGGCAATGCCATGGCCATCCTCTCTGACATCTTTATCAAGACTCTGGAGCCCGGTGCGTCCGTTTTCCAGTTCGCTTTTTTGCGCCTCATCATCACTCTGGTGTTCTTGTTGCCGTTGCTTGGAAAGCTTAATCGTGACCACCTGTTCAGCGGTTTCCGCATTCACGCACTCCGCGCACACGTGCATCTGGCCGGCATCCTGGTGATGGTCATTGCGCTCACCAACCTGCCCCTGGCCACCGCGAACGCCCTGTTTTATGCCGCGCCCATCATGGTGATGGCGTTGTCTGCCGTATTCTTCAGTGAAAAGCTCTCGCGGTTGAGTATGGCCGCCGTGATCAGCGGCTTTGCCGGCATCATCGTTATCCTGCGGCCGGTCGAATTCAACTGGGCGGCCATCGCCGCCCTGGTGTCCGCCCTGACGCTGGCCATCAACGCCGTGCTGGTGCGCAAGCTGCCTAAAGAACAAAGCACCGTGCACAAGCTGTTCCTGAACTATCTGTTGATTGTTCCGGCGGCCGGGGCACTGGCCCTGTGGGAAGGCGCCGAATGGCACCCGGAAATGCTGATCAGCGCAGCCGGTTCCGCATTCTTTATTCTGGGCTACAACATCGCCGTATTGCTGGCTTACCACCAGGTGGATGCCAATAAGGTGACCAGTGCCGAGTACACGGGGCTGATCTGGGCGGTCGCCATTGGCTGGATATGGTTTGGCGAAGTGCCCGACCTGTGGTTCATGGTCGGCAGCCTGATGATCATCGTACCGTTGGTGCTGATTGGCCTGCGCAACCGCAAGCGGTCACCCGCCCGGGGCTTCAACCCGGCTAAACGGGAGCGGAACGACGAGCCGGCAAACGCCCAGGAGCGCTACCCGGAGACCGACGAACCGCGGATACAGGCCTCAATGGCAAAGGTATGCGGGCAATCGGCGTCTAACTGACGCAAAGAGTCCGCCAGCCGAAGCAGGTATTCGGAATTTGGGCCGCTGGGGCCCGCTGAGCCGGCAATCTGGGCGGCGATGTCGGGCTCCGGCGCGTGGCCCAGAAACGCTTCGTTGTCTTCGGTGGCTATGTACACCAGCCCTTCGGCATGGCTGCCGTCCTCAAAGGTCATCGGCGTTCGAAACCGCAGGTAACCGTTTTTCTCCCGCACATCCAGATACTCGAACACGTTCGGCGATACCCGGTAAGCCATGCCTTTGCAGGCCACACCGGGCTGCTCGACCAGTGTCACTACCCGCCCCGGAGCCTCCGGGGTGCCCCGATGGTCATGGGAGCCCTGCCAGAAGCGCCGGGCCCAGCCGTGAATCGTCGCGGGGCGCTTCTCCAGAAACGGGAAATCCACCTTATAGATCAGCGAGCCATAGCCAAACAGCCAGATGGCCTCAACGCCCTCGAAATTGAACCGACTACGGTTATGTTCAATGGTGTTAGCCGCCATGATGCATCCAGTCTGCCACTAAGTCTTTGAGTGTCTCAGGCGGCCGACGTGCTGGCAATAAACCCGGCAATACCGGTCAGCACGATTTCCGCCGCCATGGCGGATAGGATCAAGCCACTGATTTTGGACATGATGTTCAGGCCGGTTTTACCCAGGGCTTTTTCCAGATAACTGGACAACCGTAACAACCCGGCCAGAATCAGCAGGGCCGACAACAGCCCCAGCAACCCCCCGGTCACTTCCGGCATCGCCTTGAGTTCCGCCCCATACACCATGATAGCGCCAATGGTGGCCGGCCCGATCATCACAGGAATGGCCAGCGGCACCACCGCGATGTCGTCCCGGTCTTCTTCTGGCAGGCCGGTGGCGTGGTTACGGGTGCCACTGTTCACCAGGCTGATGGCGGTCAGGAACAGCAGGCTGCCGGCACCAATGCGGAATGAGTTCAGCGTGATGCCGATGGCGTTAAACAGCAGTGGCCCGGCAAAGAACAGGATCACACCCAGAATAAAGGCCGAAACACAGGCCCGGCGGATGATAGAGGCCTTTTCGGTGGCCGGCAGGCCGCGGGTCAGCGCCAGAAACATGGTGACCACAAAAAACGGTGCCAGCAGAAACAGAATGCGAATGGTGCTGCTGAGGTAAGTGGAGAAAAAGGTTTCGAACATTCGGGCAAATCCGGTACGGGGTTTAGGCAGTCAAGCATAGCGCCCACCTGGCTTTTCTGCCGTAAGGAAGAGAACCTATGGGCGCTCAGCGCTTCTTGATGGACGGCTTGCGGGGCTTGCCGGGACGGGACGGCTTCCCCTTTGGCCCGGGGCCACGACCACTGTTTTTGGGGCCCGCGCCGGGTTTACCTCCGGGCTTGTTTCCGGGCCGGCCACCGGGCCCCTTTCGCCCCTTACCTGCGGGCGACCCGGCACCCGGCTTGCCGCCAGCCCTGGCCGGCTTACCCGCAGACCCCGGTCGCGCGCCGCCGGGCCTGGCGCCGGCTGCTTTCTTTCGTGGTTTAGTGGCGGAAGGGGCGGCGGCCTCAGAGGAAGAATCCCGGATAGAATCGAACAATACCGCCAGTTCCTGTTCGCTCAAATCGCGCCAGGCACCGACCGGCAAGCCCCGCAGGCTAACGTTCATGATCCGTACCCGCTCCAGCCTGGTGACCTCGTAGCCAAAGTATTCGGCCATGCGGCGAATCTGGCGGTTCAGGCCCTGAACCAGGGTAATGCGGAACACGAAACGGGACACCTTCTCGACTTTGCAACGTTTGGTGACCGTGCCCAGAATCGGCACCCCGTTACTCATGCCCTCCACGAATTCCCGGGTAACCGGTTTGTCTACCGTCACCAGATATTCTTTCTCGTGGTTGTTGCCCGCGCGCAGAATCTTGTTCACCAGGTCGCCATTGCTGGTGAGAAAAATAAGCCCCTGGGAATCCTTGTCCAACCGGCCTATCGGAAAGATACGCTCGCTATGGCCAACAAAGCGCTGGATGTTGTCTTTCTCGGCGCTATCGGTGGTACTGACAATGCCCACCGGTTTGTTCAGGGCAATGAACACCAGATTTTCTTCATCCCTGGGTTCCACCACCTGGCCATTCACCTTCACCACATCGCCCGGCAGCACCTGGTCGCCCACCTGCGCCCGCCGGCCATTAATATGGACATTACCCTGCTCGATAAAACGATCTGCATCACGGCGCGAACACAGACCGCTCTCACTGATGTATTTGTTCAGACGGGTAGAGGTCCTGTTGGCCATGACGTCCTGCCGGATTCAAAGAGTGGATGAAGGGTCGCGCGACCCGCGCATCATCCCATTGCAGCCGCGAGACGGCAACCAGCGGGCGGCCCTAGGGCTGGCTGAACTGCAGCATCACCACGCCCAGTGCCACCAGGCAGGCCGACACGATGCGGCGGCCGCCGAAGGGTTCGTTCAGGTAACGGGCGCCAATCAACGCGGCAATAATCACGCTGGTCTCGCGCAGCGCCGACACATAGGTCATGGGCGACACAGACATCGCCCAGACCACCAAACCGTAGGCGGTCAGGTACATAACGCCGCTGGCCAGACCCTGTTGCCAGTGATCCCGGAAAAAGCCGGCTATCTGGCGACCGTGGCGGGCGCCACCCCAGACCAGCAACAGCACGCCATCGAGCACAAACATCCAGGCGATGTACGCCATGGTATTGGTGGACAGGCGGGCGCCCATACCGTCGAGGATGGAATAACAGGCAATCGAAACCCCAATGGCCAGGGCCACCAGCACCGAACGGCCGCTGCCTTTGCCGCCCGGTACCCGAAAAGCCAACAGCGCGATGGCCAGTGAAACCACCCCAATGCTGACGGCACCCAGGGTACTCAGGCGCTCATCCGCAACAAAAAACGCGCCCAGCGCCACCAGCGGCGGCGCCGACCCCCGGGCAATCGGATACACCAGCGACAGGTCCGCCAGCCGGTAGCCGTAGGCCAGCAGCAGGTAATAAGCCAGATGCACCAGCATCGACCCGAACAGATAGGGCCAGCTTTCTGAATTGGGGAAACCCAGGTAAAGCGCCGGCAGCAACATGACAATGGCCGCGAAGCCATTGGTAATCGCCAGCCGGACGAACGGTGCGCCGCCACTCTTCACCAGTGTGTTCCAGCCCGCGTGCATCACTGCCGCAGCCAGCACCAGGCCGACTACCCAAGGGTCCATTGGCACTCTCCATAAACCGAAAACCCGCGACAGGTCAGGGTCGCGGGCGTTGTTGTGACTCAGTGTTCGCTTTAGCGCGGAGTTCGCTTAGCGCTCTGTGGCCACCAGTAACCCGGTCAGCAGTGGGCGATAGTCGTCAAAGCTACGGGTCTGGGCACCGGCAAATTTGCCCTCGTCATCCCACACCCTCAGCCGCAGCGCGTCCCGGTAGTATTCGTGGGTTTCGAAATCAGCCACTTCCTCGTCAGACATGGGGCCGCCCTGGACATTCAGGGAGTTAACCGAGGCCGGCGATAAGCGGTTGAAGTACTCGGGATTGGTGGCGCACAGATAACGTTTGGCCGCCACGTGAAGTTTGATCGGCTCGTGCACCGATTTCGGGAAGAATGCCGTCAGCACATCGGCGCCTGCAGTTTCATGGTAATTGTCCTGCCCCTGCTCCAGCGATTCTTCCGGGAACTCACTGGTGTAGTGCCCGATGTCATGCAGCAGCGATGCCGCAATCAGGCTGTCCGGAGCCCCGGCCTTTTCCGCCAGTGCCGCGCTCTGGAGCATATGCTCGGACATACTCACCGGCTCGCCCATATAGGATTCCCCCCCCCGGCGGGCAAAAATGTCCGCCAGGAAATCCACCACGTTGTCACGATTCAGAGATTCAAAGGCCATTACGCCACTACCTCGTTCTGTTCTTCCTGCGTTGCCTGCTGTTCCAGAACCGCCAGGGTCGAACGCAGGCCATCCAGGTCGGCATAGGCTCCTTGCAGCCAGCGCGAACCGCTGCCCTCATAACCCACCCGGCCATGGGTCACCCGGGTGTTATCAACAATGAACAGTTCCCCCGGTTGCAGCTTGAAGGTAACCGCCAGCTCCGGCCGCTCCATGATCTCAGCCAGCTTGCGATAGCCATCGTAGAATGCTTCCATCTGATCGAAGGGGATGTCGGTCAGCGGGCCCAGGGAGCGGTTGTTGAAACGCACCGCCAACAATTCACCATCCGGCCCCAGCTCGATCATCGGCCGCTTGGACCGAAGCATCACATCGCCGGTACCGGCGTAGGTGTAGTTTGCCGGCAACGAGCTCAGTGCCTTGAACGCCTCGGGCGCCTCGCCACGTAGCAGCTCCACCGCCTTGAAACTGTCCACCACCACCGAGTCACCGCCGTCGACGGAGTTTTCCAGACAGGACAACAACTGCAACGTCGGGACCGGGTCCCGGTACGGGTTATCGGTGTGTACCTGCAAGCCCAACCCGGTGTAGGCGAGATTGACCGGATTTACTTCCGTGCGGACCTCGAAAAATCGTCCGTAATTGGTTTCCCGAAGGTAGCCGAACAACTCCACCACTTTACAGATGGCACCGCTCTCCAGCGGCATATCCGTCATCTTGGCCACACCGTAGCGGCGCACATCCGCCAGCCAGCGGCGTAATTCGTCTGCATTGCGGTTGGCTTCCCGGAAGCTCGCCACAGGCAGTTTTTCCTGCAGCTCTTCGCCCCAGCGCACAACCTCTACGCCGGTCCACCCGGGAGCGGTGTCCGCCGTTTCAGGACGGTCATACCGGTGCTCCATCAACCAGGCGGCATCGAAGGTGACCACCTTGTCTTCCGGCGAAAAAACAATTTCCAATCGAACATCATCAAAAACGGTTGCAGCCTTGACCGCAACATCTTCCGGCACATCCTGAATACGAATCAGCCGCTGGCCGTTACCCGGCGACAAAGTTTCAGGATCAGGAGAATTGTCCCGGAGCCAGACGGCATGGAATCGGGCCGTACTACCATTCGCCCATTCCACTTCTACCCCCTTGCCCCCGGCAAGCGTTTTGACGTTGCTCAAACCCAGCATGTCTCTCTCTCTTCAGTATTCTGTTTTCTAGCGCGGGATGAATCCTACTGAGCATCTCGCTATTATAAAAACAATCATTTATGGCACTAAGGGCACAATTTTCTAATGGATAGTCTGTCGATTAACCAATCACTGCCGCCGTTGAGCTGGCTGCAGGCATTCGAAGCCGCCGCGCGCCTCGAGAGCTTTACCCTTGCGGGGCAAGAGCTCGGGCGCTCCCAGGCAACCATAAGTCAGCAAATCCGCTATCTGGAAAACCGGCTCGACTCCGAACTGTTCCATCGTCTGCCCCGCGGCGTGGAGCTCACCCTGGACGGAGCGGCTTATATGCCCCATGTGCGTTCCGCGTTCGAGACCATTGCTGCCTCCACCCGCGACCTGTTCGCCACCAACCGGCACGCCACCGTTACCATCGCCACCCCGGTATCGCTGATTGCCGGCTGGCTGGCGCCGAGGCTGCCCGAGCTGGATGTGCGCTCGCACCGGATCAACCTGTCTATTGCCACAATTAACCGGCCGGTGGATTACGAAATGGAGAATGCGGATCTGGAGATCCACTATGGAGACGGCGCCTGGCCCGGCGTTGAGCGCAAGCTGATTCTGGAAGAGCGGCTCTCGCCGGTGTGCGCTCCGGCGCTGCTGGATACGGTGTCGCATTGGCGGCAACTGCCGGTGATCGGGCTGGCCGGTGCCCGGGCGGGTTGGTCGGAATGGTGTGCAGCGGCCGGTGTAGCGCCACTGGCCACGCCGGTGTTCCGCTTCGACAGCTTTGTGCTGGCCCTGGAAGCGGCCCAGGCGGGGGCGGGTATTCTGCTGGCATCGCTGCCGCTGGTAGAGAGTCAGCTGAGGGCAGGCACGCTGGTGAGGCTGTCAGACGTTGAGTTACGCCCCAAGACCGGGCATTGGCTGACTCGCGATCATCGCAAGCCAGTCAAGCCCGAGACCCAGGTCGTCTGGCACTGGATTATCGGCCTTGCAAGTTAGGCTCTGCCAACACCTTGTCCAGCCAGCCGGGATCCATTTCCGGCACCGAATCCAGCAACAGCCGGGTGTAATCCTTGTAAGGCGGCGCAAAAACATCGTGTTTGGCGCCCTGCTCTACCACCCGGCCCTTCTGCATCACCACCACGTGGTCGGCAATGGCATCCACCGTGCCCAGATCGTGGGTAATGAACAGGTAAGACATCCCCAGCTCCCGCTGCAGGGATAACAGCAGGTTGAGGATCTGTTCGCCCACCAGTTGGTCCAGAGCCGAGGTGACCTCATCGCAGATGATCAGGTCCGGCTCTGCGGCCAGCGCCCGGGCAATGCCCACCCGCTGCTTCTGACCACCGGACAATTGCGCCGGCCAGCGGTCGAGAAATCCTGCACTTAACTCGGTCATGTCCATCAGTTGCCGCAGGCGTTTTTCCAGAGCCTGACCCTGCATACCGTGGTAGAACTGCAAAGGGCGACCAATAATGTCACGAATCCTCTGGCGCGGATTCAGTGCGGTATCCGGCAACTGGTAAATCATTTGCAATCGCTGCAAGGTTTTCCGATCGCGGTCCTGGAGCCTGGCCGGCAGCGTCTCGCCATGCAGGCTGATGGCGCCGTCAGTCGGTGGCAGCAGGCCAGTGACTACCCTCGCCAGGGTGCTCTTGCCAGAGCCCGACTCCCCCACCACCGCCACGGTGCGGCCTTTTTCAACGTCCACTGAAACCTCGTTCAGAACCGGAGTGCCGCGACGGTACTCGGCACATACGCCCTGAATGGACAGCACGGTGGCATTGGCCGGGGTCTCTTCCTTGTGCAGGTTGCGGACACTGAGCAGATCCCGGGTATAGGCCTGCGCCGACGACTCCAGCAGCTGCCCGGTCTCGCCCTCTTCCACCATCTTGCCCCGGCGCAGCACCATAATCCGGTCTGCAATCTGGGCCACCACGGCCAGATCGTGGGTAATGTAAAGTGCTGCGGTGTGATGATCGCGAATGGTTTTCCGGATCGCCGCCAGCACTTCGATCTGAGTGGTCACATCCAGCGCGGTGGTCGGCTCATCGAACACCAGTACATCCGGGCGACAGGCCATGGCAGTGGCCACCATGGCCCGCTGCAACTGCCCGCCGGAGACCTGGTGAGGGTAGCGCTCGCCGAAGGTCTCCGGGCTTGGCAACCCCAGCTCTTCATACAGGGCAACCGCTTCCCGGCGCGCCTGTGCTTCCGACAGCACGCCGTGCAGCACAGCACCCTCCACATACTGATCGATCAGTTTATGGGCCGGATTGAAGGCCGCTGCCGCACTCTGGGCGACATAGGCAATACGGGCCCCCCGGTATGGGCGCCGCTTGCGATCCGGCAGGGCCAGCAAATCCTCGCCATCAAACAGCACCTGGCCGTTGGTAATGGTCATGCCGTCACGGGCATAGCCCATGGCCGCCAACCCGATGGTGGATTTACCGGCACCGGATTCGCCAATCAGGCCCATCACTTCACCCGGCTTCAGGCTCAGGCTGATGTTGTCCACCAGCTTCTGGGGATTGGACCGGCTGCGGCTTTCAATCACCAGGTCTCGAATTTCGAGGATGGGCTGCGCGTGTTCCTTATTGGTGCTCTGCGTCATTTGGACACCCCGCTTGTCTTGTTCAGGAACCAGTCCACGATCAGGTTCACCGCAATGGTGAGAATGGCAATGGCGGCAGCCGGCAGCAGCGGCGTAATGCTGCCAAAGGTAATCAACATGACGTTTTCACGCACCATGCCGCCCCAGGAAGCAGTTGGGGGTTGCAACCCCAGGCCCAGGAAACTCAGCGAACTGACCAGCAGGAAGATAAAACAGAAGCGGAGGCCAAACTCCGCGGTCAGCGGCGCCAGAATGTTCGGCAGAATTTCCCGCCGAACCACCCAAAGCATACTTTCGCCCCGCAACCGGGCTGCTTCCACGTACTCCATCACCGCCACATCCATAGCCACCGCCCGGGTCAGACGGAACACCCGGGTGGACTCCAGGCAGGCGATGATCAACACCAGCGAGATTACCGAACCGCCAAAAATCATCAGCAGCAGCAGCGCAAAGATCAGCAACGGAATGGCCATCAGGATATCCACCAGGCGGGACAGGGTCTGGTCCACCCAGCCACCGGTGACCGCCGCCACCATGCCAAGCGCGCCGCCAATGAAGAAGGCGAGCACGGTGGCAATAAAGGTGATGCCCACGGTATTGCGGGCGGCGTAGATCATCCGGCTGAGAATATCCCGCCCCAGGCTGTCGGTACCCAGCCAGAACTCACCGCCCCAGGGGGCATAGGCGTCGCCGACCACCGCCGCTTCACCAAAAGGCGCCAGCCAGGGGGCAAACACGATCACAAACAGATAGGCCGCCACCACCAGCAGCGCCAGCTGCGCCGACACCGGGGCCTGAATAACCGCGCCGGCAAACCGGCGCCAAAGAGCCGGCCGTTTGCCAGCGTTGGCCGAGTGGCCGTCCATCGTTATTGAAGCTTTGTTGGAACTCATCATTTCGGATGCAACAGTTTGGGATTGCTGACAATCGACACCACGTCAGCAATCAGATTGAACAGGATATAGGTAGCCGCAAAAATCAGGCTGGCCGCCTGAACCACCGGAAGGTCGCGCTTGGCCACGGAATCCACCATCAACTGGCCCAGCCCGGGATAGACAAACACCACCTCGACCACCACCACACCGGTGATCAGATAGGCGATATTCATCACCACCACATTCACGATCGGTGCCCAGGCATTGGGTAGCGTATGCCGGACAATGATGCGCCAGGGCCCCAACCCTTTCAGGCGCGCCATCTCGATGTACGGGCTGGACAGCAAGTTGATGAGGGTGGCCCGGGTCATGCGCATCATATGCGCACAGGTGACGAAGGTCAGCGTAATCGCCGGCAGGATCATCAGTTGCAGGCGTTCCAGCCAGGACTGGTCCACGTCCACCTTGGACAGGCTTGGCACCCAGCCAAGCTGTACCGAGATAAACAGAATCAGCACATAGGCGATGAAAAACTCCGGCATGGAGATCGCCGCCAGGCTGGACACAGACACCACCCGGTCTACCAACGTATTGCGGTAGAGCGCGGCCAGCACGCCCAGCCCCAGTGCCAGAGGCACCGAGATCAGGGCCGCCAGCCCGGCCAGGTAGAGCGTGTTCATCAGGCGGTCGTCAATCAGCGATGCTACCGGCCGATCAGTGGCCAGCGATTGCCCCAGGTCGCCCTGCATCAGGCCGCCAAGCCAGTCCAGGTAACGTTCGTAAATGGGTAGATTGAGGCCGAGTTCCTCCCGGATGGCCGCCACCGCTTCGGGGGTCGCCATCTGGCCGAGGATCTCGGTCGCGATATCGCCCGGCAGCATATCCACCGCCAGAAAGATGATCAGGGAAATCACCAGAAGCGTGAACAGGCCAAGCCCCAAACGCTTGGCCACAGTCAGTAACAGCTTGTCCATGAATCAGCCCTTGAACCACCAGCGTTCAGCAATCCGGTTGCCGTCCATGTCGCGATTCACGGCGATCTTGCCATGGCCCACGTTATTCCGGGCCGCGCTCACATACGCCGAAAACGCCGGTGCCACGGCACCGCCCTGATCATGAATCAGGCGCTGCATTTCCGCGTACATCTGCGCCCGCTTGTCTGAATCCAGTTCGGCCCGGGCCTGAACCAGCAGCGTGTTGAAACGTTCGTTCTGCCAATTCGTGTCGTTCCAGGCGGCGTCGGCCGAATAGTACTGGGAGAAGAACCAGTCTTCGGTCACCCGCGGGCTAGAGTAAGACATGGACCAGGGGCGCTTCATCCACACGTTGTCCCAGTAGCCATCCGCCGGCTCACGGCGGACATTGATGTTGATCCCGGCCTTGGCGGCGTGTTCCTTGAACAGCACCGCCGCATCCACCGCGCCGGTAAACACCGCACTGGAGGTGCTCAGATCCACCGACAGCGAATCGTGACCGGCTTTTTTCAGGTAATGGCGCGCCTTGTCCGGGTCGTAATGACGCTGTGGCAAATCGGCGAAGTAGCGGTAAGAGCCGCCAATCGGATGGTCGTTACCAACCCGGCCATAGCCCTTCAGCACCCGCGTAACCAGGTCCTCACGGTCAATGGCGTGCTTCAGGGCCAGGCGCACATTGTTGTCATTGAACGGCGCCGCCTGAGTATTCATCGGGAAGTAGTAAATCTGGTCGCTGTCGACCGAATTCACCGTCAGGTTCGGGTCCATCTTCAGCAGATTGACAGTTTTCAGGTCGACCCGGTCCATGGCATCAATCTGGCCGGTGCGCAAGGCGTTGGTGCGGGCGGCGGCATCGGTGATGGCCAGGAAGGTGACCTTGTCGAACCAGGCCCTGTCGGTTTTCCAATACGACGGATTGCGGGTGACCACGGCCTCAACACCCGGCTCCAGGCGTTCAAGAACATAACCGCCACAGCCGTTGCCGGACTCGTAATCCACGCCGCCGTCTTTGGCCGGCAGAATCGCCATGTGGTAATCGGAGGTGACCGCAGGGAAATCGGCATTCGGGGCGGTCAGATTGAAAATCACCGTGTGGGAACCATCGGTCTCGATGCTTTCAATCGGATCGACAATGCCTTTGGCCGCCGATTGCGACTGCTCGCCCCGGTGATGATTGAACGAGGCCACCACATCGGCAGCAGTCAGCGGCTTGCCATCGTGGAAGGTGACGCCCTTGCGAATCCGGAAGACCCAGCGTGACGCATCCGGCGCAGGCTCCCAGCTCTCGGCCAGCTCGCCCACCAGTTCGCCGTCTTCAGTCAGCTCGGTGAGATAATTGTGAATCGCAAAGCCCACCGACTGCATGAACACATCGGCATACTTGGCCGGGTCCAAACCGTCCGTGGTAGAGCCTCGCGAAAGACCCAGACGGAAATGGCCGCCACGTTTAGGGGTGGACGTGCTGTCGGCTCCGAACGCGGGCATGGCAAATGCGCCCGCACCGGCAGTCACAATGCCGGCCGCTGCTGCTGTTTTCAGAAAACCACGACGGGACATCAAGCCTGATCGGGCCTGACGATCCAGATGCTTACTGCTTGTCATGCAATGACTCCTTGCCTCTGAGTTATTAGAATCAGAGAGAGCAAGGCTGGGAATTTCGACGCGCTAGAGTCGATTATCTCCTGACTGGTTAACGGACAGCCGGAAACAACGAGCGCCTATACTAACGCCAGCTTGACCAAAGTCAACAAAAGCCAAGATCGAACCCAAAATCCTTATTTCCCGTCATTGACACCCACGACCATAAGTTTTAAAGCCGCAGAACCTGCGGCATTGCAGACACAAAAAAGCCGCGGGCCCCAAAGGGCGCGCGGCGAGCAGGATCGAAGGGGTAGATCCGATCAGTAAAGTTTAGCCAGGGATTTTTTGGCGAACGCCTCAACCTCGTTCAACCGGCCTTCTTTTACCTTCACCAGCCATTCCGGGTCTTGCAGCAGAGCGCGGCCAACCGCGATCAGGTCAAACTCACCGTTGTTCATGCGCTCGACCAGCTCATCAATGCCTGACTGCTCCACCGCCTCTTTCTTGCTGGCGAAGGTGCCACTGATAAAGTCTTCGGTCAGGCCGACGCTGCCAACCGACATGGTCGGCTTACCGGAGAGCTGCTGGGTCCAGCCCGCCAGGTTCAGGTTGGAGCCTTCGAATTCCGGCTCCCAGAAGCGGCGGGTGGAGGCGTGGAAGATGTCGACGCCGGCCTCTACCAGAGGCTTCAGGAAACGCTCCAGTTCTTCCGGGCTGTTAACCAGTTTCGCTTCGTAGTCCTGCTGCTTCCACTGGGAAAAACGCAGCATGATCGGGTAATCCGGGCCCACCCGGTGGCGCACTTCCTCAACGATTTCCACCACAAAGCGCAGGCGGTTTTCCAGGCTGCCGCCGTATTCATCTTCACGCTGGTTGGTGCCTTCCCACAGGAACTGATCCAGCAGGTAGCCGTGGGCGCCGTGAATTTCCACGCCGTCGAAGCCCAGGGCTTTGGCATCCTGTGCGGCATCGCCGAAGGCCTGAACCACATCCCGGATGTCGTCTTTGGTCATGGCTTTGCCATTGGGCTTGCCCGGCGCAAACAGACCAGACGGGCTGTAACCCGGCACGGATGGGTCCGGCTCGGTACCCTCTTTGCGCACGGCACCCACGTGCCAGAGCTGCGGGAAAATGGCACCACCGGCTTCGTGCACGGCATCCACCACCTGCTTCCATCCGGCCAGGGCTTCATCACCATGGAACGCGGGCACGTTCGGGTAACCGTTGGCGGCATCGTGATTGACCGTTGTACCTTCGGTGATGACCAGGCCAACACCGGCCTCGGCACGGCGACGGTAGTAATCCACCACGTTCTGCCCCGGCACGCCCTTGGGCGAGAAATTACGGGTCATCGGAGCCATCGCCACGCGGTTGCGCAGCTTGAGGTTGTGAAGTTCAAACGGCTCAAACAAAGGACCAAGATTCATGCTCATGTAATATGCAACCTCACTAATTTGGTTTCGTAAAGCAACCCTATTAAATCCGGTTTCAAAATGCAACCCTATTCGGTACACTCCCTGACATGGCCAGAAAACGTTTTGATGACTCCAACTGCTCCGTCGCCCGCGCCCTCAATGAAGTGGGTGACTGGTGGTCCCTGCTGATTGTGCTGCACGCCATGTATGGCACCCGCCGGTTCGTGGATTTTCAGCAACAACTGGGCATTGCCAAAAATATCCTGTGCGACCGCCTGGCCAAGCTGGTGGATAATGAAGTACTGAGCAAAGTGGATGTGGGTGAACACGGTTCACGCTTTGAATACCGCCTCACCGAAAAAGGCCGGGATCTGTTCCCGGTGGTGGTAGCCCTGCGCCAGTGGGGCGACAAATGGAACCCCGCGCCCGACGGCCAGCCACTGGATCTTCGCGACCGCGACAGCGGCCAGCCCATTCAGCCGGTGACCGTGCAAAATGACCAGGGGCAAGCGCTGACCATCCGCGATGTGTTTGTGCCAGACGACGAAGACACCCCCCTGCACAAAGCCCGCGCCTGACCATCCGCAATACCCGTATATCTACACTTTCTTGAGTTGTATCAAGAGTTTTCAGCCAGTGGGGCTGCCTTCTGCCATTTCTTGCGCTAAATCAAGATTCTCGGCGCCGATGTCGTTAAATTGGCACCATCGATCTTTCATGGACAAGGAGATGGCTATGTCTCGTGGTTTTAAACTCAGTGTATTGGCTGCGGCCGTAATGGCAGTGACTCCGGCGGCTCAGGCTTTTGAAGCGGGCGATTTTGTAGTGCGTGCGGGTGCGGTGCACGTAGCGCCGGATGATTCCAGTGACTCGATCACCGTTGGTGGTGCGCCGCTGCTGGCCGGGGTTAATTCCAAGGTCAGTGTCGACAGCAACACTCAGCTGGGTCTGCGTGCCACTTATATGATGACCAATAATTTGGGTATCGGACTGCTGGGCGCAACGCCGTTCAAGCACAACATCAACGGTGGCGGCGATCTGTCAGGCGATATAAAACTTGGCGAAACGAAGCATTTGCCACCGACGCTGACGTTGCAGTACTTCCCGATGCACAGCACGTCCGCATTTCAGCCATTTGTGGGCGTGGGTGTGAATTACACCACCTTCTTCGAGGAAAAGACCACGAGCACCCTGGATTCGGTCGTTGCCGGCGAATACGGAATTGCTGGCGCAAGTACCGAGCTTGAACTCGACGACAGTGTTGGCGTGGCCGTTGAAATTGGCATGGATTATATGCTGAGCGAGAACTTCGGTCTGAACGCCGCCATCTGGTGGGCCGACATCAATACCGATGCGCAAGTAAAGGTTTTCGATGCCGCCGGTGATTTCGCTGCAGAAACTGAAGAATTCGAAGTCGAAATCGACCCCATGGTCTACATGGTCGGTTTCACCTACAAGTTCTGATCCGTACCACCGATAGCTCCCAAGGTCTGTCGGCTATCGGTTGGTACAATCTCCTGTGCGGGGCTTCGGCCCCGCCTTTTTGTTTCAGGAGAAACGGTTTATCAGGCGCTCTGGCGCTGAGCCGGGCGACCACTTCTACCCTGCCCCTGGCCACGGCCTTGTCCTTCGCCCTGACCACCGCGACCGCGGCCACCATTGCGACCGGCCGGTTTCGGGCCAAAGCTCTTGCCATTGCCACCCTGGGGGCGACGATTGCGGGCCTTGCTCGGGTCTGCTTTAGCCTTGGGCTTGAGCGGCAGATTGTTTTTCGGCTCAAAACCTTCCACTTCCTTGCGCGGCAGCTGCTTCTTGATCAGCTTTTCAATGCCTGCCAACTGTTTGCCTTCGTCGGCACTCACCAGTGACAGCGCATGGCCACTTTCGCCGGCACGGCCGGTACGGCCAATCCGGTGCACGTAGTCTTCCGGCACGTTGGGCAATTCAAAGTTTACTACCTGCGGCAGCTGTTTGATGTCCAGACCACGGGCAGCGATGTCGGTGGCCACCAGCACACGTACTTCACCGGCTTTGAAATCCGCCAGTGCCCGGGTACGGGCGCCCTGAGACTTGTTGCCGTGAATGGCCGCCGCGGTAATGCCGTCTTTTTCCAGCTTCTGGGTCAGGCGGTTGGCACCATGCTTGGTACGGGTAAACACCAGCACCTGCTCCCAGCTGTTGTCCCGCACCAGCTTGCTCAGCAAAGCGGTTTTCTGGCTCTGATCCACCGTATACACCGACTGCTTCACTTTTTCAGCGGTGGTGTTGCGGGCCGCCACTTCCACCTGCACCGGGTTGTCCAGCAGACCCTGGGCCAGGGCACGGATTTCACCGGAAAAAGTGGCGGAGAACAGCAGGTTCTGACGCTTGGCCGGCAGCAACGCCAGGATCTTGCGAATGTCGCGGATAAAGCCCATGTCCAGCATCCGGTCGGCTTCGTCCAGCACCAGGATTTCTACTTCATCAAAACGCACCGCGTTCTGCTGGTACAGGTCCATCAAACGGCCCGGTGTCGCCACCAGCACGTCCAGGCCCTTGCGCAGTTTCATCATCTGCGGGTTGATCTTTACCCCGCCGAAAACCACGGCGGCTTTGGTGGGTACGTATTTGCTGTAGAGGTTCACACTGTCGTGTACCTGGGCCGCCAGCTCCCGGGTGGGCGCCAGAATCAGGGCGCGGGGGCCTTTACCCGTACGCGGCTTTTCGGCGAGGCGCTGCAACAACGGCAGGGTAAAACCGGCGGTTTTACCGGTGCCGGTCTGGGCCGCGGCCATCACGTCTTTGCCAGACAACACCGCCGGAATGGCTTGTTGCTGAATCGGAGACGGGGTTTCATAACCCTGATCGGAGGTAGCACGGACCAGCTGCTCGGACAAACCGAGGGAAGAAAAACTCATATAAGATGCACTCTTGATTGATTCTGCCTCCACGAACACCGTCGTCGGCGAATGCGGGCAGATGCCATGAAAGTCATGGAATAAAAGACGACTACGGTCACGCGCCGGTTTTCGGGGTGACGTCCTCTGACAGGTCGTATGAAATGGTTCGCAAGGCGGCCGTTGGCCGAAAACTGCGGAATCCCTAGAGGCAGGATGCAGGCACGGTAACAGAGCCCCCGGCAAATAGCTATAGGGTTATGTTAGCAGCCTCTCTTTTCTCAAGCGTATGGAACTCCATACTCCGGGGGCGGTCACTACCCGCCGTATACCCAGACAAATCCACTGTATGGCGGAGATTTCATGCTCAGCGTAGGCGTTGGCCCCCTCAGTCTGTCCATCGGGCACCTGTTACTGGTACTGGCCTTTGTGGTCGCTCTGATCACCGGAGCCATTACTGGCCGCAAGGAAAAAACGCCCGTGGCCGGCACCCTGGCGGACATCTTTCTGGTGGCCATGGTCAGCGCCCGAATCGGCTTTGTGGTGCGCTACTTCGGCGAGTATCAGGGCGACTGGCTGGGTATGCTGGATATTCGCGACGGCGGCTTCGACATGATCACCGGCCTGACCGCCGCCCTGGCGTTCACCAGCTACCTGATGTGGAAACGGATAGCCATACGCCGGGCGCTGGGCATTGCCGTTGCCGCCGGCCTGATCACCTGGGCCGGGACCTCCGGCATTATTGCCCTGATCAACCAGCAAGCCCAGGGCCTGCCCGAAGTCGCCCTGACCGACCTGAACGAGCGCCCGGTGGATCTGGCCAGCCTGGCCGGCAACCGGCCCACGGTGGTCAATCTCTGGGCCACCTGGTGCCCGCCCTGCATCCGTGAAATGCCGGTGCTGGAAGAAGCCCAGCAGCGTTATCCACAGGTCAACTTCGTCTTCGCCAATCAGGGTGAGCACCCGGCAACCATCCGCAAGTTCCTGATGGCCCAGAACCTGGCCCTTAGCCACGTGCTCAGCGACCGGCAAAACCGCTTCGGCCGGGTGGTGGGCAGCCACGGTTTACCCACCACACTGTTCTACAACGCCAGGGGTAATCTGGTGGACACGCACATGGGGGAGTTGTCCCGCGCCAGCCTGACCCGCAGCCTTGAGCGCTTCGATGCTCAATTTCTGAATGCGACCGGGCCCGGGCAATAAATCGCTCTGCCCGGGCCTGCGGAAGCTGCCGGCAATGCCCTTCAGGAGCCGAACAGCGCCGAGCGCAGCGGGCGCAGGAAACCCGTGCTCTCGGGCTCCCGGGTCTGGCTGGGCTGGCCATCAAATTCCAGGTAGCCATCCTCGATCGGGTCAAACCGCAGAACTTTCACATCCTGCAGATAGTTCTGTGAGGCTTTCCAGGGACCATGGGTGCCCTGGCGCGGCAAACGATCCTCTGCGCGCTTGATATAGCCGGCATCCAGAGAGCCCAGAACGGTCTCCTCGCCGAGGCTGTTCTCGGTATCCCGGGCCACGGCCACCCGGTGCCCGTGCCGGTCCATGTGGTTAATCAGCCGGCACAGGTATTCGCTGGCGATATCGGCTTTCAGGGTCCAGGAGATGTTGGTGTAGCCGAAGATCATGCCCGCGTTGGGCATACCTTCCACCATCACGTTCTTGTACACGACCTTGTTCTTGAGTACGACTTCCTCACCGTCTATCCGGGGCGTAATACCACCGAGCATCTGGATGTCCAGGCCGGTGGCCGGAATGATGATATCGGCGGCCAGCTCCTCGCCGGATTTCAGGCGGATGCCGGTTTCTGTGAAGCGCTCGATGTGGTCGGTCTTGATAGCTGCGGTGCCTGCCTTGATGGCGTCGAACAGATCGCCATCTTTCACCACACACAGACGCTGGTCCCACGGGTTGTAGTCCGGGCTGAAGTGGCGCATATCCGCCTTGCCCCTGAGCTGGCGCTTGATGATGGCCAGGAACAGCCGGCGCATCATTTTCGGGCTTTTGCGCGAACGCTCATAGAGCAGGCGCGAGATGGTGATGTTGCGGGCGCGGGTCAGCCGGTAGGCTATCTTTTCCGGCAGGATCTTCTGTAAGGCCAGGGTCACCTTGTCTGTGGAGGGCAGTGGCATCAGATACGTGGGTGACCGCTGCAGCATGGTCACATGGGCCGCTTTCTCCGCCATGGTAGGCACCAGCGTAATGGCCGTGGCACCACTGCCGATCACCACCACCTTTTTGCCATGGTAATCCAGGTTCTCCGGCCAGTGCTGGGGGTGAACAATCTGCCCTTTGAACGCCTGCTCGCCCGGGAAATCCGGCTTATAGCCCTGGTCATAGTTGTAGTAACCGGTACAGCCCACCAGAAAACTCGCGGTGTAGGTTTCGGTGTCGCCGGTTTGCTCATTCTCGGCGGTCAGAGTCCAGCACTTATCGACACTCAACCAGTCGGCGGTTTTCACCGCCACGCCGTAACGGATGTGGCGCTCAACATCATTTTCCTTCGCCGTTTCCGCAACGTAGCGCTTGATCGACGCTCCGTCGGCCAGCACTTTGCCGCCGGACCAGGGCCGGAAATTGTAGCCGAAAGTGAACATATCGGAATCAGAGCGGATGCCCGGGTAGCGGAACAGATCCCAGGTGCCGCCCAGCGACTGCCGGCGCTCCAGAATGGCAAAACGCTTGCCAGGACATTCCCGGTTGAGGTGACAGGCCATACCAATACCCGATACCCCTGCGCCAACGATCAGTACATCGTAATGTTGTTGAGCCATACCCTATCCTCTCGGAATCCGATCCGTTTTTGTCATCTTGTGTAGGATCAAGATAGCGCAGGCTGACACCGGCCCGAATTGGCCAATCTGCGCCCAGAGAATGGCTTTTTCAGTCAGTCGTGGTGGCCGATGGGGCCGTCTTTGAACAAAAACTCCCGCAGGTACTTGTCCATGGTCGGGTCTTTGCGGCGAATCCACTCGAGCACCATGGCGGCGTGTTCTTTTTCTTCATCACGGTTGTGTTCAAGAATTGCTTTAAGCTCCTGGTCTTTGCAGGCATCCACCCGCTGGTTGTACCAGTCAACGGCTTCAAACTCTTCCATCAGTGAACTGACGGCCCGGTGCATATCCCGGGTGTCGTCAGACAGCTCGCCGACCGGCTCATGATAGCTATCGTTTGCCATGTATCACTCCTGATTGCCTGTTGGATGGGTGCTCGCGTCACCCTGAGTTCCTAACCATAGCCTACCGCTGCGACAAACCCAATCCACAGCCCCGATTGAGCGACCTCCCAACCTGTGCCAAAGTGCCTGCACGTTTCCAACGAGGGCTCGCCGTTCATGAAAACCGTCTTCTCACCCTTGCACAGTCGTCGCCACGTGCACACCGAACTGGACGGCGGACTGCTGATTGACCCCCACGAAAAACCCTCAAGGGCCGAGACTATTCTGGCCCGGGTGAAGAGCCAGGCCCTGGGCGAGATTCTGGAGCCGGAAGAATTCGGGCTGGCGCCGATTCAGCGCGTACACACAGCGGATTACCTGGCGTTTCTGGAAACCTGCTGGCAAGACTGGCTGGGCGCGGGCAAACCCGGCGAGGCGATTCCCGCCGTGTGGGCTGGCCGGGGAATGCGCCACCGGGTACCCAAAGATATTGATGGCCGCCTGGGTTACTACAGCTTCGCCGCCGAGACCTCTATCTCTGAGGGCACCTGGGAAGCCGCCCGGGCCTCTGCCAACGTCGCCCTGACTGCCCAGAAACTGGTGGCCGGTGGCGAGCGCGCCGCCTTTGCCCTGTGCCGGCCACCGGGGCACCACGCCCACGCCGACCTGTTCGGCGGCTACTGCTTCTTCAACAACGCAGCCATCGTGGCCCAGGCGTTCCGGGACCAGGGCTACCGAAAAGTGGCGATCCTCGATGTGGACTTCCACCACGGCAATGGCACCCAGGCCATCTTTTACGATCGCGCCGATGTGCTCACCGTCAGCCTGCACGGCGACCCGGACCTGGTATTCCCGCACTTTCTCGGGTTTGAAGACGAGATCGGCGAGGGTGCCGGCGAAGGCTACAACCTGAACATCGTCTATCCGCCCGGCACCCCCTACCAGGTCTGGAGCCAGGGCCTGGAAACCGCCTGTGAGCGCATTGAAGTGTTCAGGCCCGATGCCCTGGTGGTGGCGCTGGGCGTAGACACCTTCGAGCACGACCCCATCTCGTTCTTCAAACTGGCCTCTGAGGACTACCTCAGCCTCGGCCAGAGGCTTGAGCAGCTGGGGTTACCCACCGTATTCACCATGGAAGGCGGCTACGATGTCGATGCCATCGGCGTCAATGCAGTCAATGTGATGCAAGGCTTTGAGGGCAAGAGCTGAGCAGTCCGGGCAATGGCTTTGGTGGAAAAAGTCATTGCCCGTAGCTTGCTAATCGGGGGATCATCACCCGATCATGCGCTAACCCTGGATACCCGCAATGAACCACTACCTGAAACCCACACCGTTCTTCGACTACGACCATCCCGCCGTCGAGGCGTGGATCCAGCAACAACTGGACGGTGTGCCCGAAGACCCGGTGGAACAGGTCAAGGCGCTGTATCTGGCGGTGCGCGACAGCATCCAGTACAACCCCTACGTGTTCAGAACCGAACCGCGCAGTCTGTCGGCCAGTTACGCCCTTGAAACCGGAGAAACCTACTGCATTCCCAAAGCGGTGTTGCTGGGTGCCGCAGCCCGGTCCATCGGCATTCCCAGCCGGCTGGGCCTCGCGGATGTACGCAACCATCTGTCCAGCCCGAAGCTGATTGAGTGGCTGCGTTCTGACATTTTCCGGATGCACGGTTTTATCGAGTTGTACCTGAACGGTCGCTGGGTGAAGGCCACGCCGGCGTTCAACCAGCAGTTGTGTGCCCTGATGAACGTTGACCCGCTGCCGTTCGATGGTGTGAACGATTCGGTATTCCAGGAGTTCACCGAAGACGGACAGGCCCACATGGAGTACATCAACGATCACGGTGTGTTTGAGGATGTACCGTTCGAGTTCATTGTCGACGGCGTTCGCCGGGCCTACAGCCACCTGTTCGAGGCCGAGGGGGAACCGGTCAACATGAATGGCAGCCTGGAGCGGGACATCGCCGGGCGTTGATCAGCCCATAAAAAAACCGGCTACCCACATCCCGTGGGCGCCGGTTACAGGGGTCAGCCTGAGTCAGGCTGTCGGCAACAACTTATTCCGCTGAATTACGGATCAGGAAGTCGAAGGCGCTCAGGGCGGCCTTTGAACCCTCACCCATCGAAATCACAATCTGCTTGTACGGCACCGTGGTGGCATCACCCGCTGCGAACACGCCAGGAATCGAGGTCTCGTTACGATCATTTACGATGATCTCGCCGTGCTGGCTCAGTTCGATATCGCCTTTCAGCCACTCGGTGTTGGGCACCAGGCCGATCTGGACAAACACCCCTTCCAGCGCCACGTGGTGAGACTCACCGGTGTTGCGGTCGGTGTAGGTCAGGCCATTCACCTTGCCGTTCTCGCCGGTAATTTCGGTGGTCTGGCCGGAAGTAATAATTTCCACATTCTTCAGGCTGCGCAGCTTCTTCTGCAGCACCTCATCGGCCCGCATTTCCGCGCCGAATTCGATCAGCGTCACGTGGCCAACAATACCCGCCAGATCGATAGCCGCTTCCACGCCGGAGTTACCGCCACCGATGACCGCCACACGCTTGCCCTTGAACAGGGGGCCGTCGCAGTGCGGGCAGTAGGCCACGCCCTTGTTGCGGTACTCTTCCTCACCGGGCACGCCCATCTGGCGCCAGCGGGCACCGGTCGACAAAATAACAGTGCGGGATTTCAGGGAAGCACCATTGGCCAGGCGCACCTCATGCAGGCCGCCCTGCTCCGCCGCCGGAATCAACTTTTCGGCGCGTTGCATATTCATGATATCCACGTCGTATTCGTTAACGTGTTGCTCCATGGCCGCTACCAGCTTGGGGCCTTCGGTGTAAGGCACGGAAATCAGGTTCTCGATCCCCATGGTATCGGCCACCTGGCCGCCGAAACGCTCGGCCGCGATACCGGTGGCAATGCCCTTCCGGGCCGCGTAAATCGACGCCGCCGAGCCCGCCGGACCACCACCAATCACCAGCACCTCAAAGTCGTCTTTCTGGTTAATTTTCTCCGCTTCTTTCTCGTCAGACCGGGTATCCAGCCGCGCCGCAATCTCTTCCAGTGTCATCCGGCCCTGACCCCAGGGCTGGCCATTCAGGTACACACTGGGTACTGCCATTACTTCGCGCTGCTCCACTTCGTCCTGGAACAGGGCGCCGTCGATGGAGGTGTGTTTGATGTTCGGGTTCAGCACGCTCATCAGGTTCAGTGCCTGAACCACGTCCGGGCAGTTCTGGCAGGACAGGGAGAAATAAGTCTCGAATTCGAATTCGCCGTCCAGCTCCTGAACCTGCTGGATGACGTCCCGCGAGGCCTTGGATGGATGTCCGCCCACCTGAAGAAGAGCCAGTACCAGCGAGGTAAATTCATGGCCCATGGGAATACCAGCAAAGCGAACACCAATGTCGCTGCCGACGCGGTTGATGACAAATGACGGACGGCGAACATCGGTTGATTCCTCGGTCCGCAGACTGATCTTTTCAGACATCGGCTCGATTTCTTCCAGCAGCTCTTTCAGCTCCTGGGATTTGTTGCTGTCGTCGTAGGCTGCCACCAGTTCGATCGGCTGCTGCAGTTTTTCCATGTAGGCCTGCAACTGTCCTTTGATATTGGCGTCCAACATATTTGGTATTCCCCTTGAATGTCGTGAAACTGCGTTTCGGGATTCGGTAATGAATCGTTCTCAGAAGATGTGAACAAGATAACGGCAGGTAGAACTTAGCTCAAATTGATTGGCCCAAACCATTTGATAGCCCTAACCTATACGAACACATCTTTTCGATTGATAGATACAAAAAAGGCCCGCGTCGCGGGCCTTTTTCACGTTTCACCGGAGACGGGAAACTTAGATCTTGCCAACCAGGTCCAGAGACGGAGCCAGTGTTTCCTCGCCTTCTTTCCACTTGGCAGGGCACACTTCGCCAGGATGTTTGCGAACGTACTGGGCCGCTTTTACCTTGCGCAGCAGGTCGTCTGCATCACGGCCAATGCCTTCGGCGGTGATTTCCATGGCCTGGATAACGCCATCCGGATCGATCAGGAAGGTGGCACGGTCTGCCAGGCCCTGGCCTTCACGCATTACACCGAAGTTGTTGGTGATGGTGCCGGTCTGGTCGCCAACCATGTAGTAGTTGATCTTGCCGATGGTCTCGGACGTATCGTGCCACGCTTTGTGGGTGAAGTGAGTGTCGGTAGACACAGAGAACACTTCTACACCCAGCTTCTGCAGCTCTTCGTACTTGTCGGCCACATCGCCCAGCTCGGTCGGGCAAACGAAAGTGAAGTCAGCCGGGTAGAAGAAAAAGATGGCCCACTTGCCTTTTACGTCGGCTTCGGAAATTTCGACAAACTCGCCCTGCTTGAATGCGGTGGCGTTGAACGGTTTGATTTCGCTGTTAACGATTCCCATCTTAGAATAACTCCTGTCGGTTCATGTGACTGATGGTTTGAAGACGATGCAAAGCTTACGCAACGGCTTATCCAAGTGAAAATTGATAATTTCCACATCCGGGATAGCCAGAACCTATCCCTACTCCGTAAGCCAGGCCAGAGACGACCACCCGCGACCACGCCCGGCTTGTTCTGGCTGCCCTCTCGTAAATGGGGCCTCAACGCCCGAATTCAACAGGGCGCTGAGTATTTGTGGGGCCCGCCTTCAGGCCAGCGGCCGTTTCGCCTCACCTGACCGCTGGCGTGTTTGCCACTGGTCATCCATGGTTACCGGCACACTGGCCGGCGGCAGAAGGTCACGGCCCCGAATCAGGTCCGCGGCCCGCTCAGCCACCATGATGGTGGGGGCATTCAGGTTGCCGTTCGGGATGGTCGGGAAGATGGAGGAATCGACCACCCGCAAGTTGCGAATACCGTGCACCCGGGTCTCCGGATCGACTACCGCCATACCATCAATGCCCATCTTGCAGGTACACGAGGGGTGGTAAGCGCTCTCCACGGCCTGGCGCACAAACGCGTCGAGCTGCTCATCGGTCTGAACATCAACACCGGGCTGGATTTCCGCACCCCGATAGTCATCCATGGCTGGCTGATTGATGATTTCCCGGGTCAGCCGCACGCAATCCCGGAAGCCTTCCCGGTCGGCCTCGTGCTCCAGATAGTTGAAGCGAATACGCGGGGCCTGTTTCGGGTCGGCTGACTGTACATAAACAAAGCCCCGGCTTTTCGGCTTGTTGTGGCCAATATGCAGCTGGAAGCCGTCGCCATCAAACGCTTCCCGGCCGTCGTAACGCATGGCCGCCGGCAGGAAGTGGTATTGCAGGTCCGGCCATTCCACACCCGCCTTGGAACGGATAAACGCACAGGATTCGAAGTGGTTGGTGGCACCCAGGCCATCCTTGCGCAGAATCCAGCGCACACCGATTTTCAGCTTGTTCCACCAGTCCAGTTTACGATTGAGCGACACCGGTTGCTTGCACCGGAACTGAAAGTAAAATTCCAGGTGGTCCTGCAGGTTCTCGCCCACCCCCGGCAGCTCGTGATTCACCTCGATACCGGCCTGTGCCAGCACTTCCGGATTACCAATACCGGACAACTGCAGCAAATGCGGAGACCCAATGGAGCCGGCTGACAGAATCACTTCCTTGCCGGCGTGCACCTCGTGCACTTTGCCGCCCTGCTCGTACCGAACGCCAGTGGCCGTTTTACCCTCCAGCAGCACCTTGTGGACCAGGGCGTGGGTGACCACGGTCAGGTTGCTGCGAGCCATGGCCGGGCGCAGGTAGGCGTTGGCGGTGGACCAGCGGCGACCGTTTTTCACGGTCATGTGCATGGCCCCGAACCCTTCCTGCTGTTGGCCGTTATAATCTTCTGTTTCCAGATAACCGGCATCAACTCCGGCGCGAACGAACGCCTTGTACAGCGGATTACGCATATTGTTGCCGTTGTTGGTGCCCAGCGGGCCGGTGTCACCACGGTATTCGTCACCACCGAAGGCCCAGGTCTCGGCTTTGCGGAAATACGGCAGTACCCGATCGTAACGCCAGCCGGTAGCGCCCTGAGCTTCCCACTCGTCGAAATCCCGTGCGTGGCCCCGCACATACACCATGCCATTGATCGAGGAGGAACCGCCCAACACCTTGCCCCGGGGGCAATGCATCCGGCGGTTGTCGAGGAACGGCTCCGGCTCGGTTTCAAACTGCCAGGCGTATTTTTTGGTGTTCATGGGGATGGACAGAGCCGTGGGCATCTGGATAAAAATGCTCTTGTCACTACCGCCAGTTTCCAGCAACAGCACTTTGCTCTGGCCATCTTCGGTCAACCGGTTGGCCAGTACACAGCCGGCCGAGCCCGCGCCCACAATAATGTAATCGTAACCGTTGTCGCTCATACCATATCTCCTCTGTGGACAGCGCACTCAGAACGGGGCGTCGAGATCCTGCATCCCGACATACACCGACTTGAGCTGGGTGTAGTAGTCCAGCGTCACCCGGCCATTTTCCCGGCCAATGCCGGACATCTTGTAGCCACCCACCGGCATTTCCGCCGGCGAAGCCCCGTAACTGTTAATCCAGCAGATACCGGCTTCAATCTGGTGAATCACCCGGTGGGCGCGGCGGATATCGTTGGTGAACACACCCGCCGCCAGACCGGTCTCGGTGTTGTTGGCCCGGGCAATCACCTCGTCTTCGTCGCGGAAGGTCAGCACCGACATCACCGGGCCGAAGATTTCTTCCTGCACGATGGTCATATCGTCGGTGCAGTCGGTGAAAATGGTCGGCTCGACAAAATAGCCGCCTTTGGAATCCTCCGGCTCAAACGCCCGGCCACCGTGGCTGAGGGTGGCGCCTTCGGCCAGGCCCTTGGCGATGTAGTCCAGCACCAGGTCCTGATGCTTTTTCGAGATCAGCGCGCCGAAATTGGTGTCCGGATTCATCGGGTCCCCGGGTTTGATGTTCTTGCGGGTACGCTCCAGCAGGCGTTCGATGAACGCCGGGTACAGGTCTTCATGAACAAACACCCGGGTGCCGTTGGTGCAGATCTCGCCCTGGGTGTAGAAATTGCCTACCATGGCCGCCGAAATGGCATTCTCCAGGTCGGCATCGTCAAAAATGATCAGCGGGGATTTACCGCCCAGCTCCATGGTGACGTCCTTTAGGGTGGACGCCGCAGCCGCCATCACCTTCTTGCCGGTGCCCACCTCGCCGGTGAACGACACCTTGGCAATCTCGGGATGATGGGTCAGCCACTGGCCTACCTCGGCCTCGCCCTGCACCACGTTGAACACACCCGCCGGCACTCCGGCTTCGATAAAGATCTCCGCCAGCTTCACCGCGCCCATGGGGGTTTCCTCGGAGGGCTTGAAGATCATCGAATTGCCGCAGGCCAGGGCCGGCGCGGACTTCCAGCAGGCAATCTGGATCGGGTAGTTCCAGGCGCCAATACCGGCACAGATACCCAGCGGCTCCCGGCGGGTGTAGTAGAAATCACCCCCCAGGTCCTGCTGATTTCCTTCAATCGACGGTGCCAGCCCGGCGAAAAACTCGATGGCATCGGCCCCGGTGACCACATCCACTGCTTCGGCTTCCTGCCAGGGCTTGCCGGTGTCCTTCACTTCCACCGCCGCCAGTTCATCGTTGCGCTCGCGCAACAAGGCCACCGCCTTGAGCAGAATCCGGCTACGCTCGACCATCGGCGTGGCAGACCATTCACTGAACCCCGCCCGGGCGCTTTCAATGGCGGCCTCCTGAATGGCAGCATCCGCCACTTCCACTTCGTAGATCACCTGGCCAGTGGCCGGATTGACCACCGGAAAGGTTTGCCCGGTGCTGTTGGCCAGAAAACGGCCGTGAATAAAATTCTGAACCACAGTAACAGTTGCAGACATAAGCGGTGACTCACCTTAATTGAAAATGTCGGGCCTTATGGGCCGTGAACGGGTTGATGGCTCAGGCGTTGGCGCCCGCCAGCGTCTTGTGGACAAAGTCTTTGCAAAAGCGCTCGCCGGCTTCAAAGCTGGCTGCCGGGCTCTGGCTCAGGGCACTGCGCAGCCAGAAACCGTCGATCATGGCAGCCGCCTGATGGGCCGCGACAGTCGCCTGCTCTGGGGGTAGCGCCTGGGCAAAGGAATAGCGCAGGTTGCTGTATAATCGCGCCTTGTTGATTTGCTGCAGGCGCTGCAGGCC
This sequence comes from Marinobacter sp. VGCF2001, assembly GCF_049943275.1. Lineage (NCBI taxonomy): Bacteria > Pseudomonadati > Pseudomonadota > Gammaproteobacteria > Pseudomonadales > Marinobacteraceae > Marinobacter > Marinobacter sp. VGCF2001. The sequence continues at coordinate 129,944 of NZ_JBNFVX010000002.1, forward strand.
GGGCTCGTGCATGGAGCGGGCCCAGAAGCTCAGCCAGGTTTTGGCCGCCAGCGCAGAACGCTGAAAGTCTGAGAAATTCGCCTCGATGATGCAGTCCAGCCGCTGGGCGGGAGAGCCCCCGGTGCGCGCCATGCGGTCACGTAACTCGGTGCCCAGCAAATCCAGGAGATGGCGCAGGGCGGCCTCGATCAGCCCCTGTTTACCGCCGAAATAATGGCTGATAATCCCGGACGACATCCCCGCCCGCTTGCTGATGCTGACAATGGTGGTGTTCTGCATACCCAGCTCGGCAATGGACGCCATGGTGGCATCAATCAATTGTTGACGGCGGGCGTCTTTCATTCCCACTTTTGGCATGACGTTTCTCACTCGAAAATTCATTGATTGAACGTTCAATCAATGAAAATCGTACCGAAACAGCGGCGGGAATTCAAATTGATGAGGCAAACGGGGCGTCTGCCAGAGCAAAGCCTTCAGGCGCCCAGACCCATAGGTGGCTGGTTTGAACGGCCAATCCGGGACACAATCATGCCTGCATCGAACAACAAGGAGCCTGCCATGTCTGCCCAACCGCAACTCACCGACGCCCTGCTGACCCTCGAAAACCGCGTGGCGACCCTCACCCTCAATCGCCATGACCTTCGCAACGCGCTGACCGGTTCACACCTGATTGAAGACATCGTCGCCACCGCCGAGTGGGTGAATCGCTGCGAAGAGGTTTCTGTTCTGGTGATCACCGGCGCCGGCTCTGCGTTCAGTGCCGGGGGCAATATTCGCGACATGGCCGAACGCGGTGGCGATTTCGCCGGGGCACCGGCCGAATGCGCCGAACGCTATCGCAACGGCATCCAACGCATTCCACTGGCCCTGGATGCAGTGGAAATTCCGGTGATTGCCGCGGTGAACGGCCCGGCCATTGGCGCGGGCTTTGATCTGGCGAACATGGCGGACCTGCGTATTGCCGCCGATACCGCCAAGTTCGGAGAAACCTTCCTGAACCTGGGCATCATTCCCGGCGATGGCGGAGCCTGGTTCCTGCAGCGCCTGATTGGTTATCAGAAGGCCTTTGAACTGACCCTGACCGGCCGAGTCATCGATGCCACCGAAGCGCAGCAACTGGGCATTGTGATCGACGTTGTACCCGCCGACCAACTGATGGACGCAGCACAGAAACTGGCCCGCACCATCGCCCAACAGCCCGCCAAAGCCACCCGCCTGACCAAGCGCCTGATGAAAATGGCCCAACGGACCGAGCTACGGGACTTTCTGGATATCTGCGCCTGTTTTCAGGGGATGAGCCACAACGAGCCGGAGCACCTGGACGCCGTTCACCGAATGCTGAACACCCTCGGCCGCACGAAATAACCCACCCCTCAAACGAATCGGCGCCCTGGCAACCTGAATTGGTAATGACAACAAACGAACTCAGGTTTGGCGCGGGCGCCGAGCCTGAAGCCGGACATCCATACCGGTATAGCCGCGCACGAAGTTAGACTGCACGTATTCCGGCTCAACCTGGCCCAGCTTGCACTAACCAACAACGGCCAACACCTGCGGGTGAAAAAGACCATGTTGTCGAATCCGCCGGGAGTGCTGAGCGAGGGAGAGGTGGCGGCGCGGCTGTTTATCAGCAAACGGACAATGGCCCGGCGCCTGAAAGCGGAAGGCACCCGTTTCCGAGCGCTGAGAGACCAGATGCTGGCACAACAGCCCGCCCGTTATCTGGATAACAGCAACTTACCGGTAGAAGCCATTACCAGGCTGATGAACTACCACGACAGCGCCAATTTCCGGCGCGCCTTCAAGCGCTGGTTTGGGGTTACACCGAATAACTATCGTAGCCAGCGCCTTTGTGGCGAATGCTGGAGCGCACCGGTGACTTTGACGTAGCGAAGAGAATGGCATCCGAGTGCCGCGCCTGGTTAGCTGTTCCCAAGTATGTACGCCCGAAGCTGTCGCTCCTCTCGCATGACATAGAGAATGAGAACTTGCTTATCATCCTCACGATGAAAAATGCGACACGGTGGAACCACTACCTCCCTGTATACCGAATTAGGGAGCTCAGGAGGAATCCGTCCGGATTGGGGAAAATCTTCCAAACGCTCGGTCTTATCGAAAACTTCCTGGACCAGGTGACTTGCGGCTGCAGAATTATCCAGAGCAATGTACTCGGCGATGGCCTCCAACTCTTGAATGGCGGGCTCCGTCCAGATTACTTCAGCCATTTACTCATTTTCTCCCTGGCCTCACTCTGGCTGTACGTTCTTCCCTCAAGTACAGCACGCTCTCCCCGTGAGAGCCCCTCAAGCAGCTCAAGTCGACGCTGCATAAACTCATAATCCTGCACATCAACAAGATATGCGGATGGCTGACCATGCTCCGTGATCAGTATCGGCTCCTTAGACAAGTGCAAATCTGCAAGAATCTTTGTGGCTTGGCGCTTGAGGTTCGTAACAAGCTCGACTTTCATGGGCTCACCCTGATCTAAACTGATAGTGACACTATAGTATCACTTTTCGAGTGAGACAATCACAGCTTACGCCCGGCTTTGCGGCGTGCCGGAGCGGCAGCGTAGGCGCGTCCGACAACAGCCATTGGTTAAATGCTTGTGTGCGCATGGCCATGCGCATAAGATCAAACTTTGTATTCTAAATCTTCCGGGAGGCCCTCATGGCCGAACTCTATAACTCAGCTGCCCCCAAAAAAGCAGCGAACCTATCAATCAATAGCGATCTTCTGCGTAAAACCCGGGAACTTAACATTAACTTGTCTGCCACCCTGGAACGAGCTCTGAAAGAAGAGCTTTCGAAACACGAAGCCGCTCAATGGGTTGAAGAGAATCGTGCTGCGATAAAAGGCTACAACGATTTCGTCGAACAACATGGATGCTTCGGCGACGAATTCAGGGAGTTTTGATGGCACAGTTCGATGTGTACCCCAACCCGAGCAAAGTGAGCAAGGCTCACTATCCTTACCTCGTGGATATTCAAAGCAGCCTTCTAAGCGATTTGGCAACTCGCATTGTTATCCCTTTGGGCAAACGTTCTGCCCTCGGTGGCGCAGCCATGCAAGGGCTCACTCCCGAAATCAGCTTCGCCGATCAAGAGCTGTTGCTGTTAACTCCGCAAATTTCCTCCGTGCCTGAAAAACATCTCAAGAGCCCTGTTGGCTCTCTCTCACATTTCAGAGACCAGATTGTTGGAGCTTTGGACCTGGCTATCACCGGCATTTAACGCCAGTGGTGATGCGCGCCAACGGAGCGCAGCGTAGTTGGCGTCGCGCTGACCACCTTGTTAGGGCATTTGAATCGGGATAGCATATCTCTATCGCGACTCGCGGAGGCACCATGACTACCGAAACATTAAACCAACTACGCTCTCAGATTTCGACTCTCTCTGAGTCAGAGCGTGCTGCGTTGGCTCGAGAGCTCATTATGAGCCTGGATGGCCCCCGTGACGACTCTGTTGAGCAAGCCTGGCACGATGAAATTATTCGGCGTGCAGCCAAGGTCAAAAGCGGTAAGGCTACACTGCTCAGCCGTGAAGAATTTCGTACAAAGATGCGAGCGAGGATAGGCCAGTAAAAGTGCGAACGGTAAGGATACTAGAAGAAGCCTCGCAGGAAGCTATAGAGGCCGCAGCATGGTACGAATTTGAGCAACCTGGACTGGGAGTTGAGTTTTTCGCTGCAGTTGACGCTGCCATCGATGTTATTGAAGAAAACGTCATCCCTCTATCACCTCTCCCCGAAGAGGCTGGCGATACCGGTGCAAGACGCCTGATTCTGGAACCGTAGTTATACGCCCGCTTTCAAGCCACCCCTACTCTAACATCCGGGCGTATAATTCCGTTCGCCCTTTTATTACTTTCTAAACTTATCAAAAGGTTAGCAATATTTCCTGCGGGTTTTCCGGAGTTTTGCGAACGCGTTCGTATAACTCCGCGCATTCAAGCAGGCTTTTGCCTCAATGCACGGCCGAGCGAGTGGAAGTAGCTCCGGAAAGCGTTGTTAATGATATCGCGCTGTGCGCCCTGTGGATAAAGCCCCAGGCGGGCTTCTTCGGTCTCTTTCGTGCCGCTTACCAGGAAGGCGTTTTTCAGGGGCGCATCCTGCACGAAGGCCTCAAACGCCCGGGCGCACAATTCTTCGGGCTGGCTGTAGTAGTTCACCCCCGCGGCTTTATCGGCCTTGGCGCTGTGCCGGAAGAGTTCGCTGGGCCGGCTGCCGGTGGGGTCCAGCAATACCGCACGGTAGCAGTCCTCCAGGCGGCTGTTCAGGGGGTGGGCAACGGCATCGTGGCGGATGAGCCAGAGTTTGGAGCCGAACGCCCCTTTTGGGGTGCCTGTGAATAACTTGTCGGCGATGTAGTGGTCGAAGGCATGAAACCACTCGTGCGCAATGCTGCCGGGGCCGGCGTTTTTGGCCAGGGCAAAACTGCGGGTGGCGGGGGTGTAATGGGCAGACACCCCCGGGCGGCCGCCAATGCCGTATTGCAGTGCCAAGGTGCTGCGCAGGGAGATCAGGCTTTCAGTGCCGCCGAGAATGGTCATCAAATCGCACAAGGCGTCATAGAACAGGCCGGCACTGCGCTGTTTTTCAGGTTCGGTTACCCAGCGGCCAATCTCAACGCTGCGAAATTCAAAGCGTCGTCGCACATCAAGAAAGGTAACGGCTGCTCCGGCGCGGTGGTCCGGGCCGGCTCGGTAAAACGATCTGGGCATAGCGACATAATACGGGGCCGCAACGCGCTTGTCTCAGTGCGCGGCGGATAGCGCAGGCCTGGTGGCTCACAACGAACCACCTGCAAACCTGTGTTATGGCCGTTCACCCTTGGCCAGTAGCTGATAGAAACTGACATTGCGTTCCAGGGCCCGTCTGGCAATGTCACACCGTTCTCGCACCGTCACCTTGCCAGCGCCTGCTTCACACAGTTTTTCCTTCAGTGCCGCCACTCCGGGCACCTGATACCGGTTGGACAGGTAATATTCGTCGGCCACGTAAGCATCCGGCAGGTCGAGATCTGAGAGCTGGGACACAGCGTTGCGCATTAGCCGTTTTTTCTCGCTGTTCGAGAGGCCAGGTTGCTGGTCCAAAAATCGGGTGGCCTCACTGAGGGCACGGAAACTGGCATCGGGTCTTACGATGAAGGCTTCCGCCATTTCCCGGGCTTGTCGTTGCTCCCCGTGGGCCAGCAGTGCCCGAAACTTCAGCAGTTGAAAATGCAGGTTCTCGGGCTCGCTTGCCAGGGCCCGGTCAACCAGTTGCACGTACTCCTTACTGGCGGGCGGGTAGGTATGAATGGTTTTCAGCGATGTGACAGGTGCCAATGCATCGATATCGATCTGAAGATCCGTAAACGAGCGCGCCAGCACGGCGCCATCCAGATCGTAGATCACCATCCGCACAATGTTCCTGCGCTCCTCCGATGACAAATACTCCCGCCCGCCCATATCGCTGGCCACCGAAGACAGCCATGTCTGAAGCTGGTTATCGCTGACTTCCGCCTCCTGTTTTCGCGCTTTCAGGGCGGCCACGGTCATCATCTCTTCGTAGGCACTCCCCGCGACGGGTATGCCCTCCTTGTCATTCTTGAGCTTGGTTAACAAGGCAATCATGGCCATGGGACTGTAGCGGGACTTTTCCAGAATCTTCACGGCCAGCAAATCCGCTTCGGTTTCCTGTTCCCGGTTCCATTGGGTAAATCCTGCCGCCGCCACCAGGGCATCGGTCGATCCGCCCACGCGCAGGGTGGTCTCCCGGGCGGTGTCGTCGTTACCAAACAGGGAAATAGCCTGGGCCAGATCGGTTATGCCTTTTGTTGTGCTTTGCAGTTCATTCTTCTGATGATGATTCAGCCATAGATGAGAGAGTTCATGGGCCAGCAGCGCGGCCACTTCGTCACGGGTATCCAGATATTCCAGGGTTCCGGCCTGAATCACGACGGTACCCTCGGGGTAGGTGAACCCGCCGAAACTGTAGCTCGGACCCACCCGAACCTGACAATGGCAGGGCCCGCCGTACCAGCTCTCTGCCAGTTCCTCGGCAATGGCCTGCAATTCCGGGGTGACAGCGCGGGCGTTCAGGGGCGTCACGCTGTCGCTGCGCAAACGAACCGCATCCTCGGAAGGATCTTTCCCATCCGCCTGATACTGATCGGCCTGGGCAATAAGCTCATGGATTTGCTGCTGCCTCAGCTCTTTGTTGGTGCTCCAGTCTTTCGACTGGTAAGGCGATGAGCTGCAGCCGATCAAGCCCAGACACACAGCCAGCGCAAGCAGCGCTGTTTTGTCACAGTAAATCATGGGCAGCCCTCCCCCATGCCACGGGCACTGGCCACCTTGTGGTCATCCGCAAATACAACCTGTGATTTCTCGCAGTGGATAACCGGCTGCCTGGAGCCACTGGTAATCACCTCTGGAACAAACACCCGGTAGGTCCCTCCGCCAGGGCCTTCAAACAGATACTGGCCCTGCGCCTTGCCACGGATTTTGATGGGCAGTTTCAGTCCGAGCTCTCGCGCCGGCACAAATGAACCGTCAGGCGTGCCAACAAAGGCATTGTCCGGATCGTGAAATCCTTCAATGGATTGGGTTTCTGCCAAGGCCGAACTGCACAGCAGTGCAAGCAGCCAAAGCCATCGTTTTGCGTTCATTTTCCATCTCCTTTCGCTCTTTTCTGACCGCAATCAACAGCAAGGGTGTCAAACCGATCAGGTCTGCCAGGAAGCCAGGGGTGCGGTGAAACAGCAGTAACACGCTGTAGAGCAGGCAAAGGCTGACGATGATGATCACCAACTCAGCCAGTTCCACCGCCAACTCTGGCCATTCCGCTCTACTCTCGTCGCGCCAGCGCCATGCCAGAACCCGGCGCGCGAGCATGAGGATGAGAAACAGAATCAGCGGCCAGGACAGCAACAGATCCACCGGAAGGGTCCATCCTGGCAGCCCGATCCCGGCAAGATTCCACTCGGCACCGATGGGCTTCAGATAGTCCGCACCGTAATGCAGCAGGTTGCGTAGCGCTTCGGCGTGCAGATAAACCCCTGGCAGACGCCCCGGGATCGGCGGATCAAACAGATCTCTGGCAGAGGGCACAGAAACGCCCACGATCGCAATCCGGTTGGTCAGGGCCGTTTGTGAAAAGAAAGGATCGCAGTCGGGTGCCGTGCAGAAGATGTCCCTTAGGGTGGCGGTCGGCACCGGCGGGCATGGCCTTTGGCCATCGGTGCTGACAACCTCCGCACCAAACAGATATCTGCCCCGTTGCAAAATCGAGCGGAACACACTGTCGTCCGCCGGTCTCGCACTGCAGCCCAGTGTTGCGGCCATTCGCTGTGCCGGCATTCCCCAACTCAGGTGCATACCGGAGGAGCGGGGCATCAACCAGGCATCCTCTGCTTTCGATAGCGTAGTGCAACGCCTGGAGGGGAACTTCTGGCAATGGATGTCATATCCGGCCACCGCCAGGGTTGGAACCACGGTGCCATCAGCTACCGTTCGCCGTATCGGATAATGCTGATCATGACCCGACCAGCCCACTAGCCCGATATCGGCTGCCGCCTCGGTCAGCGGACGAATCGAAGGCTCGAGTTGATTCGGATCTTCGCCGGCACTCAGCACCACCGACAGCCCGGCATGGTCCCGAAAATGCTTCAACCGCTCCACCAGTAACGGCAAGCTGTTATCCAGATTGCGCGCGCGGTAGAAGGTGATATCCAGAATAATCGTGCCGTACCCCAGGCGCCTGAGGGCATCAATCAGAACCAGGTGGTCGCTGTAGGCCAGAGGCCAGTCGTTGGCTCTCAGGTAGCCGTTTTCTTCATGGGAGAGCCTGCGGATAGAAGGGTCATCGATCAGAATGACATCAACGAGGTCGGCTCCTTCGGCCGCCAGGGCATGATCGTAGAACGGTGAAAACAGGCGATCAAACCCATCGCTGATCGCCTGACTGCTTTTGGAACTGATGCCGAACGGATCGGCAAGCACAAGCAGATACCCCGCCACCAGGAGCATCCAGTGGCGTCGGATCATTCCGTTTAGCGATATGCCTGCATCGGGATTCTGCACTCTGGCCTCCGCACGTGGATGCGATCCCACGCTGCCCGCACTGCGGAAGCGAGCAAGTTATGAATGCTCACTAGGCAACAATCACGCCTATCACCGAAAAACGCGTGTTGTCTGGCCATTTAATATATAGGCCGAATACTTCTCTACCCGTTCGCTGTAAAGAATCCTGACAGGTACCCGGCTCTCTGCCGGGCACCCGCCACGGCAATTACCACTCCAGCTGCGCCCCGGTCTGGTATTCAATCACCCGGGTTTCGAAGAAGTTCTTCTCCTTGCGCAGGGTGGCCTGTTCGTCCAGCCAGGGCGACACGTTCTGCGCCCCCGGGAACGGCTCGTCCAGCCCCACGGTGCGGGCCCGGCGGTTGGCCACGAAACGGAACTGCTCGCTGTGGTAATCCGCCGAGTAACCCAGGATCGGGTCCCGCAGGATGTAGTTGGCGTAGGCCTGTTCGGCCGCTTCGGATTCGTCCCACATCTCGCGCACCGCTTTCGGGTCGAAGGTAATGTTCTCTTCTTCCACGATTTGATTGACCACTTTCAGGCCAAACGAGAAGTGCATGGCCTCATCCCGCAGGATGTACTGCAGCTGTTCGCCAGTGCCGCGCATCAGGCCCCGGCGCTGCAGGGCGAAGATGGGGCTGAAGCCGTTGTAGAACCAGGTGCCTTCGAACACGGCCGCGAAGAACAGGTAGGACATGATGAACTCCTGCAGATCGTCCTTGTTGCGCAGGTTCATGTCCGGGCGCATGGCGGCGTCCAGCCGGCGGTTGGCTATATGGATCTTGCCGTTGATTTCCGGCACCACGCGGTAGCGATTGTAGATCTCGCTCTGGTCCAGGTTCAGGGTTTCAATGCAGTGCTGGTACGCCCAGGTGTGCATGGCTTCTTCGTACACCTGGCGAGCCTGGTAGATCTGCAGCTCCGGCGCGCTCATTTTTTCCATCACCGCCAGGCCGATGTTGCGCATGGCCAGAATGTCGGAGGTGGTCAGGTACGCCAGCACGTTTTCGTACACGTGCTTTTCCGGGGCGCTCAGGCGGTGGTGGTAATCGTGAACGTCCTGCGCCATGTTCACGTCCAGCGGCGTCCAGTGGTTCTTGTTGGCGTTCATAAAGTACTCCCAGGCCCAGGGGTACTTGAACGGTGCCAGTTGGTTGATGTCGGTCTCGCCGTTGATCACCCGTTTGTCGTCCACATTCACCGGGGCCGGGCCACCGGTGGCGGCAGGCTTGGCAGCGGTTTTCGGTTCGTCATCCCAATCCAGCATGATGCTTATCTCCTGACACAGTGAGTGGTTACTGACACGCTTCGCAGTCCGGTTCATCAATAGAGCACACCTGCGGCTGTGGCGCGGCCACGGGGGCAGATTTCTCGGCGCCGGTCGCGCCCAGCGAACGCAGGTAGTAGGTGGTTTTCAGGCCCCGCTCCCAGGCCAGCTGGTACAGCGCATCCAGCTTTTTGCCGCTGGGCTCGGCCATGTACAGGTTCAGGCTCTGGGCCTGGTCCAGCCACTTCTGGCGCCGGGAGGCGGCCTCCACCAGCCAGCGGGCGTCAATCTCAAAGGCGGTGGCGTAACGGGCCTTGAGTTCGGTCGGAATACGGTCGATCTGCTGCACGCTGCCGTCGAAGTATTTCAGATCGTTCACCATCACGTTGTCCCACAGGCCTTCGGCCTTGAGATCCCGCACCAGCGACGGGTTCACCACGGTGAACTCGCCGGACAGGTTCGATTTCACGAACAGGTTCTGGTAAGCAGGCTCAATGGATTGGGACACGCCCACGATGTTGGAAATGGTCGCCGTCGGGGCAATGGCCATCACGTTGCTGTTGCGCATTCCGTTTTGGGCGATCAGCTCGCGCACCGGCGTCCAGTCCAGGCGGCTGTCGGTGTTCACCTGCAGGTCCCCGTCCCGGCGGGCGGCCTGCAGGTTCTGGATGGAATCAATCGGCAGAATGCCCTGGTGCCACAGGGAGCCTTCGTAGGTTTCGTAGGCACCCCGCTCACCCGCCAGCGTGGCGGAAGCACGCAGGGCAAAGTAGCTCAGTTGCTCCATGGCGACATCGGCGAACTCCACGGCTTCGGCACTGGTGTACGGCAGGCCCAGCTGGTAGAGCGCATCCTGGAAGCCCATCAGGCCCAGGCCCACCGGGCGGTGCTTGAGGTTGGAATTGCGCGCCTGCGGAACCGCATAGAAGTTGATGTCGATGACGTTGTCGAGCATTCGTACGGCGATGTTCACCGTGCGTTCCAGGCGCGCAACGTCCAGCTCGCCATCCTTGATGTGGGCGGCCAGGTTCACCGAGCCGAGGTTACACACGGCAATTTCATCGCTGCTGGTGTTCAGGGTGATTTCGGTACACAGGTTGGAGCTGTGCACCACGCCCTGGTGCTGCTGGGGCGAGCGCAGGTTGCACGGGTCTTTGAAGGTGATCCAGGGGTGCCCGGTCTCGAACAGCACGGTGAGCATCTTGCGCCACAGCTGCTTGGCCGGAATCTTCTTGAACAACGCAATCTTGCCCTGCTCCGCCAGCGCTTCGTAGTGCTGGTAGCGCTCGCGGAATGCGTTGCCGTACAGGTCGTGCAGGTCGGGCACGTCGCTGGGTGAGAACAGGGTCCAGTCCCGGTCTTCGCGCATCCGTTCAATCAGCAGGTCCGGCACCCAGTTGGCGGTGTTCATGTCGTGGGTGCGGCGGCGCTCGTCACCGGTGTTCTTGCGCAGTTCGAGGAATTCCTCGATGTCCAGGTGCCAGCTTTCCAGATAGGCACAGACCGCGCCCTTGCGCTTGCCGCCCTGGTTCACCGCCACCGCGGTGTCGTTCACCACTTTCAGAAACGGCACCACACCCTGGCTCTGGCCGTTGGTGCCTTTGATGTGGGAGCCCAGCGCCCGCACCGGGGTCCAGTCGTTGCCCAGGCCACCCGCCCATTTCGACAGCAGCGCGTTGTCTTTGATGGCGCCGTAAATGCCTTCCAAATCGTCGCCCACGGTGGTCAGGTAGCAGGACGACAGCTGGGAGTGGCGGGTACCGCTGTTGAACAGTGTGGGCGTGCTGGCCATGTAATCGAAGCTGGACAGCAACTCATAGAATTCGATGGCGCGGGCGTTGGGGTCGTCCTCACGCAGAGCCAGGCCCATGGCCACGCGCATGAAGAACACCTGCGGCAGTTCCAGGCGGGCCTGGTTCCAGTGCAGGAAGTAGCGGTCGTACAGGGTTTGCAGGCCCAGGAAGCCAAACTGCAGATCCCGCTCCGGTTTCAGGGCTTGCCCCAGGCGTTCCAGATCAAAGGCCGCCAGGGCCTCATCCAGCAATTCGTAGCGGATACCGGCGTGAATGAACGCCGTCAGCGCCTGTGGATAAGTCTCCGCCAGGCTTTGATTGCGCGGCAAGCCCAGGGCATCGGCGTTTTCCAGCCTTAGCTGCTCCAGCAGCAGGCGGGCGGTCACGGCGCTGTAGTCCGGCTCCCGCTCAATGCGGCCCCGGGCCGTCATGATCAGCGCGGTCAGTACTTCGGTGCTTTCGATGCCGTCGTACAGGTTACGCAGGGCATCCTCCACCAGCGACTCTTCGTCAATACCGTCCAACCCGGCGGCGGCCTGCTCCACCTGAAGCTTCATCAGGCCCAGATCCAGTGGTGTTATGCTGCCGTCGCTCTTTTTCACGGTCAGATGCGGGTGGGCTTCTACCGGCTCATCCACGGCGCGCTGACGAGCGTGTTCTTCCCGGTAGAGTACGTAGGCCCGGGCCACTTTCTGTTCTTCGGCGCGCATCAGGGCCAGTTCCACCTGGTCCTGAATATCTTCGATATGCACCTTGCCGCCCGCTTTCAGGCGACGGCTGATGGCCTGCACCACCTGTTCGGTCACCCGGTGTACGGCGTCGTTGATGCGGGCGGAACCGGCGGCCTGGTCCCCTTCCACCGCCAGAAACGCCTTGGTGACGGCCACGCCGATTTTGGCGGCATTGAATCCAACCAGGGTGCCGTTACGTTTAATCACTTGCAGGGATTGGGTTTGGCTGACCGAAGGCTCGGCGAGGGTGGCGGCTGTCATGGTGCTCTCCTGAATTCGCGTTGGTTCCGTTAAACCCTTCGCGAACGCAGCGGCACACCTTGCCCAAGGCACGGGCAGGCCTGACCAGTCTGCTCACCCTTGAATCGCGAAGGTGCAGTCCAGAAACCCATGGGGGGGCTTCTGATCCCTGGCAGGTCTTCGGACTCAGGGGCATGAACGTTTTGTTCTGCCTTGCGTGGCGACTTCCCGGTTTTCACCAGTGTCGTAATACCACGCTCGTTCCCCAATACCGCTGCGCGTCAGTTCCGGATTCTCACCGGATTCCCGACTACCCTGTAAATAAGATGATCAGAGTTTGATCACAATATATGGTAGTTAACCAAGGACAAAGTCACTATATAGAGACTGATAAACGAAAACAAGGCACTTTCTTCGAGCTGTGCTGTCAGTTACCCAACCACCTGACGAGAGGACATATCGTGACATTCTCGCCAAGATTGGCTTGCACTCTGGTGCTTGGCCTCAGCTTTGCCTTCAGCCCGGCATGGGCCGAGGCAGAACCACTGAAGCGCTTCTCCACCATGGCGTCGCTCAACGATGGCTGGGAACCGCTGATTTTCCCGAACATCGAACGCCACACCCAGTACGCCCTGAACACCGTGGACGGCCAGCAGGTGGTTCGTGCCAGTGCCGACGGCAGCGCCTCCGGCCTGATTGCCCGTCTGGCACTGGAGCCGGGCGATTCGCTCGTGCTGTCCTGGCGCTGGAAGGTCTCGAACGTCTACGAGGCCGGCAACGCCCGAGAAAAATCCGGAGATGACTACCCGGCCCGTATTTACGTGGCCTTCGAGTTCCAGTCGGACAAGGCCGGTTTTTTCGAACGGGCCAAGCGCAAGACCGTGGAGGTGCTGTTCGGGGAAACACTGCCGGGTAACGCTCTGAATTATATCTGGGCCAATCAGATACCAGAGCAGACCTTGGTGGCCAATGCCTACACCGACAAAACCGTGATGATTGCCGTGAATTCTGGCGAGCAACAGGTGGGCGAATGGGTCAGCGTCGAACGGGATCTGGTGGCGGACTATCGGCAGGCCTTCGGGGAGGAGCCGCCCGCCATTGTCGGTGTGGCCATCATGACGGATGCGGATAACACCGGTGAGAGGGCAACGGCCTGGTATGGAGATTTGACGCTGCGGCGGTAGTCCTGGCCAAAAGCGCAGCCGGCTGGCGGAATTACAACCCCAACGTGTTACCGATATTGCTCCGGAAACCCCGGAACCACATAGGTTTTCCGAAAGTGGCGCGGCGGTGGCACTTCGCCGCGTTCGGCCAAGCGCAAGTAGGCATCGTCAAAGGCTTCGCGCAGGATAGCGGCACGGGGATTCGCCAGGGAGAACAACCAGGCGCTGTGCCGGCTGCGCATCTCCGATTCACGAATTTTCTCATCGCCATCCCCATTCAGCGTCATCTGGACCGGCTGACGATAATCCAGCAGATAATCCCCCCGATTCCGCTTGAGCATATCCAGGGCAGACCGGTGATTCGGGGCTTCCGTGACCCGTATATCCACCTGGGACATTAACCAGTCCCGCAATCCGGCGTAGGTATAGCCACCGATTACGATCACCGTTTTATTGCGCAGGCGGTCCATATGATCCAGAGGCGGCCGGCCCTCCAGATACCAGGCACTGAGGTCCACGGGAATGGGGCTGGTCCAGCTTTCGAGGATATCGTCTTCAAGAGCCGGAATGTCGGTCAGGCCCATCCACAAATCAATGTGGCCATTCTTCAGGTACAGATAGGTTCGGGCCACCGGCAAATAAATGAAATCAACCCTGAAACCGGCTTCCTCAGCGACTTTTCGGGTAATCTCGACAAATTCTCCGGCCGGCTCGCCACGGGCATTCCGATAACTGACCGGAGGAAACTCGACATAGGCAACGCGCACCGTATCGCCCGGCTTGCCGTTATCTTCCGACGCGCCCACGGCGGGAGAAAAGAGCAGGCTGAAGACAACCAGCCCAAAGGCAATCCATGCCAGAGCCAGCGGGAACGAGCAGGGAATAAACTGTTGGCAAATGCGCATGACGACCGCTTTTCTTATCTGTTTAGCTGAAGATTAACAGATACTTTGAAGACTGTGCGGTGAAAAATGTAAAACCTTGATTCAGAACGCACTGGTGACCATGTACAGGCCAACGCCCCCCATCACAACAGTGTAGGGTAACGCCATGATCACCATCCGCCCGTACGAAAGCCGAACCAGCGGCGCAATGGCCGAGGTCAGCAAAAACAGGAAGGCCGCCTGGCCATTCGGGGTGGCCACACTGGGCAGGTTGGTGCCGGTATTGATCGCCACGGCCAGGGTCTGGAAATGATCGTTACTGATGCTGCCGGCATCCAGCGCCTGTTTCACTTCGCTGATGTAGACGGTGGCCACAAACACGTTATCGCTGATCATCGATAACAGGCCGTTGGCGATAAAGAACATCCCCGGCTGCTGCCCCTCCGGGAGGCTGAGCACATAGTCGATGACCGGCTTGAACAGATGCTGCTCGTGAATCACCGCCACAACGGCAAAAAACACCACCAGTAACGAGGTAAAGGGCAACGATTCCTGAAAGGCTTTACCAATCTGGTGCTCATCGGTGACGCCGGTAAACGAGGTAATCAGAATAATCACCAGCAGGCCAATCAGGCCGACTTCGGCAATGTGGAAGGCCAGCCCGAACACCAGAATCACCGCCGCGACGGCCTGAATCCAGAGCGCGGCCTGATCGGATTTGGTGCGCCGGGCTTTTTCATTGTCGGCAAACTCCTCCAATACCCGCCGCACTGGCTTCGGCAGCCGGCCGCCATACCCGAACCAGCGCAGCTTTTCCAACGCCCAGCAGGTTGTCAGGCCCGCGGCCAGCACCGGCAAACTCACGGGTGCCATCATCAGAAAAAAGTCGGCAAAATCCCAGCCCACTACCTTGGCGATCAGCAGGTTCTGCGGTTCTCCCACCATGGTGGCCACGCCACCCAGAGCGGTACCAATGGCGCCATGCATCAACAGGCTGCGCAGAAAAGCCCGGAAGTTTTCGAGATCTTCCCGGTGCAGTTCAATCACCTCGTCGTCGCTGTTAGCGTTGTGGTCTTTCTGCTGGTAACCCTTGCCCGAGGCCACCTTGTGATAAACAGAAAAGAACCCCACCGCCACACTGATGATCACGGCCGTCACCGTTAACGCATCCAGAAACGCCGAGAGCACGGCGGCAGCGCCACAAAACAGAAGAGACAGTGCCGACTTGGACCGAACCCCCACCAGAATCTGGGTAAAGGTCACCAGCAACAACTCTTTCATGAAATAAATGCCCGCCACCATAAACATCAGCAGCAGGATGACCGGGAAATTGGTCAACACCTCATTGTATACCGCATCCGCGGATGTCAGCCCGATCAGCAACGCTTCCACCGCCAGCAAACCGCCGGGCAGCAGCGGATAACACTTTAACGCCATCGCCAGGGTAAAAATGAACTCGGCAATCAACAGCCAACCTGCAACTCCCGGCCCGAGCGTGTACATCACAATGGGATTAATGGCCAGAAACAGCAGGATAATCTGCTTGTACCAGACCGGAGCCTTGCCAAGGAAATTTTGGGTAAAGCCAGCAATAACGGTGTTGGGCATAACACTATTCTTCTGAGGGTGACTGCCGGGGAAGTATGCGGCACCAGGCCGTTATCTTCCTTGATATTTGTGCCCGGGGAAATGGCTCTAAGGTGGTAGAAAAGCTCACATTCAGGCGTAAGCAGGGCGCATCGCCGTGGGACAGGTGGCCAAGTTTACCGGTATTTATCCACAGGCGCGAGTGCCGGTAGTGACCGGAGTTATGGCCTTGCCGGGGTCTGGCGGTCCGACACTGAATGCTTTTGCTTTGCATTTGCTATTATTTATCAATAACATTCCCGTTCAAGTATTTAGCAGCCCATCGCAGGCCTGTGCAACGCAGCCCGACACCAAGGTTTTGTCTGTATGACCCCGGAAACTCTGGCTGAAGGCGTTTCGCCGCCTGACCAGACACAGCCCCACGCGCATTTCTCGCGCATCGGCCAGGTGCTCGATTACGTGCACCGGAACCTGGATCACCCGCTGGCCGTGGACCATCTGGCGGGTATTGGGGGCTGGTCACGATGGCAATTCAACCGGGTGTTCGCGCGGGAGACCGGCCGCTCGCTCGGGCGTTATGTGCGGGAATTGCGGTTGAGCCTGGCCGCAGAGATGCTGTTGTTCACCGATCAGCGGGTGATTGATATCAGTGTCGCCTGTGGCTTCAACTCAGACATCAGCTTTGCCCGCAGCTTTCGCCAGTATTTTGGCTGCTCCCCCCGCCATTACCGCCAACGCGGCCTGCCCTGCCTGCTCAAAGCCCCCATCGAATGTCAGGCCAACTCGCTCCCGCCGGCCACTCTGCAGGCCAGGCTGCCGGAAATCCGTCTCGACCACCGGGAGGCTTTTTCCGTCACCGGCATTGCCGGTGACATCACCGGCCTGTTCTCCGACACGCCAAACTTCCGAACCCGGGTACCGGAACTATGGGCCAGGGCTCTGGAGTCCCTGCCGATTCCACCAGCGCAATCCAAAGTGGGCGTACTCGATGCCTCGGGCCCGCCGGGTGCCCCGATGCCCTACCTGGCCGGTGTCGAGGGCAGCGAACGGGCCGGAACGCCCGACGCAAAAACGTTAACCGTGCCCGCCCGGAACTACGTGGTGATTTCGTTTCGTGGGCCACTGGCATCGTTGTCGGACATCCTGCACTGGTTTTTCGATGCTTGGCTGCCCAATGCCGGCTGCTCTGCCCTGAGTGGCTACGATCTGGAGGTTTACCCAGCCGGCTTTGATCCTTCGGCACCGGAGATTGCGATGGAATACTGGATACCGGTCCGACTGGTTCGACCTTTGATTGGCGGTTATGCACCAAAGTGTTAAGTCTTGAACTCTCGTTTAAATATAATGGGAATGATTCGCAATAATCTCCTTTTATATGGTTCACACACGGGATTTCATTATGCTTGATCGTATCGGCAACCCCCGCCTGCTTGCACTCGCCATCAGTGCGGTTATCAGTCAGACCACACTGGCCAGCACCGGCGATGCGTTGGAACTGGATGCCCTGGCCGTTTACGGCGACACCTACCGCAATACCGCCACCAAAACGGCGCTGGAACCCGAAGAAACGCCACAGAGCATTTCGGTTCTGGATCAACAGGCACTGGAGATGCGGGACGCCGATTCCGTAGCTGCTGCACTTCGCTACGCCCCCGGGGTCAATACCGAATTGCGCGGCGGCGCGGTCGGGCGCCTGGACCTGTTCAGCATTCGCGGGTTCATCAACTACCAGAATTACTACGACGGCCTCCAACTGCTTTACAACGACTGGAACCTTCAGCCCCAGGTGGATCTCGCGGCGGTTGAACAGGTGGAGGTTTTCCGCGGCCCAACCTCCACCCTGTACGGCGCCATGCCGCCGGGGGGGATGGTCAACCTGATCGGGAAACAGCCCTCAGGCGAACCGTTTCACCGGGTGGAGCTGGCCACCGGCTCGCGCGATCTGCTGGAGGCCACCATCGAAAGCCAGGGCCAGATCGCCGACTCTGACCTGTCTTATAGCCTGGTGGGCCTGAGCCGCAGCCGTGACGGCCAGGCCGAGACCTCGGAAGAACAACGCCACTTGATTGCGCCCTCAGTGGACTGGCGGGTCAGCGACGATACCCTGGTAAACTTCAATCTGTATTACCAGAAAGACCCGGAGATGGGCGTTTACACCAGTCTGCCCGCATCTGGCCTGTTCCTGCCCAATCCCAACGGGAAGCTGGACACCGACGCGTTTTCCGGCGACGCCAACTGGAACGAATTCGATAAAGAAGTGTTGATGGCCGGTTACAAGATCAACCACAACATCAACAACAACTGGACGTTCCTGCAGAACTTCCGCTATACCGATGCCGAGGTGTTCCAGACAAACACCTACAGTACGGGCCTTGCCGCAGACGGCCGTACCCTGGCCCGCCAGGCCTACCTGACCGACGAAACCACCAGCGGATTCACTGTGGATAACCAGTTCTCCGGCCGTTTCAGCACCGGCCGCGTGCAACACAATATTCTGGTGGGTGTGGATTACCTCAGCCTGGACTCCGACGTGCTCTATGAAGACACCGCAGCACCCGCTATTGATCTCTACAACCCGGATTATTACCAGATTTCCAAAGACACCATCGATATCAGCAACACCGCGCTCTCTTCAGACTTCGCTATCCGCAAGAAGCAGCTGGGCCTGTATCTGCAGGATCAGATTGAGCTGGGCCAGTTTGTGATCATCGGTGGCGTGCGCTGGGATGACTTTACCGGCGAGGAAGACGGCCGCAAATACGGTGCGCCGGTAGACACCAAACTCGAACAGGACAATGTGTCCACCCGCGTTGGCGTGATGTATCGCGGCAATAACGGCGTGTCGCCCTACCTGAGCTTTGCCGAGAGCTTCGAGCCGCAAACCGGCAGCGACCGCAACGGCAACGAGTTTGAACCGTCTGAAGGGGACCAGTGGGAATTGGGGTTGAAATACCAGGCCGAAGACCAGCGCACCTCCGCCAATCTGGCGTTCTACCAGATCACCAAAGACAATGTGCCAACCCGGGACCCGAACGGTACCGCCTACGACAAAATCCAGGCCGGTGAAGTGCGGTCTCAGGGCCTGGAGTTTGAGGCCAGGGCCCAGCCCATCGATAGCCTGATCATGACCCTGAGCTACACGTTACAAGATGTTGAAGTAACCAAGGACAACTCCGGCCTGAAAGGCCAGACACCGGTGTGGGTGCCCGAGCACCTGCTGTCGGTCTGGGCCGATTACGGGTTCTACCGTGGTCCGCTGAACGGTCTGGTAGCCGGCATCGGTGCCCGCTACATCGGCGAATCGGAATACAACGCCGCCACCAACGAAGACAGCGTACCGGATGTCACCCTGGTGGATATCGCACTGCGCTACAACCTCGGCCAGCTGGCTCACACCCTGCGCGGCACAGAGCTGGGGCTGTCAGTTAATAACCTGACCAACGAGCGCTATTACAGCTGTTTTGACAGTGCAAACTGCTGGTTTGGGGAAGAACGCACGGTGGAGGCCTCGGTGTCTTACGCGTTCTGATCAGAACCTCGGGAGCAGGCATGGGCCGGAGCAAGGGAGCATCCGGCCCATGCCCATTCCGCTACTCCACCGTCACACTCTTGGCCAGGTTCCGTGGCTGGTCCACATCCGTGCCCTTCAATACCGCCACGTGGTAAGACAGCAACTGCAGCGGAACGGTATAAACGATCGGCGCGGTGATCTCATGCACGGACGGCAGTTGCATCACGTGGATGCCCTCTTCCGCCTTCACGCCCGCCGCCTTGTCAGCGAATACAAACAGCTCGCCGCCCCGGGCACGCACTTCCTCCAGGTTGGATTTGAGCTTTTCCACCAGATCGTTGTTCGGGGCCACGGTCACCACCGGCATTTCGCTGTCGACCAGGGCCAGGGGGCCGTGTTTGAGCTCACCGGCCGGGTAGGCTTCAGCGTGGATATAGGAAATTTCCTTGAGCTTGAGCGCGCCTTCCATCGCCACCGGGAACTGGGAACCCCGGCCGAGGAACAGGCTGTGGTTCTTGTCCATGAATGCCTTGGACATGGCCTCGATATCGGCATCCAGGGCCAGAATGTCGTTGACCTGTTTCGGTAACTGATGGATGGCGGCCACGATCTCGGCTTCTTTATCTTCGCTCAGGCCATTGTGGCGAGCCAGCGCCAGGGTGAAGATCAGCAGCGCCGTGAGCTGAGTGGTGAATGCCTTGGTGGACGCCACACCAATCTCGGGGCCGGCCTGGGTCATTATCACCAGGTCAGACTCCCGCACCAGTGAGCTGCCCGGCACGTTGCAGATGGCCAGCGCGGCCCGGAAGCCGGCTTTCTTGGCCTGGCGCAGTGCCGCCAGGGTATCAGCGGTCTCGCCGGACTGGGAAATACACAGGAACAGGGTATCCGGCTGGATCACGTGCTTGCGGTAGCGAAACTCGGAGGCCACTTCCACCGAACAGGGTACGCCAGCGAGATCTTCAATCCAGTAACGGGCCACCATACCGGCGTGGTAGGAGGTGCCGCAGGCAATGATCTGAACATGGCGCACGTTGTCCAGCAGGTTGGCGGCGTCTGTGCCCAGCGCCTGCTCCAGCACCCGGCTGTCGGTAATCCGGCCTTCCATGGTGGCCTTGATCACTTTCGGCTGCTCGTAGATTTCCTTGAGCATGAAGTGGCGGTACTCGCCTTTGTCGGCGGAATCGGCAGCGTGTTCGAAGCGGGTGATCGGGCGTTCGACCTTCTGGCCATCGCGATCGTGGATGGCAACACTATCCTTGCGAATGTCGGCGATGTCCCCTTCCTCGAGGAACATGAAACGGTCGGTGACCGGCAGCAGTGCCAACTGGTCCGACGCAATAAAGTTCTCGCCAATGCCCACGCCAACAACCAGCGGGCTGCCTTCCCGGCACACCACCAGATGGTCGGGCTCATCGGCATGAACCACCGCCAGAGCATAAGCACCGCGTAGCCGCTGAATAGCGGCCTGGACGGCATCGTACAGCTTGCCCTGTTCCCGGTAGTATTTCTCAATCAGGTGCGCGACCACTTCGGTGTCGGTCTGGGAGGTGAAATCAAAGCCCTCGGCTTTCAGTTCGTCCCGCAGTTCCTGATAGTTTTCGATGATGCCGTTGTGAACAATGGCCAGACGCTCACCGGACATATGCGGGTGGGCATTCAGCTGGGACGGCTCGCCGTGGGTGGCCCAGCGGGTGTGGGCAATGCCCAGGTGACCGTCCAGCGGATTGGTGGCCACGGCATCGCCCAGCGCGGCAACTTTGCCCACTTCCCGGGCACGCTGCACTTGCTGACCGCCGTTGATGACGGCCATGCCGGCAGAGTCATACCCGCGATATTCCAGGCGGCGCAGGCCCTCCAGCAAAATCCCCTGGACGTCCCGCTCAGATACCGCTCCTACAATCCCACACATGCTCTTGTCACCTGTTCGTTAATCGTTGGTTACGCTTTTTTCGGCCGTTCCCAGCCGTCGATGTTGCGCTGCTTGCCGCGGGCAACCGCCAGTTCGCCTTCGTTGACACTCCGGGTAATGGTCGAGCCGGCGCCAATGGTGGCCTGGTCCGCAACGTTCACCGGGGCGACCAGTGACGTATTGGAGCCGACAAATACCCCGTCACCCAATACTGTCTGGTGTTTGTTCACCCCATCATAATTGCAGGTGATGGTGCCTGCACCCACATTCACATTACGGCCCAGGGTGGCGTCGCCCACGTAGCTCAGGTGGTTGATCTTGCTGCCCTCACCCACGATGGCTTTTTTGGTCTCAACAAAGTTGCCAACCTTGGTGTCAGCGGCCAGTTCAGTACCCGGGCGCAAGCGCGCGAACGGCCCGATCTGGGCGTTGGCCCCCACCACGGCGCCTTCAATCACACTGTTGGCCTTGATCTCGGCGCCATCGGCGATGGTGGCGTCCTTAATCATGCAATTCGGCCCGATCACCACGTTGCTGCCCAGGCTGACTTTGCCTTCGAACACCGCATTCACATCTATCCAGAGATCATTACCGATGGACAGCTCGCCACGCACGTCAATTCGGGCGGGGTCAGCCAGGGTCGCACCTTCGCTCATCAAACGTTCCGCCTGCTGGCGCTGATACCAGCGCTCGAGCTCGGCCAGTTGCAAACGGTTGTTCACCCCCTGAACCTCGAACGGATTGGACGGCTGCGACACAGTTACCGACAGGCCGTGCTCAACCGACATGGCGATGATGTCGGTCAGGTAGTACTCGCCCTGGGCATTGCTGTTCGAGAGCGTGGGCAACCACTGCTTCAGGTGGCGGGCGGAGACCGCCAGAATCCCGGTGTTCACTTCCTGTATGGCCTGCTGCTCCGGGCTGGCGTCTTTCTGCTCGACAATGGCCTGAACCCGGCCCTGCGCGTCCCGGACAATGCGGCCGTACCCCTGGGGGTTGTCCATATTGACCGTCAGCAGCGCCAGGTTCGTTTCATCCAGGCCGCTGATCATGGCGTCGAGGGTTTCTTTGCGGGTCAGTGGTACATCCCCGTACAACACCAGCACCCGAGCCGAATCGGGCAGCTCTGGCAGAGTCTGGGCGACGGCATGGCCGGTGCCCAGCTGCTCGGTCTGCAAAACCCAGTTGACGGACGGATCATCCAGGGAAGCCCGAACGGCGTCTGCGCCATGGCCAATGACCGTGTGAATTTTCTCCGCACCCAGCTGCTTAGCGGTCTCAACCACATGATGCAGCATGGCTTTACCCGCCACCGGGTGCAGCACCTTGGGCAGAGAAGATTTCATGCGGGAGCCCTGGCCGGCGGCCAGGATCACAACGTGTAACGGGCTCATGGGGCAATCGGCTCCGGTTTTATTAACATCCAAATAAGAAAAAACCGCGTCCCGGCGGATTCGCCGACGCTCCGTTTCCGGAACACCGGCCCCTCCACCTGAGGATGCGGTTCACTGTCAGGCCAGTCCGGGCACTGACGCAAGCTCTGCTTAACGCAGGTGCTTGCGCAGCTTCTGGATGGTGCGCAGCTGAGCGGCCGCTTCGGCCAGCTCGGCGGCGGCACGAGAATACTCGAACTCGCCTGTTTTGTTCGCCAGTGCCTTCTCGGCTTCTTTCTGGGCTTCCAGCGCCGCTGCTTCGTCCACATCCTTGGCTCGGACAGCGGTGTCGGCCATCAGGGTAACCAGATTCGGCTGTACTTCCAGGTAACCCCCGGAAACGTACAGGATCTCCTCACTGCCACCCTGCTTGATGATCCGCACTGCGCCGGGCTTGAGCCCGGACAGCAGCGGAGCATGGCCATACTGGATGCCAAGCTCACCCTCGGTACCGGTGGCGATCAGCATCTCCACCAGACCGGAGTAAATCTTTTCCTCGGCACTTACGACGTCACAATGTACGGTCATAGCCATTTCTTACGCCTCTTGGGTCTGAAAGACAAGAAGGAAGCTTACTTGCCTTCTTTCTCTTTCATTGCCTTAGCTTTCTCGATCGCTTCTTCGATGCCGCCGCACATATAGAATGCCTGTTCCGGCATATCGTCGTAGTCACCGTTGAGGATGCCTTCAAAGCTGGCAATGGTCTCTTTCAGGGAGACATATTTACCGGGTGCACCGGTAAAGACCTCGGCAACGTGGAACGGCTGCGACAGGAAGCGCTCGATTTTACGGGCGCGGGCTACGGTCAGCTTGTCGTCTTCCGACAGCTCGTCCATACCCAGAATCGCGATGATGTCTTTCAGTTCCTTGTAACGCTGCAGAACGTTCTGAACACCACGGGCCACGTTATAGTGCTGCTCACCAATCACCAGCGGGTCCAGCTGACGGGAGGTGGAATCGAGCGGGTCGATGGCCGGGTAGATACCCTTGGAAGCGATGTCACGGCTCAGTACCACGGTCGCATCGAGGTGCGAGAAAGTGGTCGCCGGAGACGGGTCGGTCAAGTCATCCGCCGGTACGTATACCGCCTGGATAGATGTGATAGAGCCGGTCTTGGTGGACGTGATCCGTTCCTGAAGCTGGCCCATCTCTTCCGCCAGAGTCGGCTGGTAACCTACCGCTGAAGGCATACGGCCCAGCAGTGCAGATACCTCGGTACCGGCCAGGGTGTAACGGTAGATGTTGTCGACAAACAACAGTACGTCACGGCCTTCGTCACGGAACTTCTCAGCCATGGTGAGGCCGGTCAGGGCCACACGCAGACGGTTTCCGGGGGGCTCGTTCATCTGGCCGTAAACCATGGCCACCTTATCGAGAACGTTGGACTCCTTCATTTCGTAGTAGAAGTCGTTACCTTCCCGGGTACGCTCACCCACACCCGCGAATACGGAGAGACCGGAGTGCTCTTTCGCGATGTTGTTGATCAGCTCCATCATGTTAACGGTCTTGCCTACGCCGGCACCGCCGAACAGGCCAACCTTACCACCCTTGGCGAACGGGCAGATCAGGTCGATAACCTTGATGCCGGTTTCCAGCAGGTCCGCAGATGCGGCCTGGTCGGCGTAGCCCGGTGCCTTGCGGTGGATAGCCCAGCGCTCTTCTTCACCGATGTCGCCCTGCTCGTCGATGGGACGACCCAGAACGTCCATGATCCGGCCGAGAGTCGGGGTACCCACGGGTACTGAAATCGGCTTGCCGGTGTTTTCTGCTTTCAGGCCACGCTTAAGGCCCTCAGTGCTGCCCATGGCGATGGTACGAACAATGCCGTCACCCAGCTGCTGCTGGACTTCCAGAGTTGTCTCGCCACCTTCAAGCAGCAGTGCGTCGTAAACGCTTGGAACGGAGTCACGTGGAAATTCCACGTCGATAACCGCGCCAATGATCTGAACGATGTGTCCGCTACTCATGCTCGGTTCCTCGTTATCTTGATAGTCAATAAAACCAGTAGGTCTGTGAGCGTTAACCAACCGATGCCGCGCCGCTCACAATCTCCGAAATCTCTTGTGTGATCGCTGCCTGACGGGCCTTGTTATAGGCCAGCTGAAGCTCGTCGATGATGCCGCCAGCGTTGTCTGTCGCGCTCTTCATGGCAATCATCCGGGCAGCCTGCTCACAGGCCAGATTTTCTACCACGCCCTGATACACCTGGGATTCGATATAACGTGGCATCAGCCCGTCAAGGATCGGACGGGAATCCGGCTCGTAGATGTAATCCCACTGGTGACCGATGTCGTCATCGCTTTCCGGCAGAGGCAACAACTGCTCTGCCTTCGGGCTTTGGGTCATGGTGTTCACGAACTCGTTGCTGATCAGGTACAGGCGATCGATTTTGCCTGCCTCGAACGAATCCAGCATCACCTTGACGCTGCCAATCAGCTTATCCGCACTGGGGTTATCGCCCAGGTGCGTGATGGCTGCCACTACATTTCCGCCGTAGCTGCGGAAGAAAGAGGCGCCTTTCTGGCCGATGGCACAGATATCGGTCTCAATACCTTGCTCTTTCCATCCACGCATTTCTTTCACGAGCAGCTTGAACGCGTTGGTGTTCAGACCACCGCAAAGGCCGCGATCAGACGAGACGACAATATAGCCTACCCGTTTGACCTCGCGCTCCTGCATGAACGGATGACGGTAATCTTTATTGGACTTCGCAATGTGTCCGATTACCTGACGCATCTTTTCAGCGTACGGGCGGGTTGCCTGCATACGCTCCTGAGCTTTGCGCATTTTGCTCGCGGCTACCATTTCCATGGCAGACGTGATTTTCTGCGTGCTCTTGATGCTTCCGATCTGGTTACGTATTTCTTTTCCGACGGCCATAAGTCACTGCCTTTTCAAGTTAGACACTCAAATGGACCAGCAGGCCCGCTTTACGGCGGGCCCTTTGGATTTACCAGCTCTGAGTGGTCTTGAATTTCTCCAGAGCAGCTTTAAGGCCGGCAGTGATGTCGTCGTTGAAGTTACCTTCAGGGCCGATCTTGTCCAGAAGCTCTTTCTGCTCAGACCGCATCCAGTCCAGCAGCTGTGCTTCGAACTTCACAACCTTGTTGACATCCACATCGTCCAGGAAGCCTTCGTTTGCTGCGTACAGTACCGTACCCATTTCCGCAACGGTCATCGGGCTGTACTGGTTCTGCTTCATCAGCTCGGTAACGCGCTGACCGTGCTCCAGCTGCTTACGGGTTGCTTCGTCAAGATCGGAAGCGAACTGGGCAAATGCCGCCAGTTCCCGGTACTGGGCCAGGGCCAGACGGATGTTACCGCCGAGCTTCTTCATGATCTTGGTCTGGGCTGAACCACCTACCCGGGATACCGAGATACCGGCGTTCATCGCCGGACGGATACCGGAGTTGAACAGGTTGGTTTCCAGGAAGATCTGACCATCGGTGATGGAGATCACGTTGGTCGGAACGAATGCAGAAACGTCGCCGGCCTGGGTTTCGATGATCGGCAGCGCGGTCAGGGAACCGGTCTTGCCTTTCACTTCACCGTTGGTGAGCTTTTCGACTTCGTCGGCATTGATCCGGGAAGCGCGCTCCAACAAACGGGAGTGCAGGTAGAACACATCACCCGGGAATGCTTCACGTCCTGGCGGACGACGCAGCAGCAGTGAGATCTGACGGTAAGCAACGGCCTGCTTGGACAGGTCGTCGTACACGATCAGAGCGTCTTCACCGCGGTCACGGAAGAATTCACCCATGGAGGTACCGGAGTACGGAGCCAGGAACTGCATGGCGGCCGGATCAGCAGCACCGGCAGCAACCACAATGGTGTGGTCCATGGCGCCGTGCTCTTCGAGCTTGCGCACAACCGCCGCGATGGACGACTGCTTCTGGCCAACGGCCACGTAGATACACTTGATGCCGGTGTTCTTCTGGTTAATGATCGCGTCGATGGCCACGGCGGTCTTACCGATCTGGCGGTCGCCGATGATCAGCTCACGCTGGCCGCGACCGACGGGAACCATGGTATCGATGGCTTTCAGGCCGGTCTGCACCGGCTCATCCACCGACTGACGCGCGATTACGCCAGGTGCGACCTTTTCGACCGGGGAGGTCAGGCTGTTGCCCAGCTCGCCCTTGCCGTCGATCGGATTACCCAGAGAATCCACAACGCGGCCCAGCAGTTCGTTACCCACCGGAACTTCCAGGATACGACCGGTACAACGTACCTTCTGGCCTTCCGCCAGGTCTTCGTAATCGCCCAGAACAACCGCACCAACAGAATCGCGCTCCAGGTTCAGCGCCATACCATAGATGCCGTTGGCAAATTCGATCATCTCGCCGTACATAACGTCGGCAAGACCGTGGATCAGCACGATACCGTCAGAAACAGACAGAATCGTACCTTCGTTCTTTGCTTCGGAAGAGATGTCGAGCTTTTCGATTCTCTTCTTGATGATGTCACTGATCTCGGATGGATTCAGTTGCTGCATGCCTTTGTCCTCAAACCTTGTGCTGAAATCAGGAGTCCAGAGCCCTGGCCATTCTGGCCAGTTTGCCTCGGACTGAAGCGTCGATAACCAGGTCGCCTGTTCGTACGATCACGCCACCGATCAGGGTCTGATCCACAGTGGCCTCGAGTTCGACCTTGCGCTCCAGCTTTTTGGACAGTGCGTCGATCAGTTTCTGCTGCTCGTCGGACGACAATTCAAACGCGGAGTCGATGGTCAGATGTACCGACTTCTCGAGCTCTGCACGGTACAGACGGAACAGCGCCGAAACTTCTGGCAACAGGGCCAGACGCTTGTTTTCAGCAAGAATCAACAGGAAGTTTCTGAGTGCTTCTGGCAGCGGCTCTTCAAAACAGTCTGCGAAGAGTTCAGCCTTGCGTTGCTCAGACAGGCCCGGGTTGGCCAGGATGTTCTTTACCTCTTGGTCAGCCGCGACCTGAGCGGCAAAAGCCAGAGCCTGATCCCATTGATCAACGGCGCTCTGGTCCTGCGCGGCATCAAAAACGGCCTTCGCGTAGGGTCGGGCTAACGTTGTCAGTTCTGCCATGATGACCCTCGTTTAGAGTTCTGCGGCCAGCTTGTCCAGCATCTCGCTGTGAGCTTTGGCGTCTACAGAGGTTTCCAGGATCTTCTCGGCACCGGCAACGGCCAGAGTGGCCACTTCTGCTCTGAGTGCGTCGCGAGCCTGAACACGCTCCTGTTGAATTTCCGCCCTGGCCTGTTCAATAAGCTTGTCGCCTTCTTTGCGGGCATCCTCTTTGGAGGCTTCCACAATCTGGGCGGCACGCTTGTTGGCCTGGTCAATCAGGGCTGCAGCTTCTTCTTTCGCCTTTTGCAGTTCTTTGGTGGCTTTTTCCTGGGCCAGTTCCAGATCGAGGGATGCCCGATCGGCCGCGGAAAGACCATCTGCAATTTTCTTCTGGCGCGCTTCCATGGCTGCCGTAATCGGCGGCCATACATATTTGACGCAGAACCAGACGAAAATAGCGAAGGCAATCGATTGCCCTATCAACGTAAGGTTTATATTCACGGCGATATACCTCTTGCTATTCGTTGCGTCCCGGTTTCCGGAAGGAGGGGCGCGGCCTCAGCCGGCGCCCACAGCTCTCGGTTTTCGATTAACCAGCAACAACGAAGATCAGGTACATCGCGATACCAACACCGATCATGGGAACGGCGTCAAGCAGACCAGCCATGATGAAGGCTTTGGTTTGCAGCTGGTTGGCCATTTCCGGCTGACGAGCAGTAGACTCGAGCAGCTTGCCACCCAGCAGACCGAAACCGATACCGGCGCCCAAAGCACCCAGACCGATGATCAACGCAGCTGCGATAAATACCATTTCCATTGAGAACTCCTCAGTTTTTCAGATAGTTAAGGGTTTGTGTATTTAAGGGTAAATCAGTGATCTTCGTGCGCTGCACTGAGATAAACCACAGTGAGCACGGTAAAAATAAAGGCCTGAAGCGGGATCACCAGAATGTGGAAGATCGCCCAGGGCACGTTCAATGTCCACTGAACCCACAGTGGCAACAAGGCAATCAGGATAAACACCACTTCGCCGGCGTACATATTACCGAACAAACGCAGTGCCAGACTGATGGGCTTGATGATCAGTGCCAGGATTTCCAGCAGCAGGTTGAACGGAACCATAGACCAATGATTGAACGGGTTAAACGCCAGTTCCTTACCGAAACCGCTCACGCCTTTTACCTTGAAGCTGTAGAACAGGATCAGCAGGAAAACACCCATGGAGATACCGAAGGTACCATTAGGATCGGTGGTTGGCACAATCTTGAAGTATTCAAGCCCCATTGCGTGGGCGATCGACGGAATATAATCCACCGGAATCAGCTTCAGGATGTTCATCAACAGAATCCAGACGAAAATCGTCAGTGCCAGCGGGGCAATCAACGGGTTCTTGCCGTGGAAGACGTCGCGCACAAGACCCTGTACAAATTCGAAGGTCATTTCGACCAGGTTCTGCAAGCCGCTCGGCGTACCTTCGGTGACCCGGTTCGCCACGAAGCGGAACAGCCCCAGGAACAGGATGCCCATGGCAATCGACCAGCCGAGGGTATCGACGTGGACGGCCATAAAGCCCATGTCTGCGGCTTCCTGGCCGGTGCGCGCGAAGGTCCAGCCGGCCTCCTGCACGACACTGCCATCCGCACGCTCATAGCCTGCCGGAAGCTTGCCGTAGGTAAGGTTGGTAAGGTGGTGTTTTATATACTCTACTGGGGTATCAGCTGCCATACTGCTCTCGTCCAGTCATCGCTGTGGTCGCGGCCGGATGAGCCAGCGTAATGCCGTACCCAACACAACCATCACAGCAAAAGTGAATAACAGAGCCGGTACATAGACTGGCTCCATTAAAGTGAAAACGGCCGCAAAAAACACTGCGGTAAGGGCCAGCTTGATGCTTTCAGCCCTGAATATGTTGCTCACTGCCAGGTGCATGTGTCGGGCACCCTGATAACGATACACGCGGTGAGCAAAGTACGCGTTTGGTATGACAAAAATAAGACCGCCAACAAAAGCGGAATACCCGGCCAAACGACTTTCCAGTAACCACAACAGGCTCAGAATCAACAGAACCGCCATCTCTATGATCAACCACTTGCCAAGCGGTACGTACGTGATGGCTTTCGAAGTACGGTTCATATCACCAGCTGTTATTCCAAGCGCGCGGAATTATATGTGTTAACCGAAGGGGGTTCAACATAACCGTACGGAAAAATTGACGAAAAAATAACCACCCTCTGCCACCCGGAAACGGAGTTTTACACAGGTTGTGTTTTTCATCGATTACCACAACCATATGTGGTGTTTACAGCCGCTGACGGCACTTTCGGATGATTTTCGGGTTTTGATCATCAAATTACTGGATATGCCCCAGAATACCGTCGAGTTCGTCAAGCGAACTGTATTCGATCACCAGCTTGCCCTTGCCGCGCTTACCATGGTTGATGGCCACCCGGGCCCCCAAACGGTCAGACAAATCATCCTGCAGCGCCCGAATGTTCGGGTCCAGGGCCGGCTTGGCGTTATCTGCTTCGTCTGGTTTCTCCTGTTGCACCCGGCGCACCAGGGCTTCGGTCTGACGTACCGACAGGGATTTGGCAACCACCTGGCGGGCAACCTGAATCTGTTGCTCGGGCGGCAGGGTCAACATGGCCCGACCATGACCCATCTCCAGATCGCCATGCTCCAGCATCACCCGCACATCCTCGGTCAGGCCAATCAGCCGCAGCAGGTTGGTGATGGTGGTACGGGACTTGCCGACCGCTTCGGCCACCTGGGCCTGGGTCAGTCCGAACTCGTCCTGCAGTCGCTGGAGGGCAAAGGCTTCTTCGATGGGATTAAGGTTTTCCCGCTGGATATTCTCGATCAGCGCCATGGCAATGGCGGCTTCGTCGGTAACATCCCGGACAATGGCAGGGATGCGATCGAGTTCTGCCATCTGGGTGGCCCGCCAACGGCGCTCACCGGCAATCAGTTCATAGCGGCCTTCACTGATCGGGCGAACCACCACCGGCTGCATCACGCCTTGCTGGCGAATCGAATCCGCCAGTTCCTGCAGGGCGGCCGGGTCCATGTCCCGGCGCGGCTGGTAACGGCCCCGCTGAATCAGGTCGACAGGAATTTCCCGCAGTTCACCATCGTGGTCGCTGGTTTCTTCATTGAGATTCACCTTCGAGCCCTGGAGCAGCGCCCCAAGCCCCCGTTCGCCCAAACCTCGCTTCTTCGCCGCCATGGTGTTTGTCATTCTTCCTGTTGAAATAGTGGATGCATGGTTGCCTGGAGGCGGCCTATCTTACACCGCCACTGCCGTGGATGTCTTTTTGGTTCCATGCCGGCGCACCATTTCTCCGGCCAGGGCGAGGTAGGCCACGGCGCCCTTGGACACCCGGTCGTACTTGAGCGCCGGCATACCATAACTGGGTGCCTCTGCCAGTCGCACGTTACGGGGAATCACCGCGCGGTACACCTTGTCGCCGAAATACTCGCTGAGCTGGCCGGAAACATCCAGCGTCAGGCTGTTTCGCGGGTCGTACATGGTGCGCAGGATGCCTTCGATTTCCAGCTTTGGGTTTACCGTTTCCTGAATCTGCTGAACGGTATTCATCAACGCCGCCAGGCCTTCCAGAGCGTAATACTCGCACTGCATGGGAATAAGCACCGAATCCGCAGCGGACAGCGCATTCACCGTCAACAGGCTGAGCGACGGCGGGCAATCGATCAGAATATAATCGTAATTCTCGCGTACCGTATTGAGCGTCAGGCGCAGCCGATGTTCTCGGCCGATCTCATTCATCAGCTCCACTTCGGCGGCGGTCAGGTCGCCATTGGCCGGCAGCAGATCAAAGCCGGATGCCTCGGCGTGGATAATCACCTCGGCCGGCTTGGCGCGCTTGGTCAGGACGTCGTAACCGGACAGCTCCAGCGTATTTTTATCCACACCACTGCCCATGGTGGCGTTGCCCTGGGGGTCCATATCCACCAGCAATACCCGGCGTTTGGTGGCCGCCAGAGACGCGGCGAGATTGACGCAGGTGGTGGTTTTGCCCACACCGCCTTTCTGATTGGTCACAGCAATCACGCGCGCCATGCTTTGCCTCCTGCTATTGGGATTACCGGTGTTGTTCAGCCCGGGCGACGATCAACAAATGCCGTTCGCCATCTGCGCCGGGAACATTCAGCGAATGACTGGATTCTACCTTCCAGCCGGCTGGAAGGGCAGCCACTTCATCTTCCGGATACAGGCCTTTCATGGCAAGGAACTCGCCTTCGGGGGCCAGCAAATCCTCGCACCAGGCCACCAGATTCTCCAGCGCGGTAAACGCCCGGCTGCTGATCTGGGTGAAACGCTGCGCCGGCTGGCAATCCTCGGCGCGACCGTGGATAACTTCGACATTTTTCAGACCCAGCTCCAGCACACACTGATTCAGAAACCGGGTTTTCTTGCCATTGCTGTCCAGCAACGTGAAGTGCTTGTCAGGGAAAACGATGGCCAGCGGAATGCCGGGCAGGCCTCCGCCAGCGCCCACATCCAGCAGATAGTCGGTGGTTACCCAGGGCAGCACACTGAGGCTGTCCAACAGCTGCCGGGACACCATGGTCTGCGGATCACGCACAGCCGTCAGGTTGTATGCCTTGTTCCATTTATTCAGCAGGGCCAGAAAAGCCAGCAACTGGTGTTGCTGGTGATCACTGAACGACAGATTCATCATCGCCAGGCCATTCTGGAGCTGGCCCGGCCATTGTGGATAACTCATCTCAGGCGCTCTGCTTTTTCAACAGGTCCCGTTTTTTCAGATACACCAGAATCTGGCTTACCGCCGCCGGTGTCACGCCCTGAATGCGCGAGGCCTGGGCCACCGTTTCCGGGCGCACATCCTTGAGTTTCTGCTTGATTTCATTCGAGAGGCCGCCAATCACATCGTAATCAAGGTCAAGGGGCAAGGCGGTATTCTCGTTTTTGCGCAGACGCTCGATTTCATCGGCCTGACGAGAGATGTAGCCCTCGTACTTGATCTCGATCTCCACCTGGTCTGCCACGTTGGGATCGTCCGCGCGCTCGGCACCAATCTCGGCAATGTGCTGGTAAACAATTTCCGGGCGGCGCAACAACTCGGCCAGGGACTGGTCACGGGTCATCGGCTGCTTCAGATGGGCATTGGCGCGTTCACCGGCCTCGGTGTTCGGGTGAATACGGGTGCTTTCCAGGCGGGAGCGCTCTCTGGCAATGCCATCGCACTTGTCGCTGAACGCCTGCCAGCGTTCGTCGTCCACCAGGCCCAGCTTACGCCCGGTTTCGGTCAGGCGCAGGTCGGCGTTGTCTTCCCGCAGGATCAGCCGGTATTCCGCCCGGCTGGTAAACATCCGGTAGGGCTCCTGGGTGCCCATGGTGATCAGGTCATCCACCAGCACCCCCAGATAGGCTTCATCCCGGCGCGGGTACCATTCGTCTTTGTCCTGAGCCCGCAGCGAGGCATTGATGCCCGCCAGCAAGCCCTGGGCACCGGCTTCTTCGTAACCGGTGGTACCGTTGATCTGGCCGGCAAAATACAGGCCCTGAATAAACTTGGTTTCCAGGGTATGGCGCAGATCCTGCGGGTTCAGGTAGTCGTACTCGATGGCGTAGCCCGGGCGCAGAATGTGCGCATTTTCAAAGCCCGGAATCGAACGTACCGCCTTGAGTTGGATATCAAACGGCAGGCTGGTGGATATCCCGTTTGGGTAGAGTTCGTTGGTGGTCAGGCCCTCGGGCTCAACGAAGATCTGGTGCGAATCCTTGTCAGCGAACCGGTTGACCTTGTCCTCGATGGACGGGCAATAGCGCGGACCCACGCCTTCGATGCTGCCGGCGAACATCGGTGAACGGTCGAAACCGCTGCGAATGATGTCGTGGGTTTCTTCGGTGGTACGAGTCACATAGCAGCAAATCTGCCGGGGGTGCTGATCCCGGCTACCGATAAACGACATAACGGGCGTGGGGTCGTCGCCCCACTGCTCCTGCATGACCGAGAAATCCACGGTTCGGGCGTCGATGCGCGGAGGCGTGCCGGTCTTCAGGCGCCCGACATTGAACGGCAATTCCCGCAGGCGTTTGGCCAGGGCATTGGCCGGCGCATCGCCGGCACGGCCACCGGCGTGGTTCTGCATACCAATGTGGATAACTCCGCCCAGGAAGGTCCCGGTGGTCAGCACCACGGTTTTGGCGTTAAAGCGGATACCGGTCTGGGTAACCACACCGGTCACCTGGTCGTTTTCCACAATCAGGTCGTCGGCGGCCTGCTGGAACAGGGTCAGGTTGGGCTGATTTTCCAGTACCTGGCGAATGGCGGCCTTGTACAACACCCGGTCTGCCTGGGCACGGGTGGCTCGCACCGCCGGGCCTTTGCGGCTGTTCAGCACCCGGAACTGGATACCCGCCTGGTCCGTTGCCTGGGCCATAGCGCCCCCCAGGGCATCAATCTCTTTCACCAGGTGGCTCTTGCCAATACCACCGATGGCCGGGTTACAGGACATTTGCCCCAGGGTTTCAATGTTGTGGGTCAGCAACAGGGTCTGCGAGCCCATGCGGGCCGCTGCCAGCGCGGCTTCAGTACCGGCATGGCCACCGCCAATGACAATGACATCGAAACGAGTCGGGAAATCCACACGTCACCTCGGAAATCGGGCTGAAAAAAGGGCAGTGAGTATAACGCCTCACTTGGTAAATTGCAGTCAGAATGCGCAAATTTTAACCAGATAAGGCAATAATAAACACACCGATCAGGGTGATTACTTACCAGGGCCTGGGAATAACGGCCGTTGTCGGGATGCCGAAAAGCGGAAAGTTACTGGATTTCAGACCCTTGTCATGCATTGTTCAAAAAACTGTTCAATAAGTTATCCACATCCATGACGACCTCACATAACCACGAATTTCCATATAACCCATTGTTTAAAAAAGCTTCTTAATAAATTCTGAAAAATTACCCGCAAATTGTTCAGATGATTATCCACAAGCAGGACAAACGGGTCGGCCGATCGGTCGATCGGCCACAGATCAGAAATCATCCGCCTTGCGCTGGGGCACCGAAGCCGGATTGCCGCCGCCGGGTACGCCGGCCGCCAACCGCTCCAGTTCCAGCGCCACCGCATTGGAGGACTTGGCAAACCGGGCCAGCAGGTTATAGAGCACCGGAATAATAAACAGAGTCAGTGTGGTCGCGAAGATCAGCCCGCCCAGAATGACCATACCGATCGCCGCCCGGCTTTCCGCTCCGGCACCGGACGCCATCACCAGCGGCACGGCACCAAACACCGTGGAAATCGTCGTCATCAGTACCGGGCGAAAACGCAGGGTAGCGCCTTCCAGAATGGCGTCTTTCACCTGGTAGCCTTTGTCCCGGAGCTGGTTGGCAAACTCGACGATCAGAATCCCGTTCTTGGCCATCAGCCCCAACAGCATGATGATGCCGATCTGGCTGTAGATATTGAGGCTGATGCCCGACCACGCCAGCGCAATCAGGGCGCCGGTCACCGCCAGGGGCACCGACAACATAATGATGAGCGGGTGGATCCAGCTTTCAAACTGGGCCGCCAGCACCAGAAAGACGATGACAAAGGCGAGGCCAAAAGTGAGATAAATGGCCGCCGATGACTCCTGGAACT
The DNA here is from genome assembly GCF_049943275.1 of Marinobacter sp. VGCF2001. NCBI lineage: Bacteria > Pseudomonadati > Pseudomonadota > Gammaproteobacteria > Pseudomonadales > Marinobacteraceae > Marinobacter > Marinobacter sp. VGCF2001. Next base: position 165,208 of record NZ_JBNFVX010000002.1, read on the forward strand.
CCTGCGACAGACCCTTGTAGCTGAGGCGGGCTTCCGGAGGCAGGTTATCCACAGCCAGTGTGTTCAGGTAGGCCAGGGCCGACCCCAGGTCATAGCCTTCAGCCAGAGACGCACTCACCACCACAGCGGGCAAGCGGTCAATCCGGCGTAGGTCCGGATTGGCACCCAGTTCCTCAACCGACACGAGGGCTTTGAGCGGAATCAGCTCTCCGCCCGCCCTTGGCCGAAGAAAAATCTGCTCAAGGTCGCCGGGCGTGGCGCGATCAGCGTCCTCTGCCTGCATAATCACATCGTATTCCCGACCCCGATCGAGATAGGTGGTTACCTGCCGCGATGCCAGCATGGTCTGGAGGGTCAGGCCAATGTCTTCGACGGTGATATCCAGGTCTGCGGTGCGATCCCGGTCGATGTTCACCCGCAGTTCGGGCCGGGTCAGTTCAAAATCGGTATCCAGGTTCAACAGGTTCGGGTTCTGCTTGGCGCGCTCGACAATTTCCTCGCTCCAGGCCTGAACCGACTCGTAATCGGGGCCGGCAATCACAAACTCGATCGGCTGGCTGAACCCCCGCTGCCCGAGGCCGGGCGGATTAATGACGCTGATGCGAATGCCGGAAATGTCAGCGAGTTTGTCGCGGATCTGGGTGGTTACCTGTTGTTGCTTGATATCCCGCTGTTCCCAGGGCACCAGCCCCATGATCATAAAGGCGTTGTCTTCTTCATCCCGGAATCCGACAATCGACAGGAAGCGTTCGGCAATGCCCTGCTCCAGATAGGGCAACAGACGCGCTTCGGCCTGCTCGACAAAATGATCCGTGAATTCCACCGTGGCACCCCGGGGCGCGCCCGCAGGCATGATGATAACGCCCCGGTCTTCCGTTGGGGCCAGTTCCTGGGGCAAGCGCGGGAAAATAACCACAGCGATGATCAGGCCGACAACGCCCAGCCCCAGCAACAGCCCGGGCTGGGCCAGAGAAAACCGCAGCATTCGCTGATAGCCTTGGGTCAATCCGTTCAGGACGCGTTCGCTGAATGCCCACAGGCGGTGGCCCTCGTCGCTTTCCGGACTGTGTTTCAGCCATTTCGAGCACAACATGGGCGCCAGGGTCAGCGCCACCAGGCTGGACACTACCACCGCCGCCGCCAGGGTAAAGCCGAACTCGGCGAACAACCGGCCAACGTTACCGCCCATGAACGAAATCGGCACAAACACCGCCACCAGAGTCAGGGTGGTCGCAACAACCGCAAAAGCCACCTGTTTGGCACCGCGGTAGGCGGCCAGCAATGGCGGTTCCCCCTCATCGATACGGCGCTGGATGTTCTCGAGCATCACGATGGCGTCGTCCACCACCAGACCAATCGCCAGAATAATCGCCAGCAGCGTCAGCACATTGATCGAAAAACCCAGAAAACCCAGACCAATAAACGCCCCGATGACCGCCACCGGGATAGTCACGGCCGGTATCAGCGTCACCCGCCAGGAACGCAGGAACAGAAAAATCACCAGAATCACCAGCGAGACGGCAATGGCCAGCGTGGTCAGCACCTCCTTGATGGAGGCGCGAATGAACACGGATTCGTCGTAACTCTCGGCAATGCGGACTTCCGGTGGCAGGGTTTCACGAATGTTTTTCAGCTCCGCCTGCACGGCATCGGATACCGCCACGGTATTGGCTTTGGACTGGCGGATAACGCCCATGCCAATGGCGGTTTCGCCATTGGCTCGCAAACGGCCAACATCGGATTCCACCCCGACCTGCACGTTGGCCACTTCTGCCAGGCGCAGCAGATCGTTACCGTTCCGGCGAATCACCAGGTTGCGAAACTCCTCCACGGTCGACAACCGGCCCTCGGCACGCACTGTAAAGTTACGGGTGGAGGAATCAATGGAACCGGCAGGCAACTCCACGTTGTTCTGGCGCAGGGCCTGCTCCACCTCGGCAACGGTGATATCGCGAGCCGCAAGACGACTCCGGTCAAGCCAGACCCGAATCGCGTACCGGCGCTCGCCACCAATGCGCACATCCGCCACGCCATCAAGTACCGACAAGCGGTCTGCCAGCACCCGGTCGGCAAAATCACTGAGCTCTGCGCTGTCCCAGACATCACTGATCAGTGTGACCCACATCATCGGGCGGGCGTCTGAATCGGCTTTTCGCACCACCGGCGGGTCTGCCTCATCCGGCAGCTGGTTAAGCACGCGCGACACCGCATCACGAACATCGTTGGCCGCGATATCCACATTCCGGGAGGTATCGAACTCAATGGACGTGCGGGATTCCCCCTGTTCCGTGGACGACTCGATGGACCGAATGCCTTCAATCCCGCTGATGGCGCCCTCAATCACCTGGGTAATCTGAGTATCGACCACTTCGGCGGCGGCGCCGGTGTAATCGGTAGAGACAGACACCACCGGGGGATCGATGTCCGGGTATTCACGAACCGGTAACCCGAGGAGCGCTGAAACACCGAAGACTACGATTAACAGGCTCAGAACGGTGGCGAATACCGGGCGTTTGATGGAAATATCAGACAGCACCATGGCTCAGGCTCCCGGATTGCCGGCGAAGCGATTCTCGGGAATGGCCTGGCCGTCGGCCTGTACCTCCAGCCGGTCGCCCGTGCTCAACCGATCCTGGCCGGTGATCACCACGGCATCGTCAATCGACAGGCCCGACGAAATCTCCACCAGCCCCGGCAGGCGCGACCCGGTGACCACCGACACCCGGCGGGCGATACCGTCTTCCGCCACAAACACGTATTTGTCGTCACCACGAATCATCACCGCCTGCTCGGGAATGACCAGCGCCTCACGCTCCCGGAGCGTGAGCGACGCCGACATGAACTGGCCCGGCCGCAAACGCCCGTCGGCATTGTCGATGATTGCGCGCACAGACAGCGTTCGGCTGAGTTCACTGATGCGGCTAGCCAGTTCCACCAGTTGCCCCTGAAAGCGCTCATCCGGGAACGCGGGGGAGGAAGCAATCACCGGTTGGCCAATCCGAACCTGCCCGACAAACCGCTCCGGAACCGACAACCTCAGCTCCATGGAATCGGTGGCATCCAGCGTGGTTATCGCAGTACCGGCGGGCAAGTAAGCACCCGAGCTGATATCGCTCAGGCCGACCACACCATCAAACGGTGCTTCAATCCGGTGGTTTCCGAGCCGCACACGGGCGGCCTCGCGCTGGGCTTCGGCCACATTGACCGCGGTCCGCAGCTCATCCACCTGGGATTGGGCAACACTGTTGTTGGAGCGCAAGCGGCTTGCCCGCTCCAGCTGACGCCGGGCATCAGCCAGTTGGGCCTCGATCACGCGCAGATCAGCCAAGGCCTGGCGATCATCCAGGCGAACCAGCACATCACCCTGAGACACTTTCCGGCCGGGTTCCAGGTTCAACTGCACCACCCGGCCGCTGACCTCCGTGGTCAGCTCTACGGCATTCAAAGCCCGCAGTGTTGCCACCGCCCGGACATCATCCCGGACGCCCTGCCAACGGGGCGTGGCCGCACTGACCGTGCTGACGCGGGCATCGTCGTTATCCTGCGTTGCGCTCGACGATTCCATCGCCACGTACAACGTCGCCGTGCCGGCACCGGCAAGAATCAGCACCAGGGCCACTAGCCATTGCTTCCACATAGGTTGTCACAACCTTATTGAATTCCGTTTGACGGACCGGACCCGGCACTCGCTCGCTTCTGGATAACCAGAACGATCTCGCCCACGTCCAGTCCCCACTTGCTCATGGTGGTCTGGTTAATCAGGGTGTCGGACGTAACCAGGTACATCCAGTCATCCATACGCACATCAATGGTGCCCTCGCCATAGGCAACAGTCAGCACATAGTTCATGTGGATGGCATTCCCCTGCCAACGCATAAAACCCGGCTCGGCGACATCACCGGCCGTGGCCCGATATCCACCCTCTTGAGGCGTCAGTGTCCAGACCCTGGTCTGCACCTCGCCATCGTTGAACCGGAACACCTCATCAAGGGTGCCGACCCCCTCCTCATCCCATGTGGCCACGATGTCAGCATCGAACGTGCGGATGACCTCACCGGCGTAATCCTTGACCACCCCCCTGGCGGAAAGTTCGCCACGGAAAAATTCCGCCGGCACCAGCTCTGGCGACTGGTCTTTGTAGGTCTCCAGAGAGGGGCCTGCACAACCGGCCAGGGCAACGCTCAGCAACAGTATAAGCACGAACCTTCCGGCGCTATCCGAAAAGCCTGAAAAACGGTGAATTTGCATGACTTTTACACTCCTTGAACCTGTCCTGGGCAACGCTTGCGTGTCCACGGGTTTACGGGCGGCAACCAGAGCCCGATCAATCCCCGGTCGAAAACGTCATTTCAGCCAATTGTCCGTTCTGACATCGCGGCAGGTGGTTTCCGTCAATGGCAGCGTGGCGGGAATGCCGTAAAACAGAACACAAGATGGCCTTTGCGCCCTGACTATCCCGGATGACACTGCATATGAGGACTGGCTATGCCTGCGTACAAAGCGCCCCTGAGGGACATGAAATTCCTGCTGAATGATGTGTTTGATTACCCGCGCCATTACCAGACGCTGGCCTCTGGCGAGAACGCCACCCCCGACATTATGGACGCCATCCTGACCGAGTGCGGCCGCTTCTGCGAAGAGGTGCTGAGCCCGCTGTATCAATCGGGGGACGAAGAGGGCTGTCACCTGAGCGAGGGCGACGTTGTCACCCCCAAGGGCTACAAAGAGGCCTACCAGCAATACGTCATGGGCGGCTGGCAGGGACTGTCTGCGCCCGAGGCTTTCGGCGGCCAGGGCCTGCCGGCCTCCATGGGACTGCTGAAACAGGAAATGATGGGCACGGCCAACTGGTCGTTTTCCATGTACCCGGGGCTGTCGCTCGGCGCCATGAACACCATTTACCTGCACGGCGATGAACAACAGAAGCAAACCTATCTGGTGCCCCTGACCGAAGGTCGCTGGGGCGGCACCATGTGCCTGACCGAACCCCAGTGCGGCACCGACCTGGGGCAAGTGAAAACCCGTGCCGAACCCCGGGCCGATGGCAGCTACAGCCTCACCGGCACCAAGATTTTCATTTCCTCCGGCGAGCACGACCTGACCGAAAATATTGTGCACATTGTGCTGGCCCGTCTGCCGGATGCGCCCAAGGGCACCCGGGGCATCAGCCTGTTCATCGTGCCCAAGTTCCTGCCCGGCAACGACGGCGCGGTAGGTGAGCGCAACGCGGTGACCTGCGGTGCTCTGGAAAAGAAAATGGGGATCAAGGCCTCGGCCACCTGTGTGATGAATTTCGATGGCGCCACCGGGTATCTGATCGGCCCGGAAAACCAGGGCCTGGAGTGTATGTTCACCTTTATGAATACGGCGCGGATTGGCACTGCCATCCAGGGGGTGGGTCCGGCGGAGCTGTCCTACCAATGGGCACTGGACTACGCCAAGGAACGCCGGTCTATGCGCGCGCTGTCTGGCAAGAAAGAACCGGACCAGGTGGCGGACAGCCTGATTCACCATGCCGACGTCCGGCGTATGCTACTGACCCAGAAAGCCATCGCCGAGGGTGGCCGGGCCATGCTGTATTACGCCGCGAAACTGGCCGACCACATGGTGGAGGCCCACTCCGACGGAGACACCGAGAAAGCAGAAAAATACGACGACAAACTGGGTTTCCTCACACCGATTCTGAAAGGCTTCCTCACGGAACTGGGTTGTGAAGCCACCAATCTGGGTATGCAGGTATTTGGGGGGCACGGTTACATTCGTGAGCACGGCATGGAACAGATTGTCCGGGACACCCGGATTGCCACCTTGTACGAAGGCACCACCGGCATTCAGGCACTGGACCTGCTGGGCCGGAAGGTACTGCTGACCACTCAGGGGGGCGCGGTCCGGGACTTTACCCTCAAGGTCGCCAACTTTGCCCGCAAACATCTGACCAGCAAACCGTTGCGGCCCATGGCGGTGGAGCTGCTGAAACTGACCGCCCAGTGGAACCTGCTGACCGTGCGCGTGATGCTGGCAGCGCGCAAGGATCGTGACGTGGTCAGTGCCGCCGCCAACGACTTCCTGATGTACAGCGGTTACGTAACCATGGCGTATATGTGGCTGCGCCAGGCGGCAGTGGCCAGCGATAAACAGGAAAACGGCGGCGATGAATCTGACGCCTTCTACCGTACCAAACTGGCCACCGCCGAGTTTTATTACGAGCGTTTGCTGCCACGGGCCCAGGCCCATGCCACCAGTATGCTCAGCCCGACCCGCAACCTCATGCAGGTCAACGGCGAGGATATGGCCTTTACCGACTAGGCCGTGGTGCCCCGGGAACGCGCTCCCGCGACGCAAAAGGGGAAGCTTATGGCTTCCCCTTTGTTATTACGCCGCGTCTGCTCAGAGCCCGTATTTGGTCTCGATCGCCTCGTAAATACCGTTGTTTCGGATGGTTTCGAGGCCTTTATTCAGTTTGCGGATGATCTCATCCGAGGTCTGGGGGTTCATCGCCAGATACAGCTCGGCCTTGTTGAACGAGTACACCGGCTCCAGGCCTTCAACGTTCTGTTGCGAGGCGAAATAAGGGCCTGCAAGTTTCTCGGCAATCCACAGGTCGACTTGCCCAAGCTCCAGACGCTTGGGGTTGAGATCGTCACTTTCCATTTCCGATACCTTGTAACCGCGCTCCAACAGATACTCGGTCATAACATCGCCACGGTAGCCGGCATAGAGCAGGCCGCGGGTATCCTCAAGTTTGTCGATCTGCAGGTCCGTGCCGGCCGGGGCAAAAATGGTCCAGAGATTGTCCGCCAGTGGCCCAACCCATTTGAATTGCGGGGCCCGGCTTTCGGTGTAAGTGGTGCAGAAAATACCGTGGTTCTTTTTGTTCAGGGCCCGGTTATAACCGTAATCCCAGTTGCGGAGCTTGATGACGTGCTCAAGGCCGGACGCTTTCAACACGGCTTTCACCATTTCCGTACACAAGCCATCAATCCCGTCGCCCTTATGCTCAAAGGCACGACCGGTCGAGCTCATGTTGTACGGAGGATAGTTCTCGGTATAGATGTAGAGTTTCTCTGAGCCCAGAGCGGGGGCAGACACTGCAGCAAACGCCAGCAGCGCTGCAAACAGACACGTTAGTTTACGCACGGGTTATCTCCTTTAACACGGGGGGATGGGTCCGCTGCCAGGGCAGAGGCATCTCAAGACGGTGCAGGAGTGTACCCGAGGCTTTGACGGTATTTTACAAATAAACTGTTTGTTTTCGTAAGTCGTTAGTGTGGCTAAGAAAACGTTCCTCTGGCCGGCCGTTCGAAGGCGCTTGCGCCACCCCTGTGGTGTTGCGCTCAGGGGCCGTTATTTCCCGATGCAGAAGCTGCTGAATATCTTCCCCAGAAGTTCATCAGGGGTCAGGTGCCCGGTTATTTCCCCCAGGGCATCCTGCGCCGCACGCAGGTCTTCCGCCAGTAATTCACCGGCGCCATAGCCTTCCAGCTGAGTCTGGCCTTGTCGCAATGACACCCGGGCACGTTCCAGGGCATCCAGGTGACGGCGGCGGGCAAGAAAACCACCTTCGGTGGTGCTGGCGAAACCAATGCACTCCTTCAGGTGATCGCGAAGGACTTCCAGGCCCTCAGCGGCTTTGGCTGCCAGACGAATAACCGGGGCGGTCTGAGGCGGCTCGGCGCTGATGCCCACCGGTTCACCGGACAAATCCACCTTGTTGCGAATGACCGTTACCGGTGCCCCGGCGGGTAACTGATCAATGAAGTCCGGCCAGATTTCATGGGGCCGGGTTTTGTCAGTCGTGGTGGCATCCACCATCAGCAAAATGCGATCGGCCTGGCGGATTTCATCCCAGGCACGGGCAATACCAATCTGCTCCACTTCATCCGGACTGTCCCGCAGCCCTGCGGTATCGATAATATGAAGCGGCATTCCATCAATGTGGATATGTTCCCGCAGAACATCCCGGGTGGTGCCTTCAACGGCGGTGACAATGGCCGCTTCCCGGCCCGACAGCGCATTGAGCAAGCTGGATTTTCCTGCATTGGGGCGCCCGGCAATCACCACTTTCATGCCATCTCTGAGAATGGTGCCTTGCTGGGCCTCCGACAGCACGTTATCCACAGTTTCGAGTAACCCCGACAAATCAGCGGCAACTTTGCCATCGGCCAGAAAATCGATTTCCTCTTCCGGAAAATCGATGGCCGCTTCCACATAGATGCGCAGGTGGGTGATGGCGTCAACGAGGTTATCCACACGTTTGGAAAAGACCCCCTGCATGGAGCGAACAGCACAACGTGCGGCCTGCTCGGAGCTGCTTTCGATCAAATCTGCAATGGCCTCGGCCTGGGCCAGATCGAGTTTGTCATTGAGAAAAGCCCGTTCGGAAAACTCCCCGGGCCGGGCCAGTCGTGCCCCCAGGTTACAGACTTCCCGCAGCAGGATATCCAGGATAACGGTACCGCCATGGCCCTGAAGCTCGAAGACATCTTCGCCAGTGAACGAATGAGGATTCGGAAAATACAGCCCAATACCTTCGTCAATCAGCTCGCCGTGCTGATCCCGGAACGGGCCGTAGTGAGCGTTACGAGGTTTTGGTGCGAAGCCGAGCATGGCGCGGGCAATGTCCATGGCTTTGGGACCGGAGACCCGGACGATACCCACGCCAGCCTGGCCGGGAGCGGTGGCAATGGCGGCAATGGTGTCTGTGGCTGGCTGCATCGTGGTTTCCTGGATATAGAAAAAACAAAGGCCCCTTTCGGAGCCTTTGTCAGGTCAGAACATCTGTTGGCTCAGTACTTCTTGCCTGCAGTTTCCGCTTCGATCTTGCGGGTAATGTACCACTGCTGGGAGATGGAAAGAATGTTGTTCACCAGCCAGTACAGTACCAGACCAGCCGGGAACCACAGGAAGAACACGGTAAACACCAGCGGCATCATCTTCATGATTTTCGCCTGCATGGGGTCCGGCGGTGTCGGGTTCAGACTCATCTGGATGAACATACTGGCGCCCATCAGGATCGGCAGGATGAAGTAGGGGTCCATCTGGGACAGATCCTGAATCCACAGCATGAACGGGGCGTGTCGCAACTGAACACTCTCGAACAGCACCCAGTACAGGGAAATGAACACCGGCATTTGCACCAGAATGGGCAGACAGCCACCCAGCGGATTGATTTTTTCCCGCTTGTACAGGGCCATCATTTCTTGGGACATACGCTGACGGTCGTCACCGTAGAGTTCCTTCAGCCGGGTCAGTTGGGGCGCGACGGCGCGCATCTTGGCCATCGACCGGTAACTGGTGGCTGACAAGTGGAAGAAGACCGCTTTTACCAGCACGGTCAACAGGATGATAGAAACCCCCCAGTTGCCCACCAGGGCGTAAAACCATTCAAGAATGTAGAACAGCGGCAGGGAGATGAAAAACAGCCAGCCAAAGTCGACGGTGCGGTCGAGGTTGGGGGCCAGTGCTTCCAGGCGATCAATGATCTTTGGGCCGACATAAGCGGTTGCGCCCACTTCGGCGGTCTCGCCGGGAGCAACCGTGGTTGCCGGATAAACAAAGCCCATTACGTGAAGGTCGCCGCGCCGCGTGGTCTGGAATTGTGCTTTCTGATCCCGTTCAGGTACCCAGGCGGTCAGAAAATAATGCTGGAGGAAAGCCAGCCAGCCATTGGTGACCGATTGATTGACACGGTTTTCAGTCAGGTCATCGAAATCGTATTTTTCATACGGGTCTTCAGGCGTGCTGACCACCATGCCCAGGTAGGCGCGAATGCCCATGCTGGCCTGGGATGTCGGATCCGGAGCCTGGTCGCGGACAATCTTGCCAGTGAAGTTGCCTTGCCAGGGAGTATCAGAGCCGTTGCGGATCTGGTAGCTGACATCAATCTGATAGCTGTCCCGTGCCAGGTGGTAGCGTTTGGTAATTTCAACGCCGTTGTCCGTGGTGTGAACCAGATCAACCGTCAGTTCATCCTGACCTTCGGCCAGTTGGTAACGGGCGGTATCTGCGGCGAATACCGGAGCCTGGCCGGCGTTGCTGCCATCGGGCCCATCACGCCCGATCAAACCGCTTTCGAGAAGATAGGTGCGAGTCTGGGTATTGGTCAGCAGAGTGAGTGGTTGTTCACTATCCAGAGATTCGTCGTGCTGCAACAGCGAGCTCTCAACCAGATTGCCACCCACGCGATCAATCTTCAGTTCGTAAACATCAGTGGTTACGGTAATAAAGCGATCGTTGAGAGCCTGCCCGGTGCTGGCAGTACCAGCGGTAAGTGTTCCGGTTTCCGGCGTTGAGAATTCCTCGTTACCGGCTGTGGAATCTTCGGGAAGAATCATATCGTCGGCGGTGGCGTTGTCACCAACAACGGAAGATTGCACCTGGGCAACCTGTTCTGTTTGAGGTTGGTGATAATCCTCGTTCCAGGCAAGCACCATCAGGTAACTGACAATGGCAAGACCGGCAAACAAAACAATGCGTTGAATATCCATAAACTTAGTGTCTGGTCTGAGTAGTGGTATGGGTGCTTTCTATCGGACTGCTGGCCTGGCCAGAACCAGAGGCCGTGTCCAGATCAGTGCCCGGTACCGGATCGTAACCGCCCTCTGCCCAGGGGTGGCAATGCAGTAACCGTGCTGTTGCAAAATACCCGCCTTTGAGAGGACCGTGATGTTGTATGGCCTCGATGGCGTATTGTGAACAGGTAGGGTAGTGACGGCAATGGCTGATCATCATTGGACTGATGGCGTACTGATAGAAACGGATGGGCAAGAGCAGGAGCTTGCGCATTACTCCGTACCTCTGGGGCTGCCGACGGAGGAGTCAGGGTTTGCCTGACGGTATTTTTTTTTGACTCGGTGCCACAGATCATTCAGGGATGACCGGACGGCATCGTTGTCCAGTTTTTCCAGACCTTGTCGCCCAAGGACGACAATATCGAGCCCGGGTAGATCCGGCTGAAGACGAAAACTTTCCCGAACCTGCCGCTTGATCCGATTTCTCTGGACAGCGAGCCGGAGGTTCTTCTTGGAGAAGATTAAACCGACCCTGGCATACCCCAATGAATTGGCAGAGGCCAGGATCAGAAAATTCCTGTGCGGAACCTTCAGCGTTACGTCATCGAAGACCTTGCTGTAGTCCGAAGGTTTCAACAACCTCTGAGACTTCGGGAACGTCAAGGCCTTCATGAGGCTGGCTTCAGCTTACGCAGACAGACGGGCACGGCCCTTGGCACGGCGACGGGACAGTACCTTGCGACCATTGGCTGTCGCCATCCGGGCACGGAAACCGTGAGCACGCTTGCGCTTCAGGACGCTCGGTTGGAATGTTCTTTTCATGGTGATGTTCTCACAAATCGTCGATGGACATTGATCGCTGGCTGGAAAACAGACAGCCAAAACAGGAGCGGCATTCTAGTCAAATACCGGTGCAAGTTCAATGGTTATGAGTTAGCCAGGCAAGATTCTGGCATGGGTATTATCCGACACCACGAATAATAGAATCAGTAAGTTCTTTTTAAAATTCTTTTAAAGATAATTATTACTGCTGTTAGGCAGCTGCTTTTCTGTGGATAAAGCCTTTTAAGCCTTTTATATCAGTAAATTATGTTAATGATAAGGCTTGTGACAGGTGCCTCTGAGCCCTGTGGATGAAGGCACCACCGATTGTGTAAAACTCGGAATGGTGAAGTCAGTCAAAGTTATGCAAGGTTCGGTCAAGACCTTTCCCACAGGTCTGACCCCCGTGTTTGCACAAGGGGCTGTTAATAACTTTTTTATCGGTGTTTTCTGTACACAAGCCTGTAGATATGTTCAGAACGTATTGATCACAATGGATAAAAGTTTCCACAGGCTGTTTATGACCGACCATGCCGGTCTTTTACTGAGCGCTGGCGCGGGTTAGAATCGTCGGTCATTTAAGGCAGCGAGGCGTTCGGTTCGTCGTTGTCTCATCATCAGGTTTTGGGGAGCAGGCGGTCGTGCCTAACAGTATGTGGCATCAATGTCTTGAAGTACTCCGGGACGAGTTTCCCGCACAGCAGTTCAATACCTGGTTAAGGCCCCTTCAGTCGGATCACCGGGAGGGACAACTGGTGTTGTTCGCCCCCAACCGATTTGTGATGGACTGGGTAAACGAAAAATACCTGCGCCGGATAGAAGAGGTGCTCAAGGATCTTAACGGTGGCCAGGCACCGCGAGTCACCATGAAAGTGGGCTCGGCTCCCAAGGCCAGTGATCCGGTGGTGCGCTCCGAGATAGCACCGCCGGTGCGAATTTCCGAAGAAACCGAACAATCAGTGACCGAAGAAGAAAAAAGTGTGGCTGCCACGGTGACTGATCCGGCCCCGAGAGCTCAGGCACCGGTGCCGAAAGCACAGGCAGAGCGGCGCACGGTGCAGGTAGAAGGTGACATCAAGCATCAGAGCTTTCTGAATGAAACGTTTACCTTCGATACCTTTGTTGAAGGTAAGTCGAACCAATTGGCCCGGGCAGCGTCCATGCAAGTGGCGGAAAATCCGGGTGGGGCTTATAACCCGCTGTTTCTGTACGGCGGCGTGGGCCTGGGTAAAACCCACCTGATGCACGCGATCGGGAACGAAATTGTCCGGCGCAACCCACGGGCGAAGGTGGCTTATCTGCGTTCGGAGCGGTTCGTGGCCGATATGGTTAAAGCCCTGCAGCTGAATGCTATAAACGAATTCAAGCGCTACTACCGTTCAGTGGATGCGTTGCTGATTGACGATATCCAGTTTTTTGCCCGTAAGGAGCGCTCCCAGGAAGAATTTTTCCACACATTTAATGCCCTGTTGGAAGGCGGCCAGCAGGTGATCGTCACCTGTGATCGCTTTCCGAAGGAAATTGTGGATATGGAAGAGCGCCTGAAGTCGAGGTTTGGTTGGGGGCTCACGGTAATGGTTGAACCGCCGGAACTGGAAACGCGGGTGGCGATTCTGATGAAAAAGGCGGAACAGGCAAACGTGAAGCTCAGCAGCGAAGCGGCGTTTTTCATCGCCCAGAAAATCCGATCAAACGTTCGTGAGCTTGAAGGCGCGCTTCGTCTGGTGATAGCGAATGCTCACTTCACCGGATCAGAGATCACGCCTCCGTTTATTCGGGAGAGCCTCAAGGATTTGCTGGCGCTGCATGAAAAGCAGGTCAGTATCGACAATATTCAGAGGACGGTGGCGGAGTATTACAAGATCAAGGTGGCGGATTTGCTGTCCAAGCGCCGTACCCGAACGGTTACGCGGCCGCGTCAGGTGGCCATGTCTCTGGCCAAGGAGCTGACCAACCACAGCTTGCCGGAGATTGGCGACGCCTTCGGCGGCCGGGACCACACCACGGTTCTGCACGCCTGCAAGAAAATAGTCGAATTGCAGGGGACAGACCCCGGAATACGTGAAGATTATCAAAACTTTATGAGATTGCTGACCACCTGATGGCAGGTGGTTGCAGGAATACAACACACATTCACTTCCGATAACTGAAGCCGAGTGCCATGAAACTGACCATCAGCCGTGAATCACTGATCACCCCGCTCCAGAGCATTGCGGGCGTTGTGGAAAAGAAACAGACCATGCCGGTGTTGTCCAACGTCCTGCTGGAGGCGGAAGACAATACGCTGACGCTGACCGGTACCAATATGGAAGTGGAGCTGGTGGCGCGTGTTACGCCGGTTCACGTGGATCAGCCCGGCCGGATAACGGTACCGGCCAGGAAGTTGGCGGATATCTGCCGGGCACTCGGAGATGACTCGCCGATTGACCTGGTGCTGGAAGGCGATCGCTTGCATTTGCGCTCGGGTAAATCCCATTTCACGCTGTCGACCCTGCCGGCCGAGCATTTCCCCAATGTCGAAGACGAGCCGGAGAGTTTCCGCCTGGCACTGCCGCAGAAGGAACTGGGCCGGATGCTGGACGCCACGGCATTTGCGATGGCACAGCAGGATGTCCGTTATTATCTGAACGGGCTGTTGCTGGAAGTGGATGTGAGTCATGCACGGGTGGTGGCAACCGATGGCCATCGTCTGGCAATGGCGCAACTGGATCTGGACACCGGGTGTCCGGAGTTACGCCAGGTGATTGTGCCTCGCAAAGGGGTTCTGGAGCTGGCGCGTTTGCTGGATGATGCAGAGTCTGAGGTCACCCTGGTGATCGGTGACAACCACCTGCGCGCGACGGTGGGCAGCTACACCTTTACCTCCAAACTGATTGAAGGCAAGTTCCCGGATTACAACCGGGTGATTCCGCGGGGCGGCGACAAAGAGGTGCTGGCTGATCGCTCCACGCTGAAAAGTACGCTGCAACGGGCGGGCATTCTCTCCCATGAAAACATTCGCGGTGTGCGACTGAACCTGTCGGATAACGAGTTGCAGGTGTTCGCGAATAACCCGGATCAGGAACAGGCCGAAGATGCTTTGCCGGTGGAGTACCAGGGCGAATCCCTTCAGATCGGCTTTAATGTAGGCTATCTGGTGGATGTGATGAATGCGTTGGATGACGATCAGGTGAAGATCACGTTGTCGAACCCGAACAGCAGTGCGCTGATCGAGGCTCAGAATGATAACCGTTGCCTGTATGTTGTCATGCCGATGCGACTGTAATCCGGATCGGAGAGCGATATGGGTGCTGTAACGAATGGAATCAAAGGAGCGTTCAGGGTTGGTCAGACTCTGTCCGTACTGGGCCGCACCGGCATCAACTGGGTAAGGGGCGATCGCCCCCCTACCCCGAAGTTGCTCCGGCAAACGTTTGAGAATCTGGGCGCAACCTACATCAAGCTGGGCCAGTTCATCGCCAGCTCGCCTACCTTCTTTCCCAAGGAGTACGTTGAAGAGTTCCAGTTCTGTCTCGACAAAACCCCCAGCCTTCCTTTCAGCGTCATCAAGAAAATCATCCGTGACGAACTGGGGCGGCCCATTGATCAGGTATATGCGGAGATTGATCCGGTTGCGCTGGCCTCAGCCTCCATTGCCCAGGTTCATGCCGCACGCCTGGTGACCGGTGAGGAAGTGGTGATCAAGGTTCAGAAGCCGGGTGTGGAAAACATTCTGCTGACGGATCTCAACTTTCTCTACCTCTCGGCGCGCATTCTGGAGACGCTGGCGCCCAAACTGTCCTGGACTTCCATGTCCGGCATTGTCGATGAAATCCAGAAAACCATGATGGAAGAATGTGATTTCATCAAAGAGGCCAATAACCTCAAGGTGTTTCGGGAGTTTCTCCAGACCAGCCATAACGAAGACGCCACAGTGCCCCGGGTGTATGATCAATGCAGTACCCGTAGAATTCTGACCATGGAACGCTTTCACGGTGTTCCGCTCACCGATCTGGAGAGTATTCGCGGCTTTTCCCGTGATCCCGAACGAACGCTGATCACCGCCATGAATACCTGGTTTGCCAGCCTCACCCAGTGCGAATTTTTCCACGCGGATGTCCATGCCGGGAATCTGATGGTGTTGGAAGACGGACGGGTTGGTTTTATTGATTTCGGTATTGTCGGTCGGATTAAACCGGATACCTGGCAAGCGGTGAGTGATTTTATTTCAGCCATTATGGTGGGGAATTTCGAGGGCATGGCCGATGCCATGATCCGCATCGGGGTGACCCGCCATACGGTCCGGGTTGAGGACCTGTCGCGGGATCTGCAACGTCTGTACCGGCAGATGGATCGTATGGTGCCAGACGACGTGCCCTACGAAATGGAACAGGCCGAAGACGACGTAAACAATATCTTGCTGGATATGGTGAAAGTGGGTGAAAGTCATGGGCTCCACTTTCCCCGTGAATTTGCCTTGCTGCTGAAGCAGTTTCTGTATTTCGATCGTTACGTTCACATCCTCGCGCCGGAGATGGATGTCTTCATGGATGAACGGCTGACGATGCTGCATTAACGGCTTATCCGGGCTTTCTAGTACACTGGGGCAATACTGGAAACGGTATTGCCCTTTCTTTTTCTGGTGTGTCCGAAACCTGGAACCGAGTTCTTCATTGTTATGGCGCTAGTCAAACTTCAGACGCAGTATTTTCGGAATCTGGTGCCGGCGCCGGTTGAATTTTCCCCGTCGTTTAATCTTCTATACGGTGCCAATGGCAGTGGCAAAACCAGTGTGCTGGAGGCTATCGGTTATCTGGGGCTGGGGCGCTCTTTCCGGGTCAGTCGGCACCAGGCAGTCGTGGCCCACGGTCAGACCAAACTGACGGTTTTCGGTGCGCTGGATTCTGGCCTGGCGGCACCGGAGACTGCCGAACCTGTGGTACATCGCGTGGGGATTTCGCGGGACACCAGCCGCAAAGAAACCCAGCTGCGGGTGGACGGTGATGCGGTTCGGAGTTTGTCGTTCCTGGCGATGCATTTGCCGGTGTCGGTTATTGACCCCGGAGTATTTGATATTGTCGCGGGTGGGCCCGGGAAACGGCGCCAGTTTCTGGATTGGCTGGTGTTCCACGTGGAACCTTCCTTTTCGTCCCTGTGGCAACAGGTGCAGAGAGTGACGTCACAGCGGAATCAAATGCTGAGAAATGGTAGACTGGACGAATCCTTGATGCGGGTCTGGGATTCCCAGTACGGCGCTCTGGCGGAATCTCTCAGCGATATTCGCCAGAGCGTTTTCCTCCGCTTCAAAACAGCTTTTGAGTCAGTGCTCGCCGAGCTGGATACGCCCTGGGTTGAGGGACTGAAAGTCGAATTCGCGCCCGGTTGGGACAGGAATTCGGCGTTAATCGACGTGCTGAAAAGCCATCGCGAGCAGGAACGGCGTATGGGCCACACGCTTTATGGCCCAAACCGGGCGGACATACGCCTCAAGTTTGGCGGTCGCCCGGTGTCGGAAACCTTTTCGAGGGGGCAGCAAAAGACTCTGGTCATCTTAATGAAGATTGCCCAGGGTCAGGTGTTAAGTGAATTGGGCAAGCAGGTAACGTTTTTGCTGGACGACATTAATGCGGAACTGGATGTTCGTCATCGCATGATGCTGGCCCGAAAACTTCAGGAACTGCGTTGTCAGGTGTTTATTACCTCCATCGAACATCCGGAACCGAACCGTTTGTGGCACGATGGTGTGACACCGGAATACAGAATGTTCCACGTGGAACATGGACAATTGACGGAAGAATAGCCGGGCGACAGGAATCATTCCTTGCCGGGCTCACCTCCAGGAGTCTCTTTTAATGAGTGAATCGAACTACAATTCCTCCAGCATCAAAGTCCTGAAAGGACTCGACGCGGTGCGTAAACGGCCAGGTATGTACATCGGCGACACCGACGATGGCACCGGATTGCATCACATGGTCTTTGAATTGGTGGATAACTCCATCGATGAGGCTCTGGCGGGCCACTGTTCCGAAATCGGTATTGTCATCCACCCGGATGAATCTATCACCGTCAGGGACAACGGCCGTGGGATTCCAGTGGATATCCACGAAGAGGAAGGGGTATCGGCTGCAGAAGTCATCATGACCGTGCTGCATGCCGGTGGTAAGTTTGATGATAACTCCTACAAGGTGTCCGGTGGTCTTCACGGTGTCGGTGTCTCGGTGGTCAACGCCCTGTCCTCCACCCTGACACTGACCATTCGCCGTGAAGGCAAAGTCTACGAGCAGAGCTATACCCACGGGGTGCCCAATGCGCCGCTGACTGAAGTGGGTGAAACCGATGCCTCGGGCACCAAGGTTCATTTCATTCCGTCCCCGGAAACTTTTACCCACATTCTGTTTCACTACGACATTCTCGCCAAGCGACTGCGGGAGCTCGCGTTCCTGAACAGTGGTGTGCGTATCCGTCTGACCGATGAGCGCTCCGGAAAGGAAGAAGTGTTTGAGTACGAAGGTGGCCTCAGAGCCTTTGTTGAGCACCTGAATACCAGCAAGACCCCCATCAACCGGGTCTTCCACTTCAATCGTGAGCGTGAAGATGGCATTGCCGTTGAAGTGGCGATGCAGTGGAACGATGCTTTTCAGGAAAACATCTACTGCTTCACCAACAACATTCCGCAGCGCGATGGCGGTACTCACCTGGCCGGTTTCCGTACGGCCCTGACCCGTTCCCTGAACACCTACATTGATCAGGAAGGCCTGGGTAAGAAAACCAAAGTGGCGACCTCCGGAGATGATGCACGGGAAGGTTTGACTGCGATCATCAGTGTTAAAGTTCCGGACCCGAAGTTTTCGTCCCAGACCAAAGATAAACTGGTCTCTTCGGAAGTGAAAACAGCGGTTGAGCAGGAGCTGTACCAGAGCTTTGCCGAGTATCTGCAGGAGCAACCCAACGAGGCCAAGTTGATCGTCAACAAGATGATCGAAGCTGCCCGGGCTCGGGAAGCCGCGCGCAAGGCCCGGGATATGACCCGGCGTAAAGGGGCGCTGGATATTGCCGGATTGCCCGGTAAGCTGGCGGACTGTCAGGAAAAGGACCCTGCCCTTTCCGAACTGTTCATTGTGGAGGGTGATTCCGCCGGTGGCAGTGCCAAACAGGGTCGTGACCGGAAAACCCAGGCCATCCTGCCGCTGAAGGGTAAAATCCTCAACGTTGAGAAAGCCCGTTTCGACAAGATGCTGTCTTCAGTGGAAGTCGGTACTCTGATTACTGCGCTGGGCTGTGGCATTGGCCGTGAAGAGTTCAATGCGGACAAACTCCGGTACCATTCCATCATCATCATGACCGATGCCGATGTGGACGGTTCCCACATCCGCACCCTGTTACTGACCTTCCTGTTCCGCCAGATGCGTGAAATCATCGAGCGTGGCCATGTCTTTATCGCCATGCCCCCGCTGTACAAGGTCAAGCGTGGCAAGCAGGAGCAGTATTTGAAGGATGAGAAGGCCAAGGAAGCCTACCTCACCCAGACCGCCCTGGAAGGTGCCCAGTTGTATGTGAACCCGGAGGCTCCGGCCATCAAGGATTCCGCCCTGGAGACCATGGTGAAGGACTATCAGGCGGTGATGGCCATGATCGACCGCCTGTCCCGTGCCTACCCAGCCAAAGTGCTGGAACAGATGGTGTATAGCAGCACCCTGAAACCTGAGCACCTGAAGGAAGAGGCCGAGGTTGCGCGCTGGGTGGCCCGTCTGGGCGAAGGTCTGGATCTTGATACCCGAACCGGCACCAAGTACGCCTTCTCGGTTACCCGTGATGAAGAACGGGGCCTGTACCTGCCGAAAGTCACCATCTACGTACACGGCATTCCCAATGAGCACGTGTTCAGCCATGATTTCTTTGAGTCTTCCTCCTATGGGGCCATTGCCCGGCTGGGTGAGACCCTGGAAGGCCTGGTTGAAGACGGTGCCTACATCCAACGCGGTGAGCGCAAACAGGCGATATTGTCCTTTGAGGGCGCCCTGGCGTGGTTGATGAAAGAAGCTCAGCGGGGGCTGAATATCCAACGCTATAAGGGGCTGGGCGAAATGAACCCGGAGCAGTTGTGGGAGACCACCATGGACCCGGAAACGCGCCGCATGATGAAGGTCACTATCGAGGATGCCATTGCCGCCGACCAGATCTTCACCACGCTGATGGGTGATGATGTGGAGCCGCGCCGGGACTTCATCCAGTCCAATGCACTTGAAGTGACCAATCTGGATATCTGATACAGCGTCCAGGCAGGTAATAAAAAAACGGTGGTCTCCGCAAAGGAGCCACCGTTTTTTGTGCATTGCCGTCAGGTCAGGTCTGAACGGCGCAAGTTTTTCCTGTTCAGTCGGAAGACCCTGCCCTCTTCCGCTCCTTCTCTTTTTCTTTTTCCAGCAGGTGTGGTGCCATGACTTCTTCCAGGGTGAAGCCCGTCAGCCGACGGATTGTCCGCCACAGGTAATAGAAAATCAGCAGCATCATGACCATGGAGGGAATGGCGATCATCGGATAGCTCACCAGGGTCATCTGCCCCAGCTCCTCATTGAAGGCCTGGGTTCCGGAGGGACTTACGACAATCCATTTGGCCAGCACATAGTTCATGATCGAGGAAAACAGAAAAGTGCCGGCGAAGAAATAGCTGGCCTTGAGCAAGCGGACTTCAAATTCAGCCACGCAGTTTTTTTCGTGCAGCGAGGCCTGGATCTTATCCACATCCAGCACGTTGGGGTTGTACAGCAGGGTACGTACCAGCGGGTATTTGGTCCGGGTGGAGATTAGCACCGCCAGACCGATAACCGCCGGTACTGCTGCTTCCTTGATCGCCAGCCAGCCGGCATCCAACTCCAGCAGCCCGATGCCGCCGGTCAGGCCCACGCTGATCAGACCCAATAAGGCGATGAAATTCTTTTTCCGATACCGGACCAGCTCAAACAATCCCCATCCAAGCGGAAACGCCAGCCCCAGAATCAGCGCATTGACGCTGCCCAGGTGCTCATCACCACTGAATTTCATCAGGATGACCGAAGGAATGATGATGCTGACCAGCAAATCCACCCAGGGGCGTGGCTGGTGGTCGGATACGGGGGAATTACTCTGGGAGGTCATGGTTACCGCCTGATCGGTGAATCGACGACAGCCTGCGGAGGGCAGCTGTCAGAAATTGCATTGTGGAAGTATACGATGAATGGAAAGTTCAACGTAACCGTCGCCCGGCACGTCGTTATAGGCAAAAAAAACCGGGCACCAGGGCCCGGCTTTTTCTGTCTGGCATCAGAGGGTCGAAACCAATGCTCAGGCGTTAACTTCCTTGAGGCATTCCTCAACGATGTTCAGGCCTTCCTCCAGCACCTCGTCTTCAATGGTGACCGGCATCAGGAACCTCAGGGTGTTGCCGAACATCCCGCAGCTCAGCAGGATCAGGCCCTTTTCTTTGGCCTTCTTGGTGATGGCCGCTGCCAGTTCCGGCTTGGGCGTGCGGCTGGATTTGCTTTCGACCAGCTCAAAGGCCGCCATGGGGCCGAGGTTGCGCACGTTATCCACATGGTCGAACTGCTCTTGCCAGGCACTGAACCGCTGGTTCAGTTTGTCGCCCAGGCGCTGGCTCTTGCCCAGGATGTCCTCTTCCTTGAACACATCGAACACCGCCAGTGCCGCGGCACAGGCCGTCGGGCTGCCGGTATAGGTGCCGCCCAGCGAGTTGGGGCCGGAGGCATCCATGTGTTTGTCGGTACCCACGATCGCCGAAATCGGCATACCGTCGGCCATGCTCTTGGCCATGGTCATCAGGTCCGGCTCGACACCACTGTGCTCAATGGCAAACATCTTGCCGGTACGACCAAAGCCGCTCTGCACTTCGTCGACAACCATCAGGATGTCGTTTTCATCGCAGATCTTGCGGATCTCTTTCAGGAAACTGGTTGGCGCGGCGTAAAAGCCACCTTCGCCAAGCACGGGCTCGATCACAATCGCCGCAGTGTCCTTGGCCGGAGAGTCTGCCTTCATCGCCATTTTCAGGCCACGCAGGGCTTCTTCTTCGCTTACGCCGTGGTACGGCACCGGGTAAGGCGCGCGAAAAACGGTACCGGGCATGGGGCCGAAATCGGTCTGGTAAGGTGCCGCTTTGCCGTTCATCGCCATGGTGTAGAACGTACGGCCGTGATACCCGCCGTCAAAGCAGATGACGTTGGTCTTGCCGGTGGCGGCGCGGGCAATCTTCATGGCGTTTTCCAGTGCTTCGGCACCGGAGTTGGCCAGCATCACTTTGGCATGGCCGCGCACGGGCACGACACCGCTGAGCTTTTCCGCCAGCTTCACGTACCCTTCATAGGGCATCACGGTCTGGCAGGTGTGCATCAGCTTGTCGAGCTGAGCCTTTACGGCCTCTACTACCCTGGGGTGACGGTGACCGATGTTCAGCACGCCAATACCGCCAGCAAAGTCGATCATCCGCTTGCCATCGGCATCCCACAATTCCGCGTTCAGGGCATGATCTGCAAATTGCTCATTGGGGCTGGCCGCGCCTGCAGCTACGTACCGCTCTTTGAGTGCCTGCAATTCTTTGTTGCTCACGTCGCGAGTCTCCCTGTGTCAGTCTTTGGAATATCTTTTTTACAGTGTAGGGAGTACGCGGCCAACACACAAACCGACCAGCGAAAGATCTAGGCCCGGGGTTCCCGGAACTGAAGCCGGGCAAGCCGCCGATACAGGGCGTTATCCTGAATCAGCTGATCGTGGCGGCCCACTGCCAGCAGTTTGCCCTCCTCGAACACAGCAATGCGGTCGGCGTCGCGAACGGTGGCCAGACGGTGGGCGATAACCAGCGTTGTCCGGCCCTGGGTCAACGCCGGCATCGCCTGCTGGATCAGGTGTTCGCTTTCGGCATCCAGAGCGCTTGTGGCTTCGTCGAGCAACAGAACCGGCGCATCGGCCAGCAGCGCCCGGGCAATCGCCAGGCGTTGCTTCTGGCCTCCGGACAAGCCCTGCCCCGCATCGCCAAGCGGCGTGTGGTAGCCCTCGGGCAAGGTCCGGATGAACTCATCGGCATGGGCGATACGGGCGGCCTGTTCAATCTCGGCGTCAGACGCCTGGGGCCTGGCATAGCGTATGTTATCGGCAACCGTGCCATGGAACAGCGCGGGGTTCTGGGGGACCAGTGCAAAACACCGCCGAAGGTCCTGCAACGGTACGCTGGCGGTATCCACACCATCAAGCCGAATACTCCCGGCATCCAGCCGATAAAACCCCAGCAAAAGATCAAACAACGTGGATTTCCCGGCACCTGAGGGCCCAACCAGGGCCACTGTCTCACCGGGTTCAATGGCCAGGCACACCTGGTCCAGTGCCGGTTGTCGGTCGCGCCCGGCATAACTGAAGGTCAGGTTCTCCAGGACAATGGCACCGGAGACGCTAGTGGGCAATCGTCCGGAACCTTCCGCCGGCCCGCGTTCCGGTTTGGTTTGCAGCAGCTCGAACAGACGGGCGGCAGACCCGGCCGCCCGTTGCAACTCGCCAATGACTTCACTGATTGCCCCGGCTGCAACGCCCACCAGCAGGCTGTAGAACACGAAGGCCGCCAGCTCGCCCGGAGAAATCTGCCCGCTGATGACATCCAGCCCGCCAATCCAGATCACAATGCCCACCGCGCCCATCACCAGGGAAATTGCCAGAGTGGTCAGCCACGCTCGTTGACGAATTCGTTGCCGGGCAATATCGAAGGCTTTTTCAGATACCTGGGCAAAGAAACGGCGATCATGAGGTTGATGGTTGAAGGCCTGCACGGTTTTAATCTGGCTCAGGTTTTCGCCGACGTAGCTGCCCACATCGGCCACCCGGTCCTGGCTCAGCCGGGACAGCGCCCTCACCCGGCGCCCGAAAAACAGAATCGGTGCGATCACCAGCGGAAAGCCCAGTAAAATGATGCTGGCCAGCTTGGCGTTGGTGATAAACAGCAACCCAAGCCCACCGATCAGCATGAGGGTGTTGCGCAAGGCAATGGACACCGTGGAGCCGATCACCGATTGCAGTACCGTGGTGTCGGCGGTGAACCGGGACTGGATTTCCAGCGCCCGGTTCTGCTCAAAGAACGAGGGGGTCAGATCAATCAGGTGATTGAATACCCGTTTGCGGATGTCTGCCACCACCCGCTCGCCAATCCAGGACACCAGATAGAACCGGGCGAAGGAACCGAAGGCCAGGCCCAGCACGAGAATGAAAAACAGGCCGATGGCTTTGGCCAGGTTTTCCGGTGATTCGGTGGCCAGGCCCTGGTCTACCAGAATACGCAGCCCCTGGCCCAGGCTCAGGGTAATGCCGGCGGTGAACACCAGCGCCACCAGTGCCCCGGCCACGGCGCGTCGGTACGGGCGGATAAACTCGATAACCAGGGTCAGGGCTTTGCGATGATTCGGGCTGATGGTCGGCCTCCGGGTGGCTGTGGATAAGTCGCTGAATCAGGGGTAATACGGTATTTTCTCGCAACAGGACGTATCATAGCGGCAAACTCGGAGCCTTAGCACATGGAGCCGGAACGGCTTTCCGGGACACGCTGTAAATACGTCCCTGTACGCTCGACAAAAGCCATCCCTGGCTTTTGACGGTCCCGGAAAGCCGTCCCGGCCCCATGTGCACCAATGTTGGAGATAGTGTTTTGCGCGCCTACGCCGACAACGATTACCCAGCCGACCACAAACCGGACTGGTCACTCATTTCCGGGTTATGGCCCTATCTGCTGGAATTCCGGGGTCGGGTGGTGCTGGCCATGGCACTGCTGGTGCTGGCCAAGCTGGCCACGGTGGCCACCCCTATTGCCCTGAAGTACATCGTGGACTATCTGGACCAGAACCGTGGCGCGGATATGCTGCTGTGGATTCCGGTTATTCTGGTGGTGGCCTATGGCTCCCTGCGCTTCGGCGCCACCCTGTTCAGCGAGTTGCGCGATGCGGTTTTCGCCCGGGTGGCGGAGCGGGCCATGCGGCGGGTATCACTGCGGGTGTTTGAACACCTGCACCAGCGGGAACTGGGCTTTCACCTGGACCGCAAAACCGGAGGCCTGGCCCGGGACATCGAGCGAGGCACCAACGGCATCAGTTTTCTGCTGCGTTTTACCCTGTTCAATATTGTGCCCACCATTCTGGAAATCTTGATGGTGGCGGGCATCCTGCTGGTGGTGTTCAACGTCGGCTACGTGCTGGCCATACTGGTGGCGGTGGTGGTGTATGTGGTGTTCTCCATTAAAATCACCGAATGGCGAACCAAATTCGTGCGCGAGGCCAACGCCCGGGATAACCAGTCCAACTCCCGGGCCATCGACAGCCTGCTGAACTATGAAACGGTAAAGTACTTCAACAACGAGCGCTTCGAGGCCGATCTGTACGATCGGGATCTGGACGACTGGGAGCAGGCCCGGCTGAAGAACCGCCTGTCCCTGGCCACCCTGAACGCCGGTCAGGCTTTGATCATTGGTCTGGCGCTGATGGTGATCATGGCCATGGCGGTGGGCGAAGTAGCCAGCGGTGAGATTACCCTGGGGGATTTCACCATGATTAACGCCTACCTGCTGCAGCTGTTCATTCCCCTGAACGCTCTGGGCTTTGTCTACCGGGAGATTCGCCAGGCGCTGGTGAACGTGGAGCGGTTGTTCAAACTGCTGGGCGATGAGCCCGCCATTCAGGATGCTCCGGATGCCAGGCCGCTGACTGTGGATAACGGCGAAGTCCGTTTCGAGCACATCCATTTCGCCTACCGGCCGGATCGCCCGATTCTGCAAGATGTAGATTTCACCATTCCCGCGGGCCACACCGTGGCTGTGGTAGGGGCCAGTGGCGCCGGCAAGTCGACCCTCGCGCGCTTGCTGTTCCGGTTTTACGATGTGGATAACGGTGGAATCCGGATTGATGGCCAGGACATCCGCACAGTCACCCAGGACTCCCTGCGTTCGGCCATTGGCGTGGTGCCACAGGATACCGTGCTGTTCAACGATACCCTGTACCGCAACCTGGCCTACGGTCGGCCGGAGGCTACCGAAGAAGAGGTACACCGGGCCGCTAAACTGGCCCATCTGGAAAATTTTATCCACAGCTTGCCAGACGGCTACGAAACCAAGGTTGGTGAGCGCGGACTCAAGCTTTCCGGTGGCGAAAAACAGCGCGTGGCGATTGCCCGCGTGATCCTGAAAAACCCGCCAATACTGATTTTGGACGAAGCGACTTCGTCCCTGGACTCCTTGTCGGAACAGGCCATCCTGGGGGCCCTCAAAGAGGTCAGTCGCCAGCGCACCACCCTGGTGATTGCCCACAGGTTATCCACAGTTCGCGATGCCAACACCATTCTGGTGATGGACGGCGGCCGGATTGTGGAAAGTGGCAGCCACAGCGAACTGCTTGTGCAAGACGGCCATTACGCCAGATTGTGGCTGCAGCAACAGCACCGGGGCGACGACCAGGCATAGCCGGCCTGCTATCTTTGACATGGGTCAATTAAATTCCAGCTAAGGAGCAGGTTTATTCTTTGTCTGCTACGGTGAAGAGTGAGATGCGAAAGTCTCCAACGAATCACTCATGAGAGCGCGGTGGGTTTCGCCTTGTTACCAGGCCTTGTCTGGCTGGTAGAGTCTTACGAGCAGAATTCCCTTCGCGTTGTCGGCACCCACCTAGCAGCAGCCTTGGGAATTCACTCATGTCAAACCATCGCAAGAAAATGACCATCGCGGTAGCGGGGGTCGTCGCCCTCGGTATCGCTGGTTTCCTGGTGTTAACCTCTCCCTGGACCTGGTCCCTCACGCACAGTCTTCCTCCTATCAGTAGTGCAGACGGCCCTGCCGATATCGACAACGGCCGGTTAATTTTTGTCGCTTCCGACTGCGCCACCTGTCACGCGACAACCGGGCAGCATAACGATGAACAGCTGGGTGGCGGCAAGGTACTCGATACCGCCTTCGGTAAGTTCCATATGCCCAATATCTCGCCCGATGCGGAGCATGGCATCGGTGACTGGACCCTGGCGGAATTTGACCGGGCACTGCGTGAAGGCGTGGGCCCCAGCAGCCTGTGGCCAGACGGTGAAAACCTCTACCCGGCCTTCCCCTACACTTCTTATCAGCGCCTGAAGCCGGAAGATGTGCGCGACCTGTATGCCTACATGATGAGCTTGCCTGAGAGCGACAAGGTGGTGCCCGATCATGAGCTGAAATTCCCATACAATATCCGCCGGGGCATTGGTGTATGGCGCCTGGCCTTTCTGGATGGCAAAAGCGTGGAAGAGATCGGCACCGACCTTGCCACGGTCTCGGCGGACGTAAACCAGGCCCGGTTTGAGCGCGGCCGCTACCTGGTCGAAAGCGCCGCGCACTGCGTGGAATGCCATTCCCCGCGGACGTTTATGGGCAACATTCCCGGCGATATGCGTTACGCAGGTGGGCCGAATCCCGAGGGCACCGGCCATTTCCCGAACATCACTCCGGATGAAACCGGCATCGCTTTCTGGTCCGCTGCATCTATCGCCAATTACCTGCACACCGGTGTCAGCCCCATCGGCCGCAAAGCCGGCGGGGATATGGCAGAGGTGATCGAAAATACTTCGCAACTGCCCTGGCAGGATCTGCAAGCCATGGCCACGTATCTGAATCACCTCCCGGCGATCGACAAACCTGCCCCGGGTATGCCCGAGCCCAACTTCACCGACACCATCGTGATGCTCGAGAACGCAGTGGATCGCCGCGAGCCATTGCCCACAAGTAATCCGCAAAATATCAGCGAGGGTGACAGTGTGTTCGCTGCCGGCACCAAGACACTCTACGTAACGCCGGAAATGGACCAGGCCGAAACCGAAGACGGCAAGTTCCTGGGGGGCGCCAAAGCCCGGGTGATTGCCAGAGACGGCGACAAACTGCAGCTGGCCATTGAAGGCTGGCAACCGGAGAACGCGCCCTCGGTGATTTACCAGGAGAAGGGCCAGCGCGTGATCATGGCGGCACTGGGTGATAAAGCGATTGCGGCTACCCAACGCGGTGAATCGGAAACCGATCCGAAAACCGACCAGATCTGGCGCCCGGTCACACTGGAAGTCTGGTCCGATGCCAGCGAGCTCCATCTCGATCAGGAAGCGCTGTGGAGCTTCAGCCAGAAGGCCTATCAGACCAGCTGTTCGTCATGCCACACCTTGCCAGACAAAGAGCATTACACGGCAAACCAGTGGATTGGCACCCTGAAATCGATGGAACGCTTTACCAGCTTCAACGACGACGAGTATCGCCTGGTTCTGGCGTACCTGCAGAACCACTCCAGTGACCTCGGCGCAGATACGCCGCGGCCCATCATGAAAAAAGCCAGTGAGGGCGTACCACAATGAGTCGCAAGTATTCGCCTCACCACGGCAACGCTGACGGGTTGATGGCGGCTGCGCAATGGCTGAGTGGTGTATTCATCGCGCCGCTGTCAACTCAGCAGGTGATCGATGCGAGCGCAGAGCCGGCCCTGGACTTGCTGCGCGGATTTGGCAAGCAACTGGGCGCAGAGGCCAGCGTTAACCGATTGTGCCAATTGTTGGAGCAGGACCGCCCGGAAAACCTGGCGGTACACCTGCAGCGGCGCTACACGGTGCTGTTCGAGGGGATCTTCCGTCACCGTGCGGTGCTGCCCTATGAAGGCGCCTGGCATCAGGAAGGTCCGGCCTTTGGTGGCCCTTCAGTGGCCGACATGAATGCGATACTGCGCGCCCTGGATGTCCACATCAGCGCCGATTGCTGTGAGCCAGCGGACCACCTGGCGATTGAACTTGCCGCTCTGGTTGCGGCCCTGGGCAGCAGCCAGAACACCCTTGCTGCCGAGCTGGTACAGCGGCTGCAAAGCTGGGTGCCGGCGTTCACAGACGCGCTCAAGCGCGAGGACACGAACGGATTTTATGCGGCGGCCGGCGAGTTACTGCTCTCCCTGCTGCGCACAGCCCATTTAGCGCTGTTGGCAACGGAGCCCGAGTCGGTGCCCGTTCACGGACAGCGCCAAGGAGAATTTGCATGACTGACCATACTGACAGCCTGCCCCCTGTGCCCAAAGACAAGCTTGCTTCGCCCACACGCCGGCGCCTGCTGCAGGGCACGGCTGCAACCGCCGCATTCAGCGCCATGCCATTTTCACTGTCCATGCTGAGCCGTGGCGCGATGGCCCAAAGCGCTTCCAAAGAAGTGATTTCCGGCTGCCACTGGGGTGTGTTTACCGGTGTTAACGAAGACGGCCGCGCAGTCAAATTCAGACCCTGGGGCGGCGACCCCGAGCCCACCCCCATGCTCGAAGGCGTGCGCGACTCAATCTACTCGGCATCGCGCATTCGCTATCCGATGGTCCGTCGCGCCTGGCTCGAGCAGGGCCCTGGCGCAGACCCGGATGGCCGGGGCGACGGCGACTTCGTGCGCGTGTCCTGGGATAAAGCCATCGAACTGGTGGCTAACGAACTCACCCGGGTTCGCTCGGAACATGGCCAGCAAGCCGTTTACGGCGGCTCCTACGGCTGGAAAAGCCCGGGCAAGCTGCATAATTGCAAGACCCTGCTGCGTCGTATGCTCAACCTGACCGGCGGCTTTACCTCTAGTATCGGCGATTACTCCACCGGTGCGGCTCAGGTTATCCTGCCTTATGTGTCTGGCTCTATCGAAGTGTATGAGCAGTGCACCACTTATCCGGTGCTGGCTGAACACACGGAACTGATGGTGTATTGGGGCTGCGACCCGCACAACAACTCGCAGATCTCCTGGCAGGTGGCCGATCACGGTGCCTTCCCGGGTACTGAGTCGCTGAAAAAGGCCGGTGTAAAAACCCTGTGCATCGACCCGATCAAAACCATGACCTGCGAGTACCTCGACGGTGAATGGATTGCCCCCAAGCCGCAAACCGATCTGCCGCTGATGCTGGGTATTGCGCACACGCTGCTCAGCGAAGACCTGCACGACCAGAAATTCCTCGACCGCTACACCAGCGGCTTTGAAGAGTTCAAACCCTACCTCACCGGCGAAGCAGACGGTCAGCCCAAAGACGCTGACTGGGCCGCGGAAATCTGCGGCATAGACGCCGATACCATTCGCGATCTGGCCCGCCGTTTTGCCAGCAAGCGCACCATGCTGGCCCTCGGCTACTCCATGCAACGCCAGCACCACGGCGAGCAGTCCACCTGGATGCTGGTTACTCTGGCTTGCATGCTCGGCCAGATTGGTTTGCCGGGCGGTGGTTACGGTTTGAGTTACCATTATTCGTCTGGTGGCGCGCCCACTCACAACAGCCCGATCGTGAAAGCCATTGGCGATGGCGCCGGTGGCGGGGACGGTGGCTCGGTAGACGAATCTGGCAGTGACGTGATGATTCCGGTGGCGCGCTTTGTTGAAACGCTGCTGAATCCGGGAAAAACCATGCAATTTAATGGCAGTGATATCAAGCTGCCGTTGGTGAAAATGGCCTTCTGGGCGGGCGGGAATCCGTTTGCGCACCACCAGGACCGTAATGAGATGCTCCGGGCCTGGCGTGAGCTGGACACCTTCGTGGTCAACGATTTCCAATGGACGGCCACGGCACGCCATGCCGACATCGTTCTGCCATGCACCACGTCCTACGAGCGCAACGACATCGAACAGGTGGGTGACTACGCCCTGAGCCATATTGTGGCCATGCGCAAAATCATCGAACCGCAGTTCGAAGCGCGGGACGACTTTGATATTTTCGCCGCCATTGCCGACAAACTGGGCAAAGGCTACGAGTTTACCGAGGGCCGCAGTGAAATGGACTGGATTCGCGGCTTCTACGAAGGCGCAAAAATAGAAGCGCGGGCCAAGGGCATGGAAATGCCGGTGTTCGACGTGTTCTGGGAGTCTAACAAGCCGCTTGCCTTCCCGCTGAAAGATGAAGAGAAGAACTTCGTGCGTCACGAAGCTTTCCGTAAAGACCCGATCCTGAACGCGCTGGGTACCGCTACCGGCAAATTCGAGATCTACTCGCGGGCCATTGCCGTCTATGAATACGACGACTGCCCGCCCCACCCCACCTGGATGGAGCCGATTGAGCGTCTTGATGGCCCCACCACCAAATACCCGTTGGGCCTGTCGAGCAACCACCCGCGCGGTCGCCTGCATTCACAGCTGTGCGGTACCTCGTTCCGCGACACCTACGCGGTGCAGAACCGCGAGCCTTGCTGGATGAATCCCCGGGATGCTGAAGAGCGGGGCATTAAAGACGGCGACGTGGTTCGGGTGTTCAACGATCGCGGCCAGATTCTGGCTGGCGCGGTGGTCACCGAAAACATTATGCCGGGGGCGATGATGGTATCGGAGGGTGGCTGGTTCGATCCGCTGAATCCCCGTGAAATCGGCAGCCTGTGCCGTTATGGCGATGTCAATAATCTGACCCCGGGTATTGCCACCTCGAAGCTGGCGCAAGCCAACTGCGGCCAGACGGCTACGGCCGATGTGGAGAAGTTCACCGGTGAGCTGCCGGAGGTTCTGGTGTTTTCTCAGCCCCGGCCGGTTTCAAAACAGACAACGTCTGGATAAAGGCCCGGGATGCGGGCCGGCCATGGGCTGGCCCGCATTTTTGCCCATGGCCGATGCTTTTCAACGAACCAGCCGAAGCGCCAGCCCGGACGCCCGCACCACCTGCTGTTCCACGCTGTCCCGGAACACCTGGGTGTCTCCGGTGATCAGGCTGAACCAGTTCTTGGCCCGGGTGATGCCGGTATACACCAGTTCCTTGGTCAGTACTGGGCTCAGCCGATCCGGCAGCACCAGGCAGGTGTGATTGAACTCTGACCCCTGGGATTTGTGTACGGTCATGGCGTACACGGTGTCCAGTTGCTGCAGACGGCTGGGAGAAATCCAGCGAATGCCGCCGGTGCTGTCGCCGCTGGGAAACGCCACCCGCAGGGTATCTTTGGG
Organism: Marinobacter sp. VGCF2001; assembly: GCF_049943275.1. Classification (NCBI taxonomy): domain Bacteria; kingdom Pseudomonadati; phylum Pseudomonadota; class Gammaproteobacteria; order Pseudomonadales; family Marinobacteraceae; genus Marinobacter; species Marinobacter sp. VGCF2001. The sequence continues at coordinate 196,456 of NZ_JBNFVX010000002.1, forward strand.
TTCGCCACTGGCGGCTTTGTCCCAGGGCACGCGCAAGGTGATGCCGATATCCCCGTTCATCAGGCCCAGGTTGTAGTCGTTGCCGGTTACCAGCACCGGCCGGCCCCGGTACCAGCCGTCGGTTTTGTCGACCAGGCCTTCTGCCAGTAACTGCCGGGCGATGCGTTGGTTCAGGCCTTCCACGCCCCAGGGGCCGCGGCGCAGGGCACACAGAATCTGGAAATCGTTGAAGGCGTCCAGCACCTCGGCAGCGTGGTCGTCCCAGGCTTCCCGCGGGCTGTCCACGGTCAGACCCGAGTTGTGGATAAGTTCCAGGTAATGCCGATAGCCCACTGGCGGTGGCAGTGGCTTGCCGTTCACTACCCGCCCCTGCCCGGCATTGCGGAAGCTTTCCGGGCTGCCGGATATCGCGTGCCGGCAGATCTGTTCGAGAGTTTGTTCCGGATCAGGTGCTGGCGCGCGGCCGTTCAGCCAGATAACGTCCTCGAAGTCGGCGTTGCGGATTTGCTCCAGTACCCGGCTGGTGAGTGTGCTGGTGTTTACCGCCTCTGCCAGTTGGCGGATACCGCTGTCCTGCCCGAACCGGTAGCTTTTGCGGAGCATGGCCACGGCCTGGTCGAGGGGCTGGCCCGAGTTATCCACAAGCGACCCGGGAACCCGGGTTCCGGTGATGTCGCTCAGCCAGTCGGCGGTGGCCGGGGTGTAATGCCCGTTTGAAGCCCGCTGACACAGCTCGCCCAGCACCGCACCGGCATCCACCGAGGCCAGTTGATCCTTGTCGCCCAGCAGAATGAGCTGAGCACTGGCCGGCAGGGCGTCGAACACCGAGGCCATCAGGTCGACATCCACCATGGAGGCTTCGTCGATCACAAGGATATCCACCAGCAGCGGATTGTCCCGGTGATGGCGGAACTGGCGGGTATCCGGGCGGCTGCCCAGTAACCGGTGCAGGGTGGTCACCCGGGTGGGAATGTCGTCCAGTTGCACGGCGCCGGGCAGGTCTGCCAGCGGCAGTTTGCTGACCGCGCCGCCAATGGATTCGTTCAGGCGGGCGGCGGCCTTGCCGGTGGGCGCGGCCAGGCGGATACGGTATTTGCGCCCGGCCCGCTCAGGGCTTTCTCCGGCGACCGCCTGCAGGGCGGCCAGCAGATTCACCACGGTGGTGGTTTTGCCGGTGCCCGGGCCGCCGGTGATCACCGAGAAACGATTACGCGCCGCCAGGGCGCAGGCCAGTTTCTGGTAATCCACCGGTTCGCTGGACTGGAACAGTTTGCCGAGGGCTGTGGATAAAGTTCGTGCCGCCGCTGATTGCGGGTCGGCCAGCGGCGATGGCAAGGCCAGCCGTTGCTGTATCCCCTCAGCAATGCGTTGTTCGTAACGCCAGAACCGGCGCAGGTACAGCCGGCTGCCATTCAGTACCAGTGGCGCCGGCATCGAGCCATCGCTGACGGCCAGGGAGTCGTGCAGGGCCGCGAGACAATCGCTCAGTTGCACCCGGGCCAGCATCTCCTGTGGATAAAGTCCCTGCAGGTTGGCCACCCCGGTCTCAGACAGGCCGGCATTGGCCGGCTCTTCCGGCGGCAGCGCCAGGGTCTGGCCGGCATCGGCCAACAACGTGGCCAGGTCGATACACACGTGCCCCCGGCCCACCTGGTGGGAGGTCAGTGCCGCCAACAGCAACACCAGCGGCTGCGGGCTGTCGCCCTGTTCTTCGCCGAGTTCCCGGATCAGCCGGGCAAAGCCGGTATCCAGCGGGCGAATCCAGCCGGCCTGTTGCCATTGACGGAGTAAGGCTTCGGTTGTGTCAGCATTGGCCAACAACTGTGAGTTATCCACAGCGCTCGGCAACTCCGTTGCGGTCGGCTTGACCGGCGTGTCGTCATCCAGATTCAGGGCAAACTGGTTGTCAGTATGGCGGGTACGGCTCATGCGGCCACCTCCGCCGACACCGGTTCGCCATCGAACAGGGCATCCAGTTGCTCGATCAGCATTCTGGGCGGTTTGTCGGAAAAGGCGCCGGCAGTGGTGGCCTTCACGCCACGCAGAAACAGGTATACCGCACCCCCGATGTGCTGGTCGTAGTCGTAACCCGGCAGCCGGGCTTTCAGCAGCCGGTGCAGGGCCAGCAGATACAGCACGTATTGCAGGTCGTAGCGCTTGTCGAGGATGGCTTCGCCCATGGCCTGGTCGGTGTAGGCGCCATCGTCTTCGCCCAGCGCGTTGGATTTGTAGTCCAGCACGTAATATTGCCCTCTGTGTTCAAACACCAGATCGATAAAGCCTTTGAGCATTCCGTTGAACCGGTGAGTTTCGGCCTGCGGCCGGTCCGCACCATTCAGGGTGTGTTCTGTCACCAGCTTGTCCAGGGTTCGAATGCTCACGTTGCGGCTTTCAAACCAGAACTCCAGCTCCGGGCGCAGCGTGCCCAGGTCCGCCAGGCTGGCGCTTTGCTGGCCGTCCCGATCCAGAGGCAGCGGGGTCTGAATCAGTGTCAGCAGCCAGTGTTGCAGCGGTTCCACCCAGTCGCCCCAGCCCCGGGTACCGCAACGGCGGGTGAGTTGTTCCTGCAGCAACTCGGGGTTATCCACAACCCGCTGGAAGCCCTGGGCGGTGCACCATTCCAGTAATTCGTGCAGGAAGGTGCCGGGGCCGGCGCCTTTGGGGAAGTGGTGATGGTTGCGCACAGTGGGTATGGCGGGTGACTCCTCAACCGGCGCCTGGGCACTTTCCTCCAGCAGGTTCTGGGTCTGGGCGTCTTCCACTTCGCCGGTGAAGGTGATGCCGGTACCCGCCCTGCCGGTGTACTCGATGCTGGAGTAGCTGGCAATCCACCAGTCTTCCTTTGCTTGCCGGCGGGAGATCAACGCCGGCCCCAGGGCTGCCGGGGCGGTGTCGGTAAACAGCGCATCGTCCGGTTGCGGCAGCGGCCGGGCCGTGATTTCCGGGGTATCCTGAACCAGCGGGGCCAGCGTCTGGCTCACCTGCTGCCCCGGTGCTCCGGCCAGTGCATAACCGAGACCGCTCTGCTGCCAGTTATCCACAGCCGCCACACCCACCCAGGTGGCAAACCGGGCCCGAGTCAGGGCCACATACAGTTTACGGATGTCCTCGCCCAGGCGTTCCCGGTCGGCCTGTTCGATGTCTTCCGGGGTTGGCTCCAATACCGTCACCAGCTTGCCGGTGTCATCGTGGTAGCGCACGAAGGCCTGTTTCTGGTTTTCCGCCCGGAAGGCGGTGCCGAAAGGCAGAAAAACCAGCGGATATTCCAGGCCCTTGGACTTATGCACAGTAATGACTTTCACCAGCCCGGCGTCGCTCTCCAGGCGCAGGGTGCGGTGTTCATCTTCTTCGCTGGCGGCACGCAGGGTCTGGGTGAAGTGATGCACCAGCGCGTGTTCGCCATCCAGCTGCAGGCTGTCCTGCTGCAACAGTTCGGCAATGTGCAGGATGTCGGTCAGCCGGCGTTCACCATCCGGCCGTTGCAGCAACCGGCCTGGCACCTCGAAGTCCATCAGAAAGCTGCGCAGCATGGGCAGCACACCCTGGGCCTGCCATTGCTGCTGGTAGCTTTGGAAACGTTCGATTTCCCGTTCCAGCACCAGCTCGTCGGTGAGCAGTTCATCCAGTGCCTGCCAGCTCTGGCCGAGCGTGGGTGTGGCCAGAGCGGCGCGGATGAAAGCCAGTTGCTGTGGCTCGGCAAAGGCCCGGAGCCAGCACAGCATTTCTGCTGCTTCCTGGGACGTCAGTACCGAATCCCGGTCAGACAGGTAGACACTTTTCACCCGCCGGCGCCCCAGGGCATCGCGCACCGCGGCGGCCTCGTTGCGGTTGTTCACCAGCACGGCGATGTCTCTGGGTGCCACGGGCGTCAGGTCGGCCGGGTTGTCCGGCAGAGCAAAGCCCGCCTGCCCGGTCTGGCCCAGGGTCAGCAAACGGGCAATTTCGCTGGCGCAGGTTTCGGCCAGGTCGGCGGTGGCGGCGCCCTTGGCCAATGCTTTCGGTTTGCCGTCCTTATCTTCCTCCCCGGATTCGTGGCTCCAGAGCACCAGGCTGGGCTGCAACTCACCGTTTACCGCCCAGAGCCGTCGGGTGCCGTTGGCCTTAACGCCCTGAAACGGCAGTGGCGTGCTGTCGCCCTGGCCGAACAGGAACGCCCCGCCAGGGCTGTACTGATCGCTGTACTCGAACACCCGGTTCACCGCGCGGACCATGGTGGCGGCCGAGCGGAAGTTGGTGCCCAGCGTGTAGGTGCGGGCCTGAACGCCTCGCCGTGCCTGCAGGTAGGTGTGGATATCGGCGCCCCGGAAACCGTAGATGGCCTGTTTCGGGTCGCCGATCATCAGCAGGCAGGTGTCCTCGTGGTTTTCCTCAACCCGGTAAACCCGGTTGAAAATGCGGTACTGCACCGGGTCGGTGTCCTGGAATTCGTCGATCAGGGCGACCGGAAACTGGCGGCGAATGGTGGCCGCCAACTGGTCGCCCCGGGGGCCGTGCAAGGCATCGTCCAGGCGGGTGAGCAGGTCATCAAAGCCCATCTCCGAGCGTTGTTGTTTTTCCGCTTCCAGCCGGCCCGCCATCCAGTGGCTGGCGTGGCGCAGGATGTCGGATTTGGCGTCGGGCGGGTTGTGGCCAAATGCCAGCAAGGCGTCGATAGCGTCGAAGGCCGGATGCCGGGGTGCCGGGTCGTCGCCTTTCAGGATATTGGCGAGGCCCTCGGAGGTCTGGTTTTTGAGGCCAGCTTTGTCCAGCCCCTCAGGCAACAAATCGCCGGACTCGGCCCAGGCTGTCAGGTGGTCCCAACTGGCCACCATGGATTTTTTACTGTTGCCGTGCAGGCGCTTGGCTTTTTGCAGGTCATCCAGCAGTGCCAGCACATCAGGTTTCCAGTCCGCCCAGGGGTGCGCCTTCAGTGCCTGCGACTGCGCCTGCCGTTGCTCGACCACCTGGTTGATGGCCTGGTGCACACTTTCCGGGGGCGTGCCCAGCGCTACGGTATCAACCATCAGATTGCGCACGGCCTTGCGCAGGTCGGCCGGTGTTTTCCAGTGGCTCAGAGCCTCGTCCATCAGGGCCGGTGGCAGTGGATAGACAAAGGTGCGCCAGTAATCCCGGGCGACGTTTTCGAGCAGGTCGCTCTGGTCGGTGGCCAGGGTAAGTTTGAACAGGCTGCCGCTGTCGAACGCGTGTTCGCTGAGCATCCGGTTACACCAGCCGTGGATGGTCGACACCGCCGCCTCGTCCATCCATTCCGCCGCCAGCAGCAGTTTCTTCCGGCATTCGGGCCAACTGGCCGGGTCCGGGTAGCTGGTATCCCGAAGCTTGTGGATAAGTGCGGTTTCCGGGGTTGGTTCCAGGCGGTCGGCGGCGTCGGAAAACACCTCCGCGGCCTGGGTCAGCCGGGTGCGGATGCGATCCCGCAGTTCCTTGGTGGCGGCGTCGGTAAAGGTGACCACCAGCAGGTTGGGCGGCAGCAGGTTCTGCAGCGGGCTGTCGTCGCGCTGGCCGTGGCCCAGTACTAACCGGACATACAGGATGGCGATGGTGAAGGTTTTCCCGGTGCCGGCACTGGCCTCAATCAGCGCGCTGCCGTTCAGGGGCAGCGCCAGCGGGTCCAGGTTCGGGTTGCGATGGCCGGTGTTTGGGTTCATGCCTGTTCCTCCTGATAACCCACTTGTTCGGCTGCGGATTTGCCCTGTTCGGCTTCCCACAGGGGCACATAAAGCTGATGCAGCAGGGCTTCGAATTCACCGCTGGCCAGCAGCGCCTCGGGGCTGGCAAACGAGCCCCGCAGGTAGCCGGTGTCCCGCTCCAGCGCCGTGCTGTAGGCTTGCCCGGCCTCGTGGATGGCCCGTTCGTGGTCACCCAGGTATTTCTTGCCGCCATAGAAACTGGTAATCCAGGCAAAACCGGCCTCGCAGTGCAGTGGCAGTGCGCGGGTGGTGGCGTCCATCCAGCGCTCCAGAATGATGTCAAAGTGCTTTCGTGCCTGTTCGGGGGGCATCACCGGGAAGTGGAATGTCCGGCCCTCTTCCTTGCCCAGAATCAGGGTTTCAAACCGCTGGTTGCTGAGTTGCCCGGCCAGGTGAATCAGCCAGTCCCGCATCAGGTTGGCGTAGCGGACTTTTTTCGGGTAACCGGAGCCGGTGAGCAGGCCGGAGCTGGCGATCACCAGCCGGCATCGCTGGCCTTGTGGGTTGCAGCGCAGGTTGTCGATCAGGTCTGCCACCTCGACCGTGCCATGGGCGTGGCGATATTCGAACGGCTGCGGCTCGGCCACCGCCTCCGGCCAGTCGGCCAGGGCGCCCCGATAACGTTCGAACAAGTCTGGCAGCCGGCCGGCCAGTTCGGTGCGCAGCCGGTGTTCGGTCACCCCCATGCCCAGGTCGCCGCGCCGGGCCATACGGTCCAGGGTGGTGTTCAGCCGCTCGTGCAGTTCGTCTTCGCTGGCGGCTTTGAGCACGCTGTGCTGGATCAGCTCGTTGTCCAGGCGCCAGCGGTCCAGACCGTTCAAATCGAAGTTTTCGTTGTCGGTGTCCTCGTCTTCCACGGCTTCAAAGCGCACCTGCAGCCGGCGCTGGTAGAAGGTGTCGATGGGCTTTTTCAGGAAGTTGGCCAGATCGTTCAGGCTGATGGGTTCTTCGGGAGCCTGATACGACAGGGCCTCCCGGCCCTGCTCCGGGTTATCCACAGCATGGGCGCTGCGCCATTCCCGTTCGTAGGTGAACAGGCCCCGGGCCTGCAGAACCTCGGCCAGGTCTCTGGGCTGGCCCTCGTCGCCGGTACCATTGGTTTTCGGGAAATACTCCCGGCTGAAGGGTTGCAGCGGGTGCCGGGTGGTCAGGGCCCGGGTAACGGAATCGTCCGGCTGTTCTGCCACAGACCAGAGGCTGTCCAGGTGATCCCGCAGCTGGCCAATGAGCACCGAGGGCGGCCGTTCGGAATCGTCTTTGATGCTGCGCCCCACCCAGCTGATGTACAGCTGTTCCCGGGCCGACAGCAGGGCTTCCAGAAACAGGTAGCGATCGTCTTCCCGGCGGGAGCGGTCCCCCGGCCGGTAATCCTGCGCCATCAGGTCGAAATCCACCGGCGGCCGGGAGCGGGGGTAATCGCCGTCGTTCATACCCAGCAGGCACACTTTGCGGAACGGAATGGCTCGCATCGGCATCAGGGTGGCGAAGTTCACCTTGCCCGCCAGGAAACGCTGGTTCAGGCCGCCTTCGTCCAGGCCTTGCAGCAGCACGTCTTTGACGATGTTCAGGGGCAGCGGCTGGCGCGCCAGGCCGGCGGCCAGGGCGTCTTCCAGCCATTGTTCCAGCTGGCGGCGAAAGCGGTTCAGTAACAGCAGGTCTTGCCCTTCTACCCTGTGGAAAAACTGCTCCAGCATTCCGGAGAACAAGGCTTCCCACTGTTCCGGCGTGCGTGTGCTTTGCAATGCCTGCCACAGGGTTTCCAGCTGGTGGACAAAGTCGCTCAGCCGCCCGGCCAGGCTGGCTTGCAGGCCGCCGATTTCGCCGTAAGGTTCCACGCCGGCCCAGGGTTCATCATCGCCCATGCCGTAGCCCAGCAGCATGGAGCGCAGGCCCGATTGCCAGGTGTTGCGGTCCAGCTGCGCCGGCAGGTCCAGGCTTTCCCGGTGCCGGCCGTGTAGGCCCCAGCGGATATTGGCCCCCTCCACCCAGCGCCGGGCCAGGGGGATTTCGTCTTCCTGGATGCCAAAGCGGTCGCGAATGCCCGGCACTTCCAGCAGGCTGATGATTTCACTCACACCAAAGCGGCTGCGGGGCAGCGACATCAGGGTTTCCAGGGCAATCAGTACCGGCTCGTGGTGGCGCTGGCCCTGGTCGGAAATGGTGAAGGGAATGTGGCGCTTGCGGCCGGGTGAATAGCGGCCAAACACCGCCTGGATGTGGGGCGCGTACACATTGATGTCCGGCACCATCACGATCACATCCCGGGGCCGCAGCGTGGCATCGGCGTTGAACGCGGCCAGCAACTGGTCGTGCAGGATTTCCACTTCCCGCTGGGGGCCGTGGGCGTCGTGGAATACCACGGAATGATCCGTGGCCAGATCAACGGTTCGGTGCTGTGTGCGGATTTCCTGCAGCGGCGTCAGGTTGTGGATATCGTTCTGCAACTGGTGCAGCAGGCTGGGGTTATCCACATCGCCATGGTCGGTAAAGATGTCGATCTTCTGGCCCGGAGTCTGGAAGCTGGCCTGATACTCGTCCGGGTTGTCGAATTCATCCAGCAGCCGAATGTAGTCCCGGCCCTGTTTGCCCCACGCTGCCAACAACGGGTTGGCGTGCTGGTGCAGCTGATCGGCATCGTCCATCTGCGACAACACCGGGTGGGCCCGGCCGCGTTTGCGCTCGGCTTTCAGCAGTTCCCGGTCGCTGATGATGTCGGCCCAGTAGAACTGGCAGGGGTTGTGGACGCACAACACCACCTGGCTAAAGCGGCTCAGTACGTACAGCGCTTCCAGTGCCTGCCGGGGCAGGGACGACACCCCGAACACCACAATGCGTTTGGGCAACCGCCCGGGATGGGCGGGTTCGGCGATACGCTGGCCCTGTGCCATAAAGCGGGTGTGAATCTGCGACCGGCTGGTGTGGGCCTCGCTGCCCACGTCTTCTACCAGCCTGCGCCAGAGCAAAGGCTGCCAGCGGGTTTCCGCATCCAGGGCCTTTTCCTCACCCCGGGCGGTGACCACCACATCCCTGCCCTGCTCCCAGGCCGCCAGCCAGTCGGCACGGAACACCTGGTACTGGTCGAACAGGTCGGCTACTTTCTCGGCCAGCTGGAAGTTGCGCAGGTCGGTGTCGCGGCCGTCCAGAAACCGCGCCAGCGGCGTAAACGCCTCATCCTGCCCCACCAGTTCCGGCAACAACCGGTACAGGCGCCACACCAGCCGGCGTTTGTCGAAAGGTGACTGCTCCGGTACGTCGCCGTCTGGCAGCACCGCCCGGTAGGCCTGCCAGATAAACCGTGCGGGAAACAGGAAATCCATGCCGGCGGCAATGCCCAGGCCGCCTTCCACGCCATCTTCGGTGCGCTTCTCCGCCAGCGCCAGCTTCAGCCACTGGGCAATACCGTTACTCTGCACCAGAAAGGTCTCGCTCTGCAGCGGCGGCATGGGGTTCTGCCGGCAAATGTAGACCACGGCGCGGCGCAGGTCTTCCAGGTGGTTGGCGTGGATGGCATGAAAGCCGGGTTCGATGGCAATCGGGGCGGCCATGGGACTCCTTGCTGTGTAGGCGATTCAATCCTGTTGCGACAGCTTACCGTATGTGACTCCGAATGCAGACAGTCGCGGAGGACTGATCATGCCACCGCGAGACGACAGCCATTGTCGTTAAATACCGAGCACGGGAGAACGTTTATGTGGACGCTGATTACGGGAGCCGGCTCCGGCATTGGCCGGGCATTCGCCAGCACATCGATAAGGCGGCCAGGGTGGGTTTGCCGCACGCCGCCATTCTGGGCCAGCGCCTGGAGTCCGGGCAATGCCTGAGTGCCGAGCAGGCCGCCAGTGCTTTGGCGTTCACGCTCTTCCAGGTTCCGGAAAGTGATTTTCACGGCGCCGTCTTCAACGGTGGCGAATTGGTCGACTCGCTTTCATTTTCCGGGAGCTGAAGGCACGGTGTTTGTGGGTTCCTATAGGGGAACCCGCATGGTTTCTGAGCTGGTGTCGGGCATACCGATCATTTCATCGGTGCCGGTGGGCGGGATAACCTCGATGTGTTGCACCTGATAGTCCGCAAAGAACTTCCTCGCCTCGCAGGCACCGCTGAACATCATGGGTTTGTCATAAGGGTCTGTAAGCACGTACCCCTGGCCATTCAGGTAAAAACGGGCCATGTAGTACCGGCCCTCCAGCGACACGATCTCCAGCAGTGATATCTCATCGTTTTTGTGATCTCTCAATTCACCGTTTGCCATGTGCATGATGAGTCTCTCTAGTTCTTGTTGAGGTATGAAAGACTACGATCACAGCCTCGGAACAGGTCATTAAATCAGCAATCACGAGCAGAGTGGATCTCATCAAGATCGAGATTTATTGCTCCGGACGCCCCGGAAAAATCCGCCGGCCCGGTTATCGCGTATTGGTTATAAATTGAACACCGATGAGGTGTCGGTATGAATCACTCGTTTAAGAACATGGGGCGGTGGGTGATGCTGCTGGTTGCGGTTGGTGCCGTGGCCGTCTGGTCGTCGCAAACGGCTGCGGATGACCGGGACCGGAACATCGATACGGCCATCCGGAACACCATCTTGTTACAGATAGAAGCGTTCGCCAACAACGATGGCGAGCAGGCCTGGGCCCACGCTTCCGAGGGAGTCAAACAGCGCTTTGGATCGTCGGACGTGTTTCTGAGCATGGTGCGTCAGGCCTACCCGGCGGTGCACCGGGCCAGAACCATCGAGTTCACCGAGCGGGTACCGCACGGGAGTTTCGAGATCCAGACGGTGAAGTTGCAGGGCCCCGAGGGTAAGCGCTGGGATGCCTACTACCGCATGGTGCCAAGCGCCGAAGACTGGAAAATTGCCGGGGTCCGCCTGCACCCTGCCGATACCGGCATCTGACGGACGGTGGTTGTGGTCTCCCGGTTCAGACGCCGTTCAGCAAATCCAGCAACAGCTGGCGGATCTGGAGTTTTGACGGGGTATCCAGCCCGGAAAAGTCCTCGACGTGAAGGTGGTGATTTTTCATCAGTTGTGTGAGCGTTCCCACATCAAGGCTGATGGAAACGCGTTCTTCCCGCTGGTGGTGTATCCAGTCCGGGTGTGCAAGGCGGCTTGCCTGAACAATGTTCGGGCGTGACAGGGGCATACCCATGAGACCTCCAGCCAGTCAGTGCATGGCAACAGATGGTTGTCGAAACGATCGCGGCACATGATGTTCAGCACCACAAGGCCAGTTCAGGTATCTGGTGATAAACTCCGGCTGGCGACGTACATCCAGCAGTACCTGCAGGCACTCGTCAGTGTTGCAACGCCCGCTCGGGCTGGAGAGAACAGCGTCTGTGGTGCCCAGGCTGTCGAGAGCGCGAAACAGCACGCGGTCGGCGGAGGCGATATCACCCGTGTCACGCAGCGCACGACCAACCAGAATGGCGGCAAGGGTAAGTTCTACCTGCATCGCGTCTGGGTCATGCCGGCGGGCCATACAGGCAAGATCAAAGGCACTGCCGGTGATCGCAATCAGTTTGTTTGAATCCTGCCGTTCATTGAAGGTCATGGCGTGTTCCATCCACAACAGCCAAAGATCATTTTTTTCACTCAGGGATAAACGGGCGAACATGGTCCGGTGGCGTGGGCAAAGAAATTTCATGGCGTCCTCCTTTTCTTTATGCGAATGATAATAGTTATCATTAAAGAAAATAACAAGGCTTCCTTCGATGAATTATTGGCCAGATAAACCGGATTGAGCCCGCCGCAGTTCCATCGTACAGTTCAGGCTTCACATACCCCCCAAACGATCAGCGTTGTATGAACACACACCGGCCCGTGCCCGCAAGCCTGGATGACCCACTCTACTACCTGAAGAACATGGACGTTCTGGTGGCCTGGGTGGCGGAGCATTACGGAGACCTGTTAACCCACGCCGAGCGGGGGCAGCTGGCAGAGTTTCGTGCGCTCGCCACCGGGCCACGGGCTTTGCTTACCCGGATGGTCATGCGCACCGGTGAACTGTTCCGGCCCGACAAGTTCCGGTATCCGGAATTGCCCATGCCGGAAGCGGAGGCCGTGCAGCGCCTGATCGATACCGGCTGGCTGAACGCCGCACCGGAGTTGCACCTAGACGATTTGTTCCGGTTGTTCACCCTGGCGGAGATAAGGCCGGTGTTCGGCGAATGGCTGCAACAGCATGGCCACGCCAAAACCCTGCCCAAGGCGCAGATGCGCTTGGTGCTGGCGGAACCGTTCAGCGAGCCGCGGCCGGTGCAACGCTGGTTCAGGCGCGAACCCCCGCGCCAGGCTCCCGACGTGGTGCAACTGCAGGAAATGGCGCTGTTTGAGCGCATCCGGTTGATGTTTTTCGGCAACCTGCGCCAGAGCTGGACAGACTTTGTGCTGGTTGAACTGGGCGTGCAGCAATTTGAGCCGGTGCCGTTCACGCCGGAATCCCGGGCGTTCCAGCACCGGGCGGAGGTCGATTGCTACTTGCAGATGCATCATTGCCGGGAACGGCTGGATAACGGCGAACCGGCTTCAGAAGTGTGGCCGGACATTCCCGGGCCTGTGGATAACCCCTGGCTGACCAGCCGCCGCGACCGCTTGTTGCTGGAACTGGGGCGGCAAGCCGAGCGCCAGGGTGAGCGGGAGCTGGCGTTGCAGGCCTGGGCTGCCAGCGGCCATCGGGAAGCGCGGTTGAAACAGCTGCGATTGCTGGAACGGATGAAACGTTTTCAACAGGCCTGGGCGCTGGCCTGCCAGTGGCAGGCAACCGCGCTGAGCGATGCCGAGACCCAGGGGCTGGAGCGCTTGCTGAAACGGCTGGCGCCAAAGGTCGGGGCCGACACCCCCGAGCCGGTGGCGACCCCCGAACTGAAGGCATTCACCCTCACCCTGCCCAAACCCACCGCGGGTGGGGTGGAATGGGCCGCCGCACAGCACCTGGGCACCGAGGACGCGCCGGTGTGGTACGTGGAAAACACCCTGATCAACGCCCTGTTCGGCCTGCTGTGCTGGCCGGTGATCTTCAAGCCGGTGCCCGGTGCGTTTTTCCACCCGTTCCACACCGGCCCGGCGGATCTCACCCGGGATGATTTTGTCGCCCGGCGACAATCCGCCTTTGATGACCGGTTCGCACTGCTGGCCACCGGCACTTACCGTACGGAAATTCTGCAAACGTTTCGCCAGAAACACGGTATTTCCAACCCGTTCGTGATCTGGCCTGCGGTGTCTGAGGCGCGAGTGGCGCAGGCGATGGACTGCATTCCTGCCCAGCATCTGGACGCGCTATTCCGCCGGCTGCTCAACAACATTCGCGAGCATCGCAGCGGTTTTCCCGATCTGATTCGTTTGAACCCAGGCGCACAGGTGCCGGAGCAGCGGTACGAAATGATTGAGGTAAAGGGCCCGGGCGACCGTCTGCAAGACCACCAGGTTCGCTGGCTGCAGTTTTTTGCCCGGCACGGCATCCCGGCGAGCGTGTGCTATGTGCGCTGGCAGAGCGACGGGGCTGAGGTATGAAAGTGGCCGTTCGCACCCTGTGCGAATTCGTCGCCCGTGAGGGCGATCTGGATTTTCGCTACACCCCGGCGCCCAGTGCCGAGGAGGGCATCGCCGGCCATCAGGCTCTCCAGTCAAAACGGGGTTATGGCTATAAAAGCGAGTATTTACTGACCGGAGATTGCCTGGGATTAAAGCTATCCGGTCGTGCCGATGGCTATCACCCGCACAAAAACCGGGTGGAGGAAATCAAAACCCACCGGGGCGATGTCTCCCGCATTCGCCCCCACCAGCGGGCGCTTCACCGTGCCCAGCTGCGCGCCTACGGTGCCCTGCTGTGCCGGCAGGAAAACCGAAAAACGGTGGAACTGGCGCTGGTGTATTACGACACCGGCCGGGACAAGGAAACGGCGCTGACCGAAACTGCCACGGCAGATGAGCTCTGGCAGGAGCTGGAAACCCTGTGTGATCGCTACAAAGCCTGGGCCGAACAGGAGGCGCACCACCGGGAACAGCGGGATGCCCTGCTGGCAAACCTGCGCTTTCCGTTCCCGGATTTCCGCCCCCGGCAGCGACAGCTGGCGGAAACGGTGTACAAAAACTCGATAAAAGCCGGCACCCTGCTGCTGGAAGCGCCCACGGGCCTGGGTAAAACCCTCGGCACCCTGTTCCCGGCCTTGATGGCCCTGTCGGCCGGTAAACAAGACAAGCTGTTTTACCTCACCTGCCGCAATACGGCCCGGCAACTGGCCCTGGATGCTGTGGATAAGTTACGGTCGGTGCACGATGAACGGCAACCCTGGCCACTGCGTACCCTGGAGCTGGTGGCCAAAGACGATGCCTGCGAACACCCGGACAAAGCCTGCCACGGCGAATCCTGCCCCCTGGCGCGGGGCTTTTTCGACCGCCTGCCCGATGCCCGGGCCGAGGCGGCGCAAAGCAAGGTGCCGTTAAATCAGCAGGAACTGGCGAGAATCGCCGCCGGCCACGACATTTGCCCCTATTTTCTGGCCCAGGAAATGGCCCGCTGGTGCGACCTGGTGATCGGTGATGTGAACCGGCTGTTCGACCAGTCCGCCCTGCTCCATGGCCTGATCCGCCAGAACCAGTGGCGGGCCAGTGTGCTGGTCGACGAAGCCCACAACCTGGTGGACCGCGCCCGCGGTATGTATTCGATCCAACTGGACCAGCAGCGCCTGCTGAGCACCCGGAAAACCGCGCCGAAGCCGGTGAAGGCGGCGCTGGACCGCACCGCCCGGGCCTGGCAAAGCCTGATTCGGGACCATGGAGACCGGCCCCAGCCGGTGTTTCTGGATAGCCTGCCCAGCCAGTTGCCTGGGGCCCTGTTGGGAATGGTGTCTACCCTTACCGACTACCTGGCCGATCACCCGCCAGACCTGGCCCTGCAGGAATTGCTGTTCGAGAGCGTGGCGTTTCTGAAACTGGCGGACCGTTTCGGCGGCCACTCACTGTGCGAGTTCCAGCGCGCCGGCCGGGGCCGGGCCAGACTGACCATCCAGAACCTGATTCCGGCGGATTTTTTGACCGAGCGCTTTACCGCGGCGCACTCGGTGCTCCTGTTTTCCGCCACACTGAGCCCGGGCGAGTACTACCGGGATTTGCTGGGCCTGCCGGACACCGCCCGCTTCACCTCCCTGCCCAGCCCCTTCAGTGCCCACCAGCTGCAGGTTCAGTTTACCCCCGGTATCAGCACCCGGCAGCCGCACCGGGAGCAAAGCCTGCAGCCCATTGCCGAACTGATCGCCCGCCAGTATCGCCAGCGGCCGGGCCATTACCTGGCCTTTTTCAGCAGCTTCAAATACGCCAGAGAGGCCAGCGAAACCCTGGCGCAGCAGGCGCCGGACGTTCCCCAGCGGTCCCAGCAGCCGGGCATGAGCCCGGACCAGCGCCGGCAATTTTTGGATGACTTCCGGCAGCCGGAGGGCCGTGTTGCTTTTGCGGTGCTCGGCGGCGTGTTCAGCGAGGGTATTGATCTGCCGGGGGATCAGCTGATCGGCGCTTTTGTCGCGACCCTGGGACTGCCACCTTTCGATGCCTGGCACGAGATCCTGAAAGAGCGGCTGCAGCATCGTTTTGGGGCGGGTTATGACTACACCTACCGGATTCCGGGCCTGCAGAAAGTAGCGCAGGCGGCGGGCCGGGTGATCCGGACACCGGAAGATCAGGGCGTGATCTGGTTGATTGATGACCGGTTCACCCAGAGCGCGACTCGTTCGTTGTTGCCCTCATGGTGGTTTCAGGGCACGTAAGCGGTCTATAAAATGTCGCTTTAGGCGTCAGGTGTTACATTTCGCTATGGAAAAAACGGTTCGCTTGCTTAGAATTCGCGGCCCCGAATGACAATTTGCCCGATAAGCAAGGACACAGATTGCAAATGAATCCGACGGATCTTGTTTTCCAGAGCTACGGCCGCTGCTGCCGCAAAGACGACTTCTTTGTGGATTTCTATGATTTTTTCATGTCCAGCTCCGAGGCCATCAAAAACCGCTTTCTGAATACCGATATGACGGCCCAGCGCCATCTGCTGCGCAATGGCGTGATGCAGATTATCCTGGCGGCCCGGGGAATGTCGGACCGAAAACTGCGGGATCTGGGCGAGAGCCACAGCCGCCATAAACTGGACATCAAGCCGGAATGGTACGATTTCTGGGAAGAAGCGCTGCTGAAAACCGTGCGTTTGCATGACCCGGACTTTACACCGGAGTTGCGCCAGGCCTGGCGCGAAGTGCTCAAACCCGGTATCGATCTGATTCGCGGCGCTTACTGAGTCTGATACGGCCGGTGTCAAATTAGATTGGAAGCTAACTTGATGCCGGTCAGTCTGTCCTGTCACACTGTTGTTCTATACTCCCTTGCCTGACCCACACTGACTCCCTCAAGGACGACCCATGGCCTCCAGACGTGCTCCGAACCTATTCCTTGTTGTGCTCATTGTGGCGCTGTTTGGCGCTGCGGCCTGGTACCTGATTCCGGGTCAAAGTGACTGGCCGGAGCATATTGGCGTTGGTAATGGCCGTATTGAGGCCACGGAAGTGGACATCGCCACCCGAATACCCGGGCGACTGGCCTCTTTTGAGGTACGCGAGGGTGATATGGTTGAGGCTGGCGCTTTACTGGCCACCATGGATACCGAGGAACTGCAGGCCAGCCTGGCGGCCGCACAGGCCAACCTGCATCAGGCCGAACAAGGACGGAAACTGGCAGAGGCCACCGTGGCGCAACGGGAAAGCGAGCGCCGTTACGCCCGGGCCGAACTGGCCCGCATTCAATCCCTGGCCGACCGGGGCCATGCCTCGCAAGAGCAGCGGGACCGGGCCCGTACCGCGGCGGAAACCGCCGAGGCCGCGTTGCAGGCGGCCAGAGCCCAGGTGGCCTCGGCCGATGCCGGCATTGAGGCGGCCAACGCCAGCATTCGCCGCATCCAGACCAACATCAACGACAGCCGGTTGACCACGCCCGTGGGTGGCCGGGTGCTGTACCGGCTGGCCGAGCCGGGTGAAGTCTTGCCCGCCGGCGGCAAAGTGGCCACTGTGCTGGATGTGACCGACGTCTATATGACCATCTTTCTGCCCACCGCCCAGGCCGGCAAAGTGCGCGTGGGCTCCGAAGCCCGAATCATTCTGGATGCCCTGCCCGACTACGTGGTGCCTGCCCAAGTCAGTTTCGTTGCCGCTGAAGCCCAGTTCACCCCGAAGTCCGTGGAAACCCGCAGCGAGCGCGAAAAGCTGATGTTCCGGGTGCGCATCCGGATCGATCCGGACCTGTTGAAAGCCTACCGGGACCGGGTGAAAACCGGCGTACCCGGCGAAGCTTACGTGCGCCTGGATGAACGCCAGCCTTGGCCGGATACCCTGACGCTGGCGCTGCCCAATGACTGAGACCGTCGCCCGGCTGGAAGGCGTCAGCCATGGTTATGGTGACACTGAAGCGCTGGCCGATATCTCCCTGACGTTTCCCGCGGGCTGCATGGTCGGACTGATTGGCCCGGACGGGGTGGGGAAATCCACCCTGCTGGGCCTGATTGCCGGCGCCCGTGAGTTACAGAGCGGGTCGCTGCAGGTGCTGGGCGGCGATATGCGCAGCCAGCGCTTTCGCAACCGGGTTGCGCCGCGCATTGCCTATATGCCCCAGGGCCTGGGAGGCAACCTCTACCATACGCTGACCGTAGACGAGAACATCGCGTTTTTCGCCGATCTGTTTGGCTTGAACGGCGCTGGCCGGGGCGATCAGATCGAGCGGCTGCTGAAGGCCACGGGTCTGTTGCCGTTCCGCAACCGGCCGGCGGGGAAACTGTCCGGAGGCATGAAACAGAAGCTGGGCCTGTGCTGCGCGTTGATTCACAGCCCGGATTTGCTGATCCTGGATGAGCCCACCACCGGGGTCGACCCGCTCTCGCGCAAACGTTTCTGGGATTTGATCGATACCATTCGCGGCCAGCGCACGGGCATGAGCGTGCTGGTGGCAACCGCCTACATGGAAGAAGCCGAGCGCTACGACTGGCTGGTGGCCATGGACAACGGCCAGGTATTGGCCACCGGCTCGCCCGACGAACTGCGAACGCAGACCGGCACCCGGACGCTGGACGATGCGTTTATTGCCCTGTTGCCGGAAAGCCGGCAGGCCGGGGCGCAAGCGAGCACAATGGGCGCGACCCCGGACTCCGGCAACTACACCGGCCAGACGCCGGCCATCGAAGCCCGGGACCTGACCCTGCGCTTTGGCGACTTTACCGCCGTGCGCAACGTCAGCTTTTCTATCCCGAAAGGTGAAATTTTCGGTTTTCTCGGCTCCAATGGTTGTGGCAAGACCACCACCATGAAAATGCTCACCGGGCTGCTGACGCCTTCGGAGGGCGAGGTTCGGCTGTTCGGCGAAGCGCTGGATGCCAGGGATCTGGCCACCCGCCAGAAGGTGGGTTATATGTCGCAGGCTTTCTCGTTGTATGGCGAGCTGACTGTGCGCCAGAACCTGGACCTGCACGCCCGGCTGTTCCACCTGTCGGACGCCAAACTTGCCGAGCGTATCCCCGCCCTGGTGCAGGCGTTCGGCCTGGACGACGTGCTGGACCAGCTCGCAGGCGCCCTGCCACTGGGGGTTCGCCAGCGGCTTTCGCTGGCCGTGGCGGTGGTTCATGAGCCGGAATTGCTGATTTTGGATGAGCCCACCTCGGGTGTGGACCCGGGCGCCCGTAACCAGTTCTGGCAGCTGCTGATGCGCCTGTCCCGGGAGGACGGCGTCACCATCTTCATCTCCACCCATTTCATGAACGAGGGCGAGCGCTGCGACCGGATCTCGCTGATGCACGCCGGCGAGGTGCTGGCCTGTGACACCCCGGCCCGCTTGATCGAGTCGTCCGGCACTGACAGCCTGGAAGGCGCGTTCATGAATACCCTGGAAGCGGTGGATCAGGAGCCGGAAACCGACGCCGACAACCTGGCACTGACTACCGCAACACCCCATCGCCGCCCGAAGCCGTTCAGTGCCACCCGGCTGATGGCCTACGCCCGCCGCGAAGCGCGGGAGCTGCTGCGGGACCCGATCCGCATGGCGTTTGCGTTTGTGGGCTCGGCCCTGCTGATGCTGATTCTCGGTTACGGCATCACCCTGGATGTGGAGGACCTGTCCTTCGCGGTGCTGGACCGCGACCAGACGCCCCAGAGCCGGGACTATGTGGCGGCAGTCTCCGGCTCCCGTTACTTCAAGCAGCAGGCGGCGTTACAGGATATGGGCGAACTGGAACGCCGCATGCGTTCCGGCGAGCTGAGCCTGGCGATCGAGATACCAGCGGGCTTCGGTAAGGATCTGAAGCGGGGCCGCAGCACGGAACTGGCCGTCTGGGTGGACGGCGCCATGCCGTTTCGGGGCGAGACCATTCTGGGCTATGTGCAGGGCATACACCTCAGTTACCTGACCGAGCTGGCCCAGCGTACCTTGGGTGTGGTGCCCACCCTCACCCTGGTCACGCTGGAAGACCGGTACCGCTACAACCAGGATTTCCGCAGCCTGGATGCCATGGTGCCGGCGGTTATCCCCATTCTGCTGATTTTTATTCCGGCCATTCTCATGGCCCTGGGGATCGTGCGCGAGAAAGAACTGGGCTCCATCACCAACCTGTACGTGACACCGGTTACCCGGGTGGAGTTTCTGCTCGGTAAGCAACTGCCCTACATCGCCTTCAGCATGGTCAGTTACCTCAGCTTGGTCCTGTTGGCGGTGTACCTGTTCGATGTGGAGATCAAGGGCAGTTTCCTGACCTTGACCCTGGGCGCCCTACTCTTTGTGACTGCAACCACGGCACTGGGCCAGGTGATCTCGACCTTTGCCTCTACCCAGATTGCCGCCCTGGCTGCCACCGCCATTCTGACCATTCTACCGACGGTGCAGTTCTCCGGCCTGACCGAGCCGGTTTCCTCCCTGAGTGGCGCCGGGGCGCTGATCGGCCCGATGTGGCCGGCCACCTGGTTCCTGCAGATCAGCCGGGGCGTGTTCACCAAGGGCCTGTCGCTGGCGGATATGCAGGGGGCCTTTCTGGCCCTGGCGGCCTTTGTACCGGTGCTGACGGTAATGGCCGTGGCCTTACTGCGCAAACAGGGGCGCTGATATGAACTCTCTGGGCAACATCTGGCACCTGGGCCTCAAGGAACTGCGCAGTCTCTGGCAAGACAAGGCGTTGATGCTGTTCGTGCTGGTGGCCTTCACGGTGATGATCTACACCGCCGGGTCCGCCGGCTCCATGGAACTTCACAACGCCCCGATTGCGGTAGTGGACGAAGACCAGACGGTGTTGTCCGGCCGGGTGATCAATTCGCTGCAACCGCCGTGGTTTTTGAAACCCGATCTTGTGGCGTATGGCGACATCGACCGCCTGCTGGACCAGGGCAGCCATACCTTTGCCCTGGTGATTCCCGAGGGGTTTGAGCGGGACGTGCGCCAGGGCCAACCGGTGGCGCTGCAGCTGAACATTGACGCCACGCGCATGAGCCAGGCGTTCATTGGCACCAATTACATC
Source organism: Marinobacter sp. VGCF2001 (assembly GCF_049943275.1). Lineage (NCBI taxonomy): Bacteria > Pseudomonadati > Pseudomonadota > Gammaproteobacteria > Pseudomonadales > Marinobacteraceae > Marinobacter > Marinobacter sp. VGCF2001. The sequence goes on from NZ_JBNFVX010000002.1 coordinate 216,662, forward strand.
CAGCGTTACGCGATGGCGGAGGTGGCCGAGTTTCTGCAACCGGGCAGTTCCGCTGGCGGTGGCTTACCGATCGAGCTGGTCACCCGGGTAAACTACAACCCGAACCTGGACGGCACCTGGTTTGGCGGCGTGATGGAGCTGATAACCCAGATTACGCTGATCAGCATTATCCTTACCGGGGCGGCGCTGATTCGCGAGCGTGAACACGGCACCGTGGAACACCTGATGGTGATGCCGTTGCGGCCGTTCGAGATTATGGCCTCCAAGGTGTGGGCCAATGGCCTGGTGGTGTTACTGGCGGCGGCGCTGTCGGTCACGCTGGTGATCCAGGGCTGGCTGCAGGTGCCCGTGGCGGGGTCGGTGTTGTTGTTCCTGCTCGGCGCGCTGATCCACCTGTTTTCCACCACCGCGATTGGCATTCTGATCGGCACCGTGGCCCGAACCATGCCCCAGTTCGGTCTGTTGCTGATTCTTACCATTCTGCCGTTGCAGCTGTTATCTGGAGGGATCACGCCCCGGGAAAGTATGCCTCAGCTGGTGCAGGATCTGATGCTGGCGGCACCCACCACCCACTTTGTCAGCATGGCGCAGGCTATTCTGTATCGGGGCGCGGGGCTGGAGGTGGTGTGGCCACAGATGCTGGCGCTGGTGGTTATCGGTGGGGTATTTTTCACGGCGGCGTTGCTGTTGTTTCGCCGGCATCTATCGGTGTAGCCAGAACGGAAGCCACCACCCGCCGGGGATGGTGGCCGGGCACACTGTCAGCCGAATTCAAAGAAGGCGACTTTGTTGCCGTCCGGGTCCCGCACGTAGGCGCCATAGAACATATCCGGAATCCGCTGCCCCGGCTCGCCGTCGCAGGTGGCGCCCAGTTCAATGGCCTTGTGGTAAAACTTATCCACAGCCTCTTTCGAGCCTGCGGGAATGGCCACCATGTTGCCATTGCCCGGGTGGTTCGGTTCGCCGTTAAACGGGGTGCATACCGCCAGCATGGGCGAGCCCATGTCTTTGCCGATGAAGGCAATCCGTTCCATATCCATCAGAACCTTGGCGCCCTGCTCTGCCAGAAGATCCGTGTAGAACTGCTTGGCCCGGTCCATATCGCTGACACCGAGAGTAACGTATCCGATCATCATTGCCTCCTTGGTTGAGTAGCCCACAGTATACGAAGGGAAAAGTGATTTGGAGCTTGCTATCTATCGTACAATCACCAGACCCGACATTGTCAGGCTCGGGAGCCAGTATTCAAACACAGGAGTCTTTATGAAATCTGTTCTTGCGCTGATTACCACCGTGCTACTGATGGCCGGCTGCACCGGTCTGCCCGAGGGCATCACCCCGGTGAGCGGCTTCGACCAGCAGCGCTATCTGGGCACCTGGTATGAGATCGCCCGCCTGGACCATTCTTTTGAGGAAGGGCTGAGCCAGGTGACCGCCGATTACCGCCTGAACGGCGACGGCAGCATCAAAGTCATCAACCGGGGCTACAACGCCGAGGAAGGCGAGTGGCAGGAAGCCGAAGGTCGCGCGGTGTTTGTGGAGGACAGCGACGTGGGCCATCTGAAGGTCTCGTTTTTCGGGCCGTTTTACGCCTCTTACGTGGTGTTCGGGCTGGACGACGACTATTCCACGGCTTACATCACCGGATACAACCGGGATTACCTGTGGCTGATGTCGCGCACGGCGGAGGTGAGTGAGGAGGTGTTGGAGAACTTCAAGGCGCGGGCGAAGGCTGAGGGTTTTGATTTAAGTGAATTGATTGTGGTGGAGCACGCCCGGTAGCAAGTGGGCTACCACCCTTCTATAATTCTGTGTATGAAAAAGCTGACCTTGAAGTTAAATGATCGCACTCCCGAAACGCTCTCAATGAAGCGACTGGGGCAGTACATTACCCACCTCTCTGACATGCTCGGAGAAGTGGAGCATGTGCATTTTGACTCGGTCAGCCCGGGCAGCGCTATGCTGAATGTGGATATTGAAGACCTGCACTATCAGAGGGTTCTTACCCATGTGCGGGAAGTGCCAAACGGTATGGGTACGAAAAAACAATTATCGGCCCATCGAAGCCTGAGACAACTTATGGATGAGGATGGCACAGGAGGTGCAATTTTGAATGACGCTGATACTCAAATACTGTCGTTCAGGAAACGGCCAGATGATGAAAAGCCCCTGGTGATCAACAAGTCGGGCTCTGTTCAGGGGCGTTTATACCGTGTTGGCGGCAAAGACGACACCATACCCGTGAGTCTGGAAGGCGCTAATGGCGAAACACTTCGTTGTGAGGCATCTATCGATATTGCCCAAGGATTGTCATCACTTCTGTTCAAACAGGTTCGGGTTAGTGGGCAAGGCACCTGGGAGCGCCTGCCAGAAGGTGGCTGGAAACTCAAAAAGCTAAAAATTGAGTCGTACCAGGAGCTGGATACAGCCAAAATTGGAGGCGTGGTTTCCAGGCTTCAGTCGATTGGTGGTTTGAAATGGGCGGATATGCAAACCCACTAGTTGGTGTTGCCAGGTGCAACAGGCGTGACTATAATCTATGGCAAGTGGATTGGGGGTGCCCGGTCGGCGCTATAGCCTCGGTGAGTTTCATCGGGGCTTTTCGCTTTCTACGGGTGGGTAAATTTTCAGACCCATGCCCTCGAAACCCATACCCACACAATCTCTCCCACCGTCGCAATAGAATTTTTTCTTAAGTACCTCGAAGGCCTTATTTGACTGCTGGGGCCTTAATACGCTCAATCCAATAGGTCTTGCCACGAGATCTGCTAGCTGCAGGCCTGACGACATGGTTTTCTTGTCGGAAAAAAGGACATCAAACGGTAGCTGACGGGCCAGCTGATTGGCACCGTCGCAAATGCGCCGAAATTCCAGTTCCAGTTCGTTATCTTCTTTTTTGCCTCGACACTCCACAACCACGTGAGTTTTCTTTTCGTGCTGCTGTTTCTCCTCCAGGAACTCGTATAGAGTCTCGAGGCAGAATCCGAGAGCAATATGGTAGGGATTGGTATCAGAGCCGCCATGGCTTTTCAGGCGCCGCTTGTCGATGACACAACTGATCAGAATGAAGTTACTGAATTCGATAATCTTGGTGAGCTCGTCTAAAAACTCGACCTTTTCCTCACGGCTACGGAAAATATTGAAAACGCCTTTTTCTTTCCGGATTTCTGTCTCGTGAAGGACCACTTGGTCATGACCGAAGTGATTAAATTTGAATTTTTCCAAGGCGGATACAACCTTTTCGCTGTAGTGACGTTTATGGAAGACGCAAAATGCGAGGACGAACAACGGGTACTGTGGGTCAATTTTGCCCATGCTGTGATCCCCGCTCTCATCAACGTAGACGACGTATTTGCTGTAAGGAGTCGCCGCCTTACTCTCTGCAGCGCCATAATATTGGCCACTCTCGGCCTCTGCTGCCGAATCGTCAGAAAACAGCGGTAATTGTTGATCGTCCAGGTCAGGCATTGATCTTCCTCCGTATCCGTTTAGCCGGCTTCACCGCCGCCCTCTCCGCCTTAATTCGCTCCAGCAGCGCCTCCGCACTGTTCTCCCCGCTGATCAGTTCCGGGTTGTCTTTCCGCCATTGCTCGGTGAGTTCACCCCGGAAGGCTTTGGCCAGGATGGACTGGGTGAGGTTGTTGACGCGGGCCAGGGCGTTGTTGACCTGTTGTTCGATGCGGTCGGCGTGGGCGAAGAGTTGGTCTACTCGGCGGACGATTTCGGTTTGTTCCGCTTTTGGTGGAACCTGCAGAGGCAGTTTTCTGAATTTAGTTAGATTTACCTTTTGCTGCGCTACTCCAGCAGAAATTGACAAGACATCGCGACGGAATTGCTCCGACTGCATTGCATAAGCAACGTAATCTCGACAATAGGCTGACTCGTCAACCGATAGCTTAATGCAGTCGGCCGTTATAACCGCTTCTGGCCGATCTAATGGATATATTGCAATGTCGCCAGGTGGATCGCCCATTTTGGTGATCAAAATGTCACCGGGTGCTACTCGATGCGCCTTGAGCTCATCAAACTTTTCGCCAGATACATACTTTGTTGCGTCATCACCAAACTGGTTCGCACGGATTTCTCTAACGAAAACCAAAGGGTGACCTGCCTCGCGATAGTCCGAGACTTTTAAGTTGCTCCCAAAAGGCCCGATCCCAAGAGAGTACTTTTTTTGCTTTGCCAGTTGCTCAACCGGGATTGTCGCGAAGTTTTGCTCGCCTGTACCAGTCAACCGCCCACTCACCGCCGCAGCCAGCACGGACTGGCGGAAGCGTTTGAGGATTTGCGGGATGCGTTCGAGGCGGGCTTTGGTGTTTTCTACCTGGGCTAGCAGGGTGTCGAGTTTGTCGGCGATGACTTTTTGTTCGGCGAGGGAGGGAACCGGAACCTCAAATTTCTCCAGTTTCTTTCGAGTAATCCGTTTCCTCGTTGTTCCTGATGCGTTCTCCGAAATCAAACCACGAAAACTTGGAGAGTTAATCCAGTATTTGAGCAAGTGATTGGTTAAAGCGGATCTGGAGCCTACTCGAATTAAACACACGTCCACGACGGTTACCGCAGGCTGCCCGACACCAGGAAAAAGGCAAGCTCGCCCTAAAGGATCTGGCATCCGTGCTACTAACACATCCCCCTCCTCTAATAACGTGCAATTTAGAAGGCTGGCTTTGTCTTCGGACATAAACCGATTGGATTTATTACGGAAGTCACCATCACCAATGTCAGCTAGCTGAATCAGGCGTATGGAGCCACTTGGGTCTTGGTCTTTGGATTCAACCCAGTCGCCATCGGATATCAGGCCATCGGCAGAAGTGATGTTCTGAATGGCTGAAGGCATCCAGCCTTGAGGAAGTTGATATTCTGACATTACCCTTCCCCACCCATCACTTCTTGCAAAAGCACCCGAGCCCCATCAGCCTCCTCCTCAGCCCCCAACTCCCGCATCAACGCATCCAACTCCCCCAGCGCCTGAACCAGCTCCCCCATCGCCTCACCCGCCAAAACGCTCGGCTCTGGTAAGTTGGCGGCATCCACACTGTCGCTGTCCTTAAGCCAGGAAATATCCAGCGAGTCGCCCTTGTGCTCGGCAATCCACTGGCGGCTGAAACTGCGCCAGCGGCTGTGGGCCAGGCGCGGGTCGATGCCTTCGTTTTCGTCGCTGTGTTCCGGCAGTTCGATGGCTTCGGAGTGGAAGCTGTACTCCCCCTCCTTGCGCTCGCTGTCGCCGTTGGCGCTGTCACCATACACCGTCTCAAACGGCTTCAGGTGCGTGTCGCCAAAGGGCGTGCGTTTGCCGAAGCTGGGCATATTGGTGCGCAGGTCGTAGACCCAGACGTGTTCGGTGCAGTTTTCTTCCTGGTATTTGTCCGCCGCGCTGCCTTTGGTGAAGAACAGCACGTTGGTTTTCACGCCTTGGGCGTAAAAGATGCCAGTAGGCAGGCGCAGGATGGTGTGCAGGTTGCATTTGTTCATCAAATCCCGGCGCACGTCGGTGCCCACGCCGGCTTCGAACAGTACGTTGTCCGGCAGCACCACGGCGGCGCGGCCACCGGGTTTGAGGTTGCGGTAGATGTGCTGCAAAAAGGCCAGCTGTTTGTTGCTGGTTTTGTAGGTCAGGTCGTCCCGAGTGATGCTGGCGTCGCCGCCTTTGCTGGTGCCGAAGGGCGGGTTGGCGAGGATCACATCCGCCTTTTCCAGCCCGGCGCCGGTCTGGCCCAGGGCGTTGCCCAGATGCACCACGCCTTCGGCATCGCCTTCCATGCCGTGCAGCAGGCAGTTCATCAGGGCCAGGCGGCGGGTGCCGGGCACCAGTTCGATGCCCACGTAGGCTTGGGTGGTCTGGAAGGTTTTTGTTGCGTCTTTCAGTTCATACAGGTCGTCGGTCTGGCTTTTGATGTATTCGTGGGCGGCAATCAGAAAGCCTGCGGTGCCCGCTGCCGGGTCCTGGATTCGCTCGCCCGGTTGCGGTTTCAGGCAGCGCACCATGGTGTTGATCAGGGCGCGGGGGGTGAAGTACTGGCCGGCGCCGGACTTGGTTTCGTTGGCGTTCTTTTCCAGCAAGCCTTCGTACAAATCCCCCAGGCCGTCTTTCTGGGCGCTGAACCAGTCGATCTGGTCCAAGGTTTTGATCATCTGTTCCAGGTGACGCGGCTCGCTTAAGCGTGTTTGCGCTTTATCGTAAACTGCCGTTATCAAGGGGTCGTTGTGTACCCGTTTGCCACTGTCATCCTTACCGGTGGACAGGATCAGCAGGATGCGTTTGTAGTCGTTCAGCAGGTTGATGCCGGACTTGCCGTTCAGGTCGGTCCAGCGGCAGCCCTCCGGTAATGGGTGTCTTACCAGAGTGCCGAAGTCTTTGTTTTCGTGAACCATCTTGATAAACAGCAGCAGCACCAGTTCGGTGACGTAGTCCGAGTAGTTGATGCCGTCGTCCCGCAGAACGTCGCAGAGGTTCCAGAGTTTTTGGACGATGTCGTTGTTGGTCATGGGTAATCCTTTGATGGGCGCGTCGTGTTGGTTAGCGCCTCATGTATAAAAAATGCCGAAATCTTTGTACGTTGTGGGCGACATATTAAGAAAAGCCGGTTTTCTATGCATGTCGCCCTTTGTTCAGAAGAAGGGCCGTTCTTACATCGATGATCGACTGATTTTCAGACTTCTCCAGAATCGTTTTGGAGAAAAGCGGTTTGTTGGCCCTGCTGTCTGTATGGGGGCCATCCAAACGGGGATGGAGCCGTTTTTTTAACGACAAAGCCGGTGCATTTTCATCGACGGCTTCACCGAGAACATCCAGTAGCGTTCCCTCCAGGCATACGGGTGTCCAAAGAATGATCTGATAGCCGTGTTTTTTGGCTTTGTCGTAATCCTGCTGGGAAACCGGTATGTCTGAGTCCAGTACCAGGAACCGCTGGTCAAAGGGCAAGTGCCCATATTTTCTCGCGGCGTTGGTAATGATGTTACCGGGCGAGCCTCCGGACTGTTTTTCTATGCTTGGCTTTACGCCGGTATTCTCAGCTCGGAATAGTTGATTCATGTGCTTGATAAAGGCTTGATCGTCCGGGCCTTCCCCCACGATCAACAGCGTGGTTTTGCTGACCTGTCGGGGATGATGTCGTTGTGTGCGCTTCCTTGCCATAGGCGATTACAACTCCGGCGTCGCGCCGAGCGCTCCGGCCATGTATTTGGCGTAAAGGTTGTCGTCTGCACGCAGGCCGGTCATATCGTCAAGCCGCCAGGCTTCACTGTTCTGATTGCGTTTTTCGACCAGGTATACCTGATGCTTTTGCAGCAAGTTCAACACCTCGGGCGTGTGACAGGTGAAGATCAGTTGGGCTTGGTGAGGGTTGCTGTGATCAAACTCGAACCACTCAAGAAGATGCGGGATCAGGTGCGGGTGTAGGTCGTTGTCCATTTCGTCAATAACGGCGATACCGCCCTGCTCGAGCGTTTGCAGTATTGGGCCAAGTAAGACGAAGGCAGACTGAGTTCCGCTGGATTCCTCGAAAAAGGGCAGCTCAAAGCTTTGGCCATCGTCGGTCTTGTGCATACCAAACGGAACGAACAATTTTTCTTCTTTTCCCGTTTCATCACTCCGCGTAAGTTCGCGTATTTCCACGCTGCTCAAGCCGAGATCGAACTGACTTATCGCTTCAGACATTTGCTGTAGAAGGTTCTGGTTCTTCTGGAATTGTTCCGCCGTACCAATAACTGCACCGTGTTGAAAATGACGACGCCCCGACGAGATAACGTTCGACGCAATCCGGTTAAAAAACTCGATGAAGGGTCGAGCTTCCGCCACGTCATAGCTATGGGCTGCTGCCAGCAAGGAGGCATTGCCCCGAAGTTTCTCAGCTTGGGCTTTGGAGAAAGGGAAGCCTTTGTGTTTATAGCTGTAGCCTTGCCCGGCTTTTTCGCGTTTGAACAGGTAGCTGTATTGTGTGCTGGTTTTTTCATACAGGGCTTCTGAAACGACAGCATCGGGCGTCAGCTCAAGCTGGTAGCGGTAACTGGTGCCTTTAAGCAGGAATTCCAGCTCGAAATGGCTGGGCTCCTCGCTGTGCAACTGGTGGGGGAAAAGCGGAATGGGTTGGTCTGGAGACGTTCCCAGAAATGACTCACAGATAAACCAGCGCAGAAACGCCAGTGGTTTCAAAAACTGCGTTTTACCGGAACCGTTTGCGCCAACCACCGCAATGGCTTTGTTGTATCGCTCGCCTTCGACGGATATGTCATAACCTGATGGTGTCGGCTTTTTGCCCAAACCAAAGTCGATCACGGTTTCATCCGCAAAGCTGTAAAAGTTTCTGAAACTCAGGTTCTTTATCATATTTTCGCTATTTCAACGGATTTTTGTTGATTTTGCGCTTTTGTGATCCTGGTGGCAAGGGAATACTAACCCACACTTGGCCACATGGCCTCGTTCAACTCCTCCAGTACGGTATCCAGCTGTGCGCCCAGCACCTTGTCCATCTGCCTGGCCCCGCCGTCATCGGCAAAGCGGTGGTTCACAAATTCCCGGTCGATGATCACTTCATGCACCAGTTGCTTGGCCAGGCGTTCCAGCCATTTGCGCTGGTTCGGGGTCCAGTTGTGCTGGGTGAGGATGCGGTCCATGGCCTGGGCTACCCGCTGTTCAAAGGGAATCAGCGGCTCGCCGAGGGCGGCGCGGCGGATGTAGCCGAGGATGCTGGCGGCGATGTCTTTGTTGGTCTGGTTGCGCACGGCGGTCTGCAGACGGGCTTCGGAGTAGCCGTGGTTGTCCAGTAGCAGTTTTACTTCTCGTAGTTGTTCCCGGGTGAGGTCCCGGGGTTTGTTGACCACGACTGCGAGTGCGGCGGACTGGTTGAGTTGTTGCTTGATGAAGTCGTTGAAGCTGTCCAGGTAGTCTTCCGGCCGTTCATGAACGCCGTAGGTCTGGGTGCGCTCGCGGATTTCGTCCTCGTGGTCGGAGATCAGCGGCATATAGTCGCTGCCCACCAGGGATTTCACCTCGGCCAGCTGGTTCAGCAGGCCGCTGTGCTGCTTGATGAACTCCGAGGCCTGGCGGGGGCCGAGCTGGTGCAGGTGGGTATGCAGGGCTTTGGGTTCCACGCCCCAGCTCTGCTGCAGTTCTTCGAGCTTCTGTTTCAGTTCCGGGCGGGTTTCGGCTTTGTTGTCGGCCTTGCGCAGCACCCGCATGAGTTTCTGGCTGAGCTGGCTGAGCACCACGTCGGCCTGGCTTTCGTCGGGCGCGTCGCCGGGGCTGTTGAGGGCGGTTTCCAGTTGCTCGTCGTCGGTGAGCTCGTCCACCAGTTGCTCCAGGGTGATGTTCGGGTCTTTCACCAGGGGTTTCATGGTGTTCACATCCTGCAGCGCGGCATAGATATCCACAGGGTCGTAAATGCGGAACACGGTTTTGCCGATCTCGTCGCAGCGGCGGGTGGCGCGGCCGATCATCTGTTCGTACAAGATGCGTGAGCGCACCCGGCGCAGGAACACCAGGTTGCAGATGGGCGGTACGTCGATGCCGGTGGTCAGCAGGTCCACGGTGATGGCGATGTTGGGGTAGCGTTCGTTTTTGTAGCGGCGGATGAGCTGGTCCACCTTGTCGCTCTGGCCGGTGATCTTGGCCACGGCGGCTTCGTTGTACTGGCCGTTGTAGAGATCCTTGAAGGCCTTGTCGAGCTGGCTTTTTACCATGTCTGCGTGCAGGTCGGTGGCGCAGAAGATCATGGTTTTCTCGTCGCCGAACGGGTCCAGTTCCTGCACCAGCTGTTCGCAGATGACCCGGTTGAAGTTCTCGTTGATCACCCGGCGGTTGAAGGTATCCACTTCAAAGCTGAGTTCGTCGTCCAGTTCGGTGGTGTCCACTTCGCCCGTTTGCGTATTGATCACTTCCACCGGCTTGCCCTTCTCGAAGGTAATGCCGTTCTGGGTGAGCAGGGTTTCGTAGCGGATGGGCGGTTCGTGGTCGATCAGCCAGTCGTCCGCCACCGCTTCCCGGTAGGAATAGGTGTATACGGGTTTGCCGAAAATCTCGCTGGTGTGTTTGGCCGGGGTGGCGGTCAGGCCGATTTTCACCGCGTCGAAGTAGTCGAGCACCCGGCGGTAGCTGGACAGGTACTGGCTGGTGTCCCGCAGGGCCAGTTCGCCTTCGGTCATTTCCTGATCCAGGGTGTAGCCCCGGTGGGCTTCGTCGATGATGATGCAGTCGAACTGATCAATGGCCGGCGGGGTGTCACTCATGAAGATGCGTTTCACCATGGCCTGCACGGTGGCCACCTGGATGCGGGTTTCCGCTTCCGCGGCCATGTCACCCAGTTCTGCCACGTTGTAGATTTTGCTGAGGGTGTGGTTCTGCTCCAGCGGGGCTTCGTTGAAGGCGTCGATGGCCTGCTGGCCCAGAGCGGTTCGGTCCACCAGGAACAGGATGCGGTGGAAGCGCTCGGCTTTCAGAAACCGGTACATCAGCCCGATGATGGTGCGGGTTTTACCGGTGCCGGTGGCCATCGCCAACAGCGCAGTACGAACGCCTTGGGCGAGTGCGTGTTCGGTGGCGACAATGGCCTTCTGCTGGTAATCCCGCAGTTTCAGGTAACCGAAGGGCTCATCTTTTAACAGCTTCTCGGCGCTTGCCTTGTCGCGCTCCAGTAAATTCAGCAAACCACCCGGTGTGTGGAACTGTTGCAGAGCACGGCGGGTATTGCTTGGCTCACGCACATCCCGGAACCAGGTGCCCGAGTATTCCTGTAATTGCGGTACATACGGCCTACCGTTGCAGGAGTACACGAAAGGCACATGGAAATGGCCGCTTTCATCGGCGGGCCAGGCGATGGTGCGGCCGGTCAGTTCCCAGGCGCCCACCAAGGGTGCGTTTACTTTAAAGCCTTTGCTGTAACGCTCGGCCTGGCGAATCTTGCCGGCCACGTTGGTGTTTTCTTTCTTGGCTTCGACGACGGCGATGGGCGTGAGCCCCGCAAACAACACGTAATCCGCCCGGCCCTTCTCGCCATGGTGATTGGTGGGCCACTCGGCAATGGCGCGGTAATGGCCCTTCTCCGGGCGTGCGCCCTTTTGATAGGTGATTTCCTGGCTGTCGACTTCCCACCCGGCTTCCTGCAGTTGCTGGTCGATGATAATGCGGGTGAGCTCTTCGTTCAGTACCAGGGTGTCGGTGGCGGCTTTGGTTTGTTTTGCCACCTGCTGGCGTTGCTGGTTAACCGTCTGCTCGCCCTGCTCCGTGAGCTGTTGCTGCAGGGCTTTGATCTTCTGCTCGTAGGCCTGTTGTTGCTGGTTCAGCGCCTGTTCGTGCTGGCGGGCCTGTTCGGCCAGCGCCCGGGATTCTTCGTCCATGGCCACGGCCAGGGCTTCGTATTCGGCTTTTTCCTGCTCGATCAGCTGGCTGAGCTGCTGGCTGCTGTCCAGGGCCATGTTGGCCTGTTGCAGGTCGTGGCGGAGTTTCTCGATATCTCCCTGGAGCTGGCGTAACTGGGCGCTGGGGTCGGCAGGCGGTACAAAGGGCCCGGGTTTGAAGCCGGCGCCGGCTTTGCCGAAGGAGCGGTGAAACCAGATAGCCAGCTCGCGGGCCACTTTCAGGCCATCCATCGCTTCTTTGTGCCGGGTGCGGAACTGGTGGGTGGCCTTGTTGCCTTCGATGCGCAGAATGTGGAACAGCTCTTTGACCTGAGGCTCCAGGCGCAATTCCCGGTTCAGGCGGTACAGCAGCTCAGACTGGCTGGTCTGTTCGTCGAACTCGATGCCGGAGCGCGCGGCCAAGTGCTGGGCCAGGGCTTCGCCCAGCTGGCGGAGTTTGATCAGGGTGCTGTTGGGGTCACTGGCGAAGGCTCGTTCGGCGGAGTCGGCCAGTTCTACGAATAAGGAATCGTGTTCTGACAAAAACGAAAAGTTGCCGGACTTGAATTCCGTTGCCTTGTTCAATGTATCCCTCCGCGACCGTTGCACGGGAGAACATTAGCAGACTTATCAAAGATTCAGAAACGGTGCTTCAGTATGGGAGTGTTCAGAGTACGAAAGGCAGAGATAAAGCGGGAAAGTGGTCGGCGTGGCAGGATTCGAACCTGCGACCCCTTCGTCCCGAACGAAGTGCGCTACCAAGCTGCGCCACACGCCGATCAACGGCCGGTATTATACGGATTGCCGGCCGTTTTGAAACCCCTTCCCTGGGTATTTTCGTCAGTACATCTGCTCAGCGGCTGATTTATCCCGCCGTAGGCAACAGTGAGATATCGGCCACCCGCAGGAACAGGTTACGCAACCGGTTCAACAGCGCCAGGCGGTTGTTGCGCACGGCCTCGTCTTCGGCCATCACCATCACTTCATCGAAGAAGTTATCCACAGGTTCGCGCAGGCTCGCCAGGGAACTCAGGGCGCTGGCGTAGTCACCGGCTTCGAACATTGGCAGAACTTGCTGCGCCTGTTCGTCGACCTTCTGTGCCAGGGTTTTCTCCGCCGCATCCTGCAGCAGGGTGTTATCCACCCCCTCGCCAATCTGGTCGCCGCCCTGCTTGGTGAGAATGTTCGATACCCGCTTGTTGGCGCCGGCCAGGGCCTGGGCGTCCGGCAGCTGGCGGAAGGCTTCCACCGCTTTCACCCGGCGGTCGAAATCCAGTGGCCGGGTTGGCCGACGGGCGTGTACCGCCAGGTAAACCTCGGCACCGATGCCCTGCTCGTCGTAGTGGGCGCGGAACCGCTCCAGCATATAGTCCACCACGGTGCTGGCGGTGTTCTGCTCGGTCAGCACGGTGAAGTTCTGCTCGGCCCATTCGCACAGGGTTTGCAGGTCCAGCGGCAGCTGCCGTTCAATGATGATGCGCAGCACACCCAGGGAAGCGCGGCGTAGCGCGAACGGGTCCCGGGTGCCGGAGGGTGGCTGGTTGATGCCAAACAGCCCCACCAGGGAGTCGATCCGGTCGGCAATCGCCACGGCGCAGCCGGTCAGGGTAGACGGCAGGTCGTCGCCGGCAAAGCGCGGCATATACTGCTCGTTCAACGCCTTGGCCACGTCGGCGTGCTCGCCGTCGTTGGTGGCGTAGTACTGGCCCATGATGCCCTGCAGGTCGGTGAATTCCAGCACCATTTCCGTGCACAGGTCGGTTTTGGCCAGCATGGCGGCGCGCTCGGCCAGGGCCGGGTCGCTGTCGATGGCGTCGGCAATTTTCTTCGCCAGAGCCGCAACGCGAACCGATTTGTCGTACAGGCTGCCCAGCTTCTCCTGGAATACGATGGGCTTGAGTGCGTCGATACGGTCTTCGAGCTTACTCTTGCGGTCGGTGTCGTAGAAGAAGGCCGCGTCGGACAAGCGCGGGCGAATCACCTTCTCGTTGCCGGCAATTACCTGGGCCGGGTCTTTACTCTCCAGATTGGCCACGGTCACGAACAGCGGCAGGATGCGCCCGTTGCTGTCCACCACGTGGAAGTACTTCTGGTGCTCTTCCATGGAGGAAATCAGGGCTTCTGCCGGAACCTCCAGGAAGCGCTCCTCGAAGCGGCCCATCAGCGGCACCGGCCATTCGTTCAGGGCGGTGACTTCGTCCAGCAGCTCGTCATTGATTACGGCTTTCGCGCCGGCTTCTTTTTCAGCCAGGGCAGCCACACCGGTACGGATCTGCTCGCGGCGCTCGGCGAAGTCGGCCAGTACATAGCCTTCTTGCTTGAGTACTACTTCGTAGTCGGCGGGGGTGGGCACAATCAGTTCTTTCGGACAATGGAACCGGTGGCCACGGGTCTTGTTGCCGGGCTTCAGGTTCATTACCGGGGTGTCGATCACCTTGTTGCCGAACAGCAGAATCAGCCAGTGCACCGGGCGCACGAATTCGGTTTTGTAGGCGCCCCAGCGCATTCGCTTGGGAATGGGCAGGGCCGCGAGGGATTTGTCCACCAGCTCCGGCATCAGCTCCACCGTGGGCTTGCCTTTTTCGACGGTGCGATACACCAGCCAGGCGCCCTTGTCGGTTTCCAGGGTGTCGAGCTGGTCCGGGGTGATGCCCAGGGAGGTGGCGAAGCCGGTCAGCGCCCGGGTGGGATTGCCGGAGTCGTCGAAGGCGGCTTTCACGGCCGGGCCGCGTTTTTCCACGGCTTTATCGGGCTGGGCGTCGGCCAGGTCGCGAATGCGAACGGCCAGACGACGGGGCGCGGCGAAGCTTTCTACTTGTCCGAACGCGACACCGGCCTCTTCCAGGCCTTTGACAATGCCCTGGGTAAAGGCGTCAGACAATGGCTTGAGGGCCTTGGGGGGCAGTTCTTCAGTGCCCAGTTCGACCAGAAAATCCTGTGTTGCCATGATTATGCGTTCCCCTGTTCCTGCGGTGCCTTCTTTGCTTTCTTGCCCTTCTTGCTGGCTTTGGCTTCGGCGGCCTCAACGTTGGCCAGCACTTCCTTGCGCAAGGCTTCCGGTGCCAGCGGGAAGCCGAGTTTGCGGCGGCTGTCGAAGTAGGCCTGGGCGACGGCGCGGGCCAGTGTGCGTACCCGCAGGATGAAGCGCTGGCGCTCGGTTACCGAAATGGCGTGGCGGGCGTCCAGCAGGTTGAAGGTGTGGGAAGCCTTGAGTACTTGCTCGTAAGCGGGCAGTGGCAGCCCGGCTTCGATCAGGCGGGCACTTTCGCGCTCGTACACGTCGAAGCTGTGGAACAGGAACTCGGTGTCGGCGTGTTCGAAGTTGTAGGTGGACTGCTCCACTTCGTTCTGGTGGAACACGTCGCCGTAGGTGACCACGCCCTCCGGGCCTTTGGTCCAGACCAGGTCGTACACGCTGTCCACGCCCTGGATATACATAGCCAGGCGCTCCAGGCCGTAGGTCAGTTCACCGGTGACCGGGTAGCATTCCAGGCCGCCGACCTGCTGGAAGTAGGTAAACTGGGTCACTTCCATACCGTTCAGCCAGATTTCCCAGCCCAGGCCCCAGGCGCCCAGAGTGGGGGATTCCCAGTTGTCTTCCACAAACCGGATATCGTGCACCAGAGGGTCCAGGCCCAGGGCGCGCAGGGAATCCAGGTACAGTTCCTGGATGTTGTCCGGTGACGGTTTCAGCACAACCTGAAACTGGTAGTAGTGCTGCAGACGGTTGGGGTTCTCGCCGTAGCGGCCATCGGTGGGGCGGCGGCTGGGTTGAACGTAGGCCGAGTTCCAGGTTTCCGGGCCAATGGAGCGCAGGAAGGTGGCCGGGTGGAAGGTACCGGCGCCCACTTCCATGTCCAGGGGCTGGAGAACCACGCAGCCCTGCTGCGCCCAGAAATTCTGCAATGCCAGGATCAGACCCTGGAAGGTCTGGAGATCCGGCGCGGAGTTGTTGGTTGCCTTGTCTGTCACGACGATTGCCTGCTGGTCAGTCTGTGTGTGGCGCCCGGTTTTTGAGGGCACACCTGAAAATGAAAACGCGCATTATACGCCGGCTGACGCTGCATTTCTAAGTGCCAGCCAGGCTGTTGTTTTGTCTGGGATCAATCAGAAGAACGTCAGGCCCACCTGGAACAGCTTCTCGACCTCGCGAATGCGGGATTTGTCCACCAGGAACAGGATCACGTGGTCGTCGGGCTGCACCCGCAGATGATCGTGGGCGATCAGTACCTGGTTGTGCCGCACGATGGCCCCGATGGTGGTCCCGGCCGGCAGCTTGATTTCGTCCAGGCGTTTGCCGACGACTTTCGAGGAGCGATGGTCGCCGTGGGCAATGGCTTCGATGGCCTCGGCGGCGCCGCGGCGCAGGGAATGAACGTTGACCACATCGCCCCGGCGCACGTGGGTGAGCAGGCTGCCGATGGTGGTTTGTTGTGGCGAGATGGCCACATCAATGTCACCGCCCTGAATCAGGTCGACGTAGTCCGGGTTATTGATCAGGGTGAACACCCGCCGGGCACCCAGCCGTTTGGCCAGCATCGACGCCATGATGTTGGCATCGTCGTCGTTGGTGACGGCGCAGAACACATCGGTGTTTTCGATGTTTTCTTCCAGCAGGATGTCCTTGTTGGTGGCGTTACCTTCCAGCACCACGCTCTTGCGCAGGCGTTCGGACAGCATCACGCAGCGTTCGTGGTCCCGTTCGAGAATTTTGACCTGATAGCGGTCTTCCAGGGTGTTCGCCAGGCGATAGCCGATGTTGCCGCCGCCGCAGATAAAAATACGCTTGTAGGGTTTTTCCAGCGGTTGCAACTCGCTCATCACTGAGCGGATGTGATCGGCGGCGGCGATGAAAAACACTTCGTCGCCGTCTTCGATGACGGTGTCGCCCTGGGGCATGATCGCCCGATCTTTGCGGAAAATGGCGGCCACCCGGGTTTCAATCTTGGGCATATGGGTGCGCAGGTAAGACAGTTCCTGGCCCACCAGCGGCCCGCCCTCGATGGCCTGGATGGCCACCAGCCGGGTCAGGCCCTTGGAAAACTCCAGCACCTGCAGCGCGCCCGGGTATTCGATCAGCCGGGTGATGTGCTGGGTGACCAGATGTTCGGGGCTGATCAGCACATCCAGGGGAAATCCGCGCAGGCTGTCCAGATCCTTCACCGTCTCTTTGTTATAGAACAACTCGGGCTTGGCCAGATACGCGCCGGCACGAACCCGGCAAATGGTGGTGGGGGTCTTGTACAGCAGTTTGGAGACCTGGCAGGCCACCATATTGGTTTCGTCGCTGTTGGTGACCGCAATCACCATGTCGGCGTCTTCGGCCCCGGCCTGCCGGAGTACCGTGGGGTAGGAGGCACGGCCGTGCATGGTGCGAATATCAAGACGGTCCTGCAGTTCCCGAAGGCGGGCGCTGTCATTGTCAACAACGGTGATGTCGTTGGCTTCGTTCGCCAGGTTTTCCGCGAGGGTTCCGCCTACCTGGCCGGCGCCGAGAATCAGGATCTTCATGGTTCAGGTTTCTCCAGTACGGCATAGAAAAAGCCGTCATGGCTGTCCGGGTCTGGTAACAGCTGGCGCCCGGTGGTCATGTCCCGGCCCCAGTCTGTTGTGATGGTTATGAGTCTGGCCTGATCTTGCTGCTTCAGGAACCGCTGGATTATACGGTGGTTCTCCTGGGGAAACACCGAGCAGGTGGCATACACCAGCCGACCGCCGGGTTTGAGGATAGACCACATGGCGTCCAGCAGGCCAAGCTGAATGCCGGCCAGCGGCACGATGTCGGATTCCCGGCGCAGCAATTTGATGTCCGGGTGGCGGCGGATCACGCCGGTGGCGCTGCAGGGTACGTCCAGCAGAATGCGGTCGAAAGCGTTGCCATCCCACCACTGGTCGGTGCTGGCGGCATCGGCCTGTGTCAGAACCGCGTGCAGGTCCAGGCGGTCGAGATTCTCCTGCACCCGGGGCAGGCGCTCGGCCGATTCGTCGATGGCCACCACCTCTTCCAGCTCGCCGCAGGCTTCCAGAATGGCGCAGGTCTTGCCGCCAGGTGCTGCGCAGGCGTCCAGCACCCGCTGACCTGGCTGCAGGTCCAGCAAAGTAGTGCACAGCTGGGCGGCTTCGTCCTGCACGCTGACCGCGCCGTCCTCAAACCAGGGCAGGCGATCAACCGGAACCGGCCGCGCCAGCTGGATGCCATGGGGCGCAAAGCGGGTGGCGTGGGCCTCGATGCCGGCCTCGGCCAGCAGTTTGAGGTAGTCATCGCGCCGGAACCGCAGGGCGTTGACACGTAACGTCATTGGCGCCTGCTGATTGTTGGCATCGAGAATGGCTTGCCAGTCGTCGGGCCAGTTATGACGCAGCTTTTCCACCATCCAGACCGGGTGGCTGAAGCGGCTGCTGTCGTTTTCCGGTTCCGGCGCGCCTTCCCGTTCGGCGGCCCGCAGTACGCCGTTGACCAGCCCGGTCAGGTGGGGTTTGTCCAGGGCACGGCAGGCTTCAACGGTCTCATTCAGGACCGCGTAGGTGGCCTGTTCGCTATAACGCAGCTGGAACAGGGCCACCAGCATCAGGTGGTGGACAACCCGGTCGGGTTTGCGCAGGGGCTTCTTCAGGCGGTGATTCAGCTCTTCTTCCAGCCGATGGAACCAGCGGCAGGTACCGTAACAGATGGCTTGAAGTTGTGGCCGCTGTTCCGGGGGCAGCTGGCCCAGCGCCGGCGCCAGGCATTGGGTTAACGACTGGCCCTGTTCCACGGCCAGCAGCACCTGGGCGGCAACGGCGCGGAATGGTAAAGGCTGATAGGCCATGGTCAGTTCAGCTCCTGGCCGGGGAGTAACACCTGTTTACCACCGTTGATCAGATCACTGATGCTCTGGGCTTTGCTGCCGGGCAGCTGCACCGAGGTGATGTTCAGGGTGCCGGTGCCGCAGGCCACGGTTACGCCGTCCCTTTCCCGGTTGAGTACGGTGCCGGGCGGATGCTTGCTGGCCTGCGTCAAGGCTGTGGCATGATGGATCCGAAGGCGCTGCTCGCCCAGATCGGTAAAGGTTCCCGGCCAGGGATTGAAGGCCCGGACCAGCCGTTCGATGTCATCGGCGCTGCCGGTCCAGTCGATGTGGCCCTCCGCCTTGGACAGCTTGTGGGCATAATTCGCCTGGTCATTGTTTTGTGCCTCACCCTTCAGATCGCCGGCCACCAGACGGGACAGCGCCTGGCTGATCGCTTTTCCGCCGAGGTCTGCGAGCCGGTCGTGCAGGCTGCCGCCGGTATCGTCTGAATGGATCGGGGTTTTTACTTTCAGCAACATGGCACCGGTATCCAGGCCTTCGTCCATCTGCATGATGGTGATGCCGGTTTCGGCGTCGCCGGCGGCAATGGCGCGCTGGATCGGTGCGGCACCCCGCCACCGCGGCAGCAGCGAGGCATGAATATTCAGGCACCCGTGGGTGGGTATCTCCAGCACCGCCTTGGGCAGGATCAGGCCATAGGCCGCGACGATCATCACGTCGGGTTTCAACGCCGCCAATTCCTGCTGAGCTTCTTCCGGTTTCAGGCTTTCGGGCTGGAACACCGGGATACCGGCTTTCTGCGCCACCTGCTTGACCGGGCTGGGCATGAGTTTGCGGCCGCGTCCGGCGGGGCGATCCGGCTGGGTATAAACGCCGACGACGTCATGGTTGTCGTTCAGCAACGTTTTCAGGGCGGTGGCGGCAAAATCCGGCGTGCCGGCAAACACAATACGCACGTTGGTGGCTTCTCTGTGTCGTTGATACGAAAAAACCGGGTCGTAACCCGGTCCTGACTGCAGTGCTTTGCTGGAAGCCCTCAGGCGCTTTGCTTGTGGAGCTTTTCCAGCTTTTTGCGAATCCGGTTGCGCTTGAGCTGGCTCAGGTAATCCACGAACAACTTGCCGTTCAGGTGGTCCATCTCATGCTGGATGCAGACCGCCAGCAACCCCTCGGCTTCGAGTACAAAGTCGTCGCCGTTGCGATCTTTCGCGGTAATGCGGCAATGCTCGATGCGCTTGACGTCTTCGTAGAATCCGGGCACTGACAAACAGCCTTCCTGCATGGCTTCCAGGTCGCCATCCAGAACCTCTATCTTCGGGTTGATGAACACCCGGGGCTCGCTTTTGTCCTCCGACAGATCCATCACAATGATCTGCTTGTGCACATCCACCTGGGTCGCGGCCAGGCCAATGCCGCTGGCATCGTACATGGTCTCGAACATATCGTCGATCAGTGTCCGGATGTCGTCGGTCACTTCCTCCACCGGTTTGGCGATGGTGCGAAGTCGTGGGTCCGGGTACTCAAGAATTTCTCGAATCATAGTGCTTTTGCTTCTGGCCTGTGAGTAACGGGCAATGTGTCGATGCGGCTTGCCAGCGAAAATGCGGCGCCGGTCAGCACGGCATTTGTAACGTTGTGAAACCGTTTACCGAAATGCGACAGCGTACTGCGCAATTTTCCGGTGTCCGCCTATGATGAATCCAGGGATTCAGGTGGTTTGAACCTATAATGCTGGCAGAGTTCCCGGCTTCAAGGTAGTTGCCTCTGTCTATAGGGGTTATTATCCAATAAATTACCGATTGAATACAAACTGATCAGTCAGCGGGTGGGAGTGCGCCTGAAAGGGCTTCTGTGGCTGCAGAAATCACTCGAAGAACAAAAGATAACATCACAAATTCCCGGACTTCTTCTATAGTAACGGGAATGACAACGTAATATGCTGCGGGCATTCTGTGGCGGCATTACCGAATGCAAAGATTCAAGGTACGCGATCAAGGACATAAACAATGAGGAAACTGTTGTACGCGCTGGCGGCCTCTGCGCTGCTGTTTACCTCCTGGGCCCAGGCGCAGCCGGAGCTGAGGTCTGATCATCCTGAGCGTTACACGGTCGTCAAAGGGGACACCCTCTGGGACATTTCGGGGCGATTCCTGAACAACCCCTGGTACTGGCCGGAAATCTGGCACGTGAACCCTCAGGTTGCCAACCCCCACCTGATCTACCCGGGTGACCGTCTGGCGCTGGTTTATATTGATGGCAAACCCCGTATTACCAAGGTGGCCAGCAACGATGTGGTGAAACTGTCGCCGCAAATCCGGGCCGAAAGCATCGATACCCCGATTCCGGCTATTCCTCTGGATGCCATTGCCAGCTTCCTGACCGATACCCGTATTGTCAGCCCGGAGCAGATCAACGGCGCGCCCTATGTACTTGAGGGCGAAGACGGCCGGATCATCACCGGTGCCGGCGACCGAATCTATGCCCGGGGTGAAAAACCGGCTGACCGGGTGGGTATTTTCCGTCGCAGCAAGGAATTTGTCGATCCGGATACCGGCGAGTTCCTGGGGCTTGAGGCCCGGAGCATCGCCCGTGGCAACATCAACGCCGTCAATGGCGATGTCCTCACGGTCGGTCTTACCAAATCCAGTGAAGAAGTGCGTATTGGCGACCGCTTGCTGGTCAACGAAGATCGTCGGCTGACCACCAGCTTTGTGCCCAGCTCGCCAGACAGTGAGATCGAAGGCAAGATGATTTCGGTGGATGGCGGCGTCAACCAGATTGGCCAGTTCAATGTGGTGGCCATTAACCGGGGCGAGCGCGAGGGCCTGGAGGCAGGTAACGTGCTGGCGGTGCTCAAGGCGGGCAACATGGTGCGCGATCCGGTAACCGGAGAAACCATCGAGCTGCCCTCCGAGCGGGCCGGCCTGTTGATGGTGTTCCAGGCTTACGAGAAAATGAGTTACGGTTTGGTGCTGCAGGCCACCCGGCCCCTGGCGGTGGGTGACAAGGTGACCAATCCCTGAGCGGTGAGGTTGATCTGGTAATAATGTTGAACGATGGCCGGGCCGGAATGCCCGGCCATTATTGTTTTCAAGGAAGAGAACATGACAGAACAGGAATTTCTGGCGACACCGTCAGGGCGATGGCTGCTGCTGTCGCTGCTGCCCCGATTTGGAATCCCGCTGCGGGAACGCATTGAGGGCACCGTTGAGCGTCTTACCGATATCCTGACCCTGAATGCCGCCACGCTTCGGGCCATGGGCCTGAACCGTGAGGCAATAGAGGCCGTTGGCGCCTGGCAGACAGGTGATACAAACCAGAGCCTGGTGGCCCGGGCTCTGAGTATCCACCGGCAATGCCAGCACGAGGGTATCGGCCTGCTGGGGCGGGACGAGGCGCCCTATCCGGAGTGCCTGCGTCATATCCATAACGCCCCTTTGTTGCTTTATACCCTGGGTAACGTTGACTTGTTGCGGCGCGACCAGCTGGGGGTGGTGGGCAGCCGGAACGCGAGCCGTGCCGGCCTGGACCATGCCCGCCAGTTTTCGGCAGAACTCAGCCGCCGCGGCCTGCTGATCACCAGCGGTCTGGCGTTGGGTATTGACGGCTCGGCCCATGCCGGGGCTCTGGATGCCGGGCATCCGACCGTCGCGGTGGTAGGTTGTGGGCTGGACCGGCTTTACCCCGCCCAGCATCGCCCGCTGGCACACCGCATCAGAGACCAGGGCCTGATTGTCTCCGAGTACCCGCCCGGCACCCAGGCCCGGGCGGCGTATTTCCCCCAGCGAAACCGTATCATCAGCGGCCTGGCCCGAGGCGTGCTGGTGGTGGAAGCCAGTTTGCGAAGCGGTTCTTTAATTACCGCCCGAACGGCCCTGGAGCAGGGCCGTGAAGTCTTCGCCATACCGGGATCGGTTCACAGCCCGGTGGCACGGGGGTGCCATCAGTTGATTCGCCAGGGCGCCAGGCTGGTGGAAACCGCGAACGATGTGCTCGAAGAGCTGGGTACGTGGTGGTCGATGCAACCGGAATCAGCTGATGCACCGGAAGCCTCTGACCAACCGGATCTGTCGGTTCTTGAGCATCGGGAAATCGCGGTGTATGAGGCTTTGGGGTATGATCCTCAGTCCACCGATGCCCTGAGCCTGGCAACCGGACTGCCGGCTGATCAGCTAATGCAGTCGCTGCTGATTCTGGAGCTCGAGGGTTTTGCGCATACCTGCCCGGGCGGTTATCAGCGTACGGGGCGGGGCATGGTTCACTGTTCTGCATGAGGGCGCCCGAATCCCATGGCGAGTTCGTCTTCTCCGAGTTTTATGCAATTGGCCCTTGCCCGCCAGACAGTGCTGGCCGGGGGCGTGATCGCGTACCCGACCGAGGCTGTTTGGGGGCTGGGCTGTGATCCCTGGAATGAACAGGCGGTTAACGATATTCTGGAGCTTAAACAACGCCCGGTTGAAAAAGGCGTCATACTGGTTGCCTCCTCGGTTGAGCAGGTCCGCTTTCTTCTGGATCCGTTACCGGCCGATCTTCAACACGCGGCGACCCGCCATTGGCCCGGCCCGGTCACCTGTCTGTTGCCTGATGTGAAGCACCAGATTCCGGAATGGGTTCGCGGCAAACACAGCTCGATTGCGGTGCGGGTAAGCGATCATCCCATTGTCCGGGCACTGTGTGACGCCGCCGGTATGCCGCTGGTCAGCACTTCCTGCAATCCGGCGGGCCGGCAGCCGGCACGTGCCATCTGGCAGGTACGGCGCTATTTTGCGGATCGCATCGATCATATTGTACCGGGTGCGCTCGGGGGCAATCGCAAGCCCAGCCGTATTATTGATATTGTTACCGGACAACAGTTTCGTTAGGAGAATTCATGTCACAGCAGCCGGATACCCAGGCCGTCAAAGAATACCTCACCGGTCTTCAGGAACGCATCTGCCAGAGACTGGAGGCCGTTGATGGCCAGGCGTCGTTCATCCGTGACAGCTGGCAACGGCCCGAAGGCGGTGGCGGCATCAGCCGTGTAGTGTCCGATGGCGGGGTTATCGAAAAGGGCGGCGTTAACTTTTCCCATGTGATGGGCGATACCATGCCGGCGTCGGCCACGGCCCACCGCCCTCACCTGGCAGGCGCGCCGTGGCAGGCCATGGGGGTGTCTCTGGTGATTCACCCCAACAATCCCTACGTTCCCACCTCCCACGCCAACGTCCGGTTTTTCATCGCCACTCCCAAAGACAGCGCCCCGGTGTACTGGTTTGGCGGTGGCTACGACCTTACTCCCTACTACGGGTTTGAGGACGATTGCGTGCACTGGCACCGGACTGCCCGGGCCGCCTGCCAACCCTTTGGCGAGCAGGTTTATGCAGACTATAAACGCTGGTGCGACGAGTACTTCTACCTGAAACACCGGCAGGAGCCCCGAGGGGTTGGTGGTCTGTTTTTTGATGATTACAACACCGGCGACTTCAACCGGGACTTCGAGTTTATGCAAGCCGTGGGTGACAGTTACATCGAGGCTTACGAACCGATTGTGCGCCGGCGTATGGGCCAGCCCTGGGGTGAACGTGAGCGGGAATTCCAGCTCTACCGCCGGGGTCGGTATGTGGAATTCAACCTGGTCTATGATCGCGGCACCCTGTTTGGATTGCAGTCCGGCGGGCGCACGGAGTCGATCCTGATGTCCCTGCCACCACTGGTCCGTTGGGATTACGATCGCCAACCGGAGCCCGGCAGCGAGGAAGCCCGGCTGACGGACTATTTTCTGACCGGTCGTGACTGGCTGGAGGGAGCGCATGACTAACGATTTGTATGCCGTGGTGGGCAACCCCATCAGTCACAGTAAATCGCCCCGTATCCATAGCCTGTTTGCCCAGCAAACCGGTGAAGCCCTGGAGTACACTGCGATCCAGGCCCCGCTGAACGATTTTGTGGGCACGGTCCGGCACTTTTTCGAGCGTGGCGGCAAGGGCCTGAATGTGACCGTGCCGTTCAAGGAACAGGCCTGGACCCTGGCCGAGCACCGCACCCATCGCGCGGAGCTGGCGGGTGCGGCCAATACTCTCTACCTCGATCAAGAAGGCCAGCTGGTGGCCGATAACACCGATGGGGTGGG
Organism: Marinobacter sp. VGCF2001; assembly: GCF_049943275.1. NCBI lineage: Bacteria > Pseudomonadati > Pseudomonadota > Gammaproteobacteria > Pseudomonadales > Marinobacteraceae > Marinobacter > Marinobacter sp. VGCF2001. The sequence goes on from NZ_JBNFVX010000002.1 coordinate 240,893, forward strand.
CATTGTCCGGGATCTTCGGGACAACCACGCCGTGGCCCTTAAGGGAAAGCGCATACTGGTGCTGGGCGCCGGTGGTGCCGTGCGTGGTGTGCTGGGCCCGCTGCTGGATGAACGGCCCGCTGGCCTTGTTATTGCCAACCGCACCGTGGCCAAGGCGGAGGCTCTGGTTCGGCTGTTTGGCCGGGAGCACGTGGATCCGGAGTTATCGGCCTGTGGCTTTGACCAGGCGGTGGGGCCATTCGACCTGATCATCAATGGCACCAGTGCCAGCCTGAAAGGCGATCTGCCGCCGGTATCGGCCGATGTGATCGGTGCCGATACCGTGGTCTACGACATGATGTATTCTTTGCAGACCACCACCTTTAACCAATGGGCATTGGACCAGGATGCCAGGCGGGTGTTTGACGGCCTGGGTATGCTGGTTGAACAGGCCGCCGAATCGTTTCACGTGTGGCGAGGCGTTCGTCCCGGGACGTTGCCGGTGATCGAGAAACTCAGAACCGAGTAAGGCAGGCCTTGCAGCCGAGCCGTCGATAAGGGTCAGTTATGGATATTCTTACGCTTGTCGGGTTGCTGGCCGGAACCCTGATTGTGGTGCTGGCCATGCTGGCAAACGCTTCCGCGCTCACGTTCCTGAATCTGCCGGGGCTGGCGATTGTGCTTGGGGGTACCTTTGCCGTTACCCTGATCAAATTCCGTATGCCCTCGGTGATCAGCGCTTTCCGGCTGGCCTTCAGGGCAGCGTTTACCGACCGCCTGGCCCGGCCGGCAGAACTGATCCGGGAAGTGGGGGTGCTGGCCCGGGTGGTCCGCAAGGAAGGTATTCTGGGCCTGGAAAACCACGACACGCAGGATGAGTTCCTGCAAAAGGCCATCAACCTGTGCGTCGATGGGCATCCGCCGGAGTTGGTGGAGGAGGCTCTGCTCCAGGACAGCCAGCAAACGGCGGAACGTTACGAGGTGGCGGAGCGGGTGTTCCGGGGCATCGGTGAATCGGCCCCGGCCATCGGTATGCTCGGTACCCTGGTGGGTCTGGTACAGATGCTTAACACCCTGGACGATCCCTCCTCCATCGGGCCAGCCATGGCCATTGCCCTGCTGACGACGCTGTACGGTGCTTTTATTGCCCAGTTGATTGCCTTGCCGCTGGCAGACAAGCTCCAGCTCAAGGCCGAGGATGATGCCCGTAACCAGATGCTGATCATCACCTCGATCAAGAGCATCATGCGCGGGGAAAATCCGCGAGTGATGACGGAGTTGCTGTCGTCCTATGTGTCTCCCGAACACCGCACTAATCTTGAACCCGAACGGGAGGTTTAAGCTTTGCTGCCGGCACGGCCACTGAAGAAAAACCGGGTGAAGAAAGGCACCCCGGACTGGATCGTGACCTTTGCGGACTTGGCCACGCTGCTGTTAACGTTTTTCATTCTGCTGTTGTCGTTTGCCGAGATGGATGTGGAAAAGTACCGTGCCATGGCCAATTCCATGTCGCTGGCCTTTGGTTCCAGTAACGTGGTGGGGGACGATGTGGGAGGTTCGCCCATCACCATGGTGGAGTCGGACACCGTTTCCCTGCCCGAGCCGTCGGAATCGTTGCAGCAACAGCCGGAATTCATTGATGAACGCACCGAACAGGCAGAAACCCGGCCGATCCCCGGTGGAGTCCTGGACCTCGCCGGTCGCCTGGTGCGGGAGCTTGAAGCCGAAGTAGCGTCGGAAACCCTGCATATCAACTATGATGAGGATCAGGTGGTTATCCGGTTCTCCGAAGAGGCCACGTTTCGGTCTGGTGATGCCACCATCAAGCCGGAGATGATTCCGATCATCGAGCGTGTGGTGCGCGTGCTCTCATCGTGTACCGGCGATGTGGTGGTGTCCGGGCACTCCGACGATCGCCCGATTTCCAGCAGCCGGTTCCGCTCGAACTGGGATTTGTCTGCCGCCCGGGCGGTGTCGGTGGTGCATGAGCTGGTGCTTAACCGGGATATTCCGGCCGATCGGGTGGTGGCTGCCGGCCGGGCGGAGACCCGGCCTCTGGCGCCGAATAACACGGCGGACAACCGCGCCATGAACCGCCGGGTCGAGATCGCCATTCGTAATCCCGAGTGCAACGGCGACCTGCCCACCACCGAGCTGCCGGTGGAAATTCTGCCCTGATGTGTCCGGAGCCCGGTTGGTGCTTATGCCTCCAACGCAGATGCTCATAGTGCATTCATATAACCTCAGTTCATTCAAAGTCTTATACTGTGCGGCCGAATAGCAAGCAGCAGGAGATGCCAGTATGAGCGGACCGGACAAACCCAAAGTGATTGGTGAGGAATGGAGCGACGAGCGGGTTAAAAGTTTTCTGGATCTGACGCCGTGGGACCAGGGCATCAATGCCGATTACTTTGTGCTGGATCGGGCTTATGAATCCATGCGGGCCGAAGATTTCGAGCGTTTTATCGGGTTCTTCGTGGCGGCGGGGCGGGATCTGAATGCGACCAATCCTCAGGGGCACACCATTCTGGATCGCATTTCGCGCCATCGCCGCAGTGTTGATTACGTTCGGGCCCTGGAAGCGGCCGGGGCAAAGGTGTCTGCTCCGGCGGGGTAATAACCGTCTGGGTCACGATTGAAGGCCCCGGAGCTGATTGTGGATTGGCTTCGGGGCTTTTGCTTTTTAGTCGTTTGCGTTCAGGTATTCGTCTTTGAGTTTGACGTAGTTAGCGGCGGTGTATTTGAAGAAGGTTTTTTCTTTGTCGCTTAATGGTCTGGCCTGTTTGCAGGGCGAGCCTACGTACAGGTAGCCGGATTCCAGCCGCTTGCCTGGTGGTACCAGGGTGCCGGCGCCGATGATTACCTCGTCTTCCACCACGGCGCCGTCCATCACGGTGCAGCCCATGCCTACCAACACCCGGCTGCCGATGGTGCAGCCATGTAGAAGCGCTTTGTGGCCCACGGTCACATCGTCTCCGACGATCAGCGGCCAGCCGCCGGGGTTGTAGTCACTGGCGTGGGTGATGTGCAACACCGAGCCGTCCTGGATGCTGCAGCGGCTGCCAATGCGGATTTTGTGCATATCACCGCGGATCACCGTCATGGGCCAGACCGAGCAGTCCTCGCCGGTTTTCACGTCGCCGATGACCACGGCGCTGTCGTCCACCCAGCTGCGTTCGCCAAATTCTGGTGTGATACCCTTGTGAGTTCGTACATTCGCCATTACATATACCTCTTGAATGGGAGCAAGGAGTCTTTGGGAGGGGCTTTCCAAAAACCGCTCCTGCGGCACATCCATGTGGCGCTTCTGTTCCGCCATCCATGGCTCCACAAATTTTTGGAAAGCCCCTCCCAAAGACTCCCCCGAAACTTGGAGTTGCCTGAAAGTAACTTAAACCTGAACAGCTGAGAAGGGGACCTATGAATAACCCGCTACTGACTGACGATCTGTTGCCGAAGTTCGGCCACATCCGTACCGAGCACATGGAAACGGCCATCGACCAGATTCTCAGCGAGAACCGGATGAAGATCCAGACGCTGGCCCAGCAGGACGAGCCCACCTGGGACACGCTGGCGCAGCCTATGCAGGCGCTGGAGGACAAACTGAGCAATGCCTGGTCGGTGATTTCGCACCTGAACGGGGTGATGAACAACGACGAGCTGCGCACGGTGTACAAGAACTGTCTGGAGAAGCTCACCGAATACAGCACCGAAATCAGTCAGAACGGCGCCCTGTGCGAAGCTTACAAGAAGCTGGCCGCCAGTGACGATTTCCAGCAGTTGAGTGAGTCCCAGCGCAAGTCCATCGAGAATATCCTGCGGGATTTCCGTCTTGGGGGTGTGGACCTGCCCGAGGACAAGAAAAAGCGCTACGCCGATCTGTCCCGGGAGCTGGCGGAGTTGTCCAACAAGTTCAGCGACAACGTGCTGGACGCCACCCAGCACTGGTACAAGCACATCACCGATGTTGATGAGCTGGCCGGACTGCCGGAAACGGCGATTGAAGGCGCCAGGCAGGCAGCCCGTCAGAAGGAGCTTGAGGGCTATGTGATCACCCTGGATTTCCCCAGCTTCTATCCGGTGATGACCTATGGTGAGAACCGCGAGCTGCGCCGGGAGGTGTACGAGGCGTTTGTCACCCGGGCGTCGGATCAGGGCCCGGATGCGGGCACCTGGGATAACACGCCGGTGATGGCGGAGATTCTCAAGCGTCGCCATGCCCTTGCCCAGTTGCTGGGTTTTGACAACTACGCCGAACGTTCGCTGGCCACCAAGATGGCCCGGAATGTGGATGAGGTGATGGATTTCCTGAACCAGCTGGCGGCCAAGTCCAAGCCCCAGGCGGAGCAGGAGTTTGCCGAGCTGGCGGCGTTTGCGAAAGACGAATACGGTGTCGAAGATCTGCAAGCCTGGGACATCGGTTACTACAGCGAGAAGCTGCGCCAGAAGCGTTACGACATCTCGCCGGAGACGCTGCGGCCCTGGTTCCCGGTGGACAAGGTGGTGCCGGGGCTGTTCCGGGTGGCCGAGAAGCTCTTTGATGTGCAGATCGAGGCGCATCCGGAGGTGGAGACCTGGCACGAAGACGCCACGGCGTATTGCATCAGCCGCGGTGGCCAGCCGATTGCCTGGTTCTATCTGGATCTGTTCGCCCGCCAGGGCAAGCGGGGCGGTGCCTGGATGGCGGACTGTCGGGTGCGTTGGCAGGATCTGCGCGGCAGGCTGCAATTGCCGGTGGCGTTCCTGACCTGTAATTTCACCGCGCCGGTGGACGGCAAGCCCTCATTGCTGACCCACGATGAGGTGACCACCCTGTTCCACGAGTTCGGCCATGGCCTGCATCATATGCTGACCCAGGTAGATGTGATGGATGTGTCTGGCATTAACGGTGTGGCCTGGGATGCCGTGGAGCTGCCCAGTCAGTTCCTGGAGAACTGGTGCTGGCATCCGGAGTCGCTGGCGCTGATTGCCAGCCACCACGAAACCGGTGAGCCGTTGCCGGAGGATCTGCTGCAGAAGTTGCTGGCGGCGAAGAACTTCCAGTCCGGCATGGCCATGGTGCGCCAGCTGGAGTTTTCGCTGTTCGATTTCCGCCTGCACGCGGAATTCACCGACACTGCGCCCACCAATCCACTGGATATGCACCGCAAGGTGCGTGAAGAGATTGCGGTAGTCCAGGCGCCGGAATTCAATCGTTTCCCCAATGCTTTCTCTCACATTTTTGCCGGAGGTTATGCGGCCGGTTATTACAGCTACAAGTGGGCGGAAGTGCTGGCGGCGGATGCGTTCTCGCTGTTTGAGGAGAACGGCATTTTTGACTCGGCGACCGGTAAGGCGTTCCTGCATAACATTCTGGAGAAAGGCGGTTCGCAGGAACCGATGGAATTGTTCAAGGCGTTCCGGGGCCGGGAGCCCGAGGTGAATGCCTTGCTCAAACAGACCGGCATTACCGACGAGGCGGCCTGATACAATTGCATCCGGTGGTCGTAATGGCCATCGGGTGTCTAATCTGGAGTTGAAGTATGGCGAGTCCGAAACGTTTTATCGCCGGTGCTGTCTGCCCCCGCTGTGCGGAGATGGACAAGATCATGATGTTCACCGACGACAACGGCGAGCAGGTGCGGGAGTGTGTGGCCTGTGGGTTCACCGATGCCATGTCGGATCAACCGCCGCCGTCGGCACCGGAAATCGAGACCCGGGTGAACAAGCGGGAAAACACCGACGACCATACGGTCAAGCAGGTGGTGTTTTTCAAATCGGGGGCCGATCCCGAATCGGAAGACTAGTTGCCGGGTGCATCTGTGCGCCGCCAGTTCGGGCGGCACACAGAGCGTTCCGCAAGGCGTTTTACAGCACCATGGCCGCCAGCCAGCCGAAGGCCAGCAGTGGCAGGTTGTAGTGCAGGAAGGTGGGCACCACGGTGTCCCAGATGTGGTTGTGCTGGCCATCCACGTTCAGGCCGGCAGTGGGCCCGAGGGTGGAATCCGACGCCGGCGAGCCGGCGTCGCCCAGGGCACCGGCGGTGCCGACCAGGGCGATAATGGCCAGCGGGCTGAAGCCCAGTTGCAATGCCAGTGGCACATACAGTGCGGCGATGATCGGAATGGTCGAAAACGACGAGCCGATGCCAATGGTGATCAGCAGCCCGACCCCCAACATCAGCAGCGCGGCCAGGGCTTTGTTGCTGCCGATGGCGGCCACCGAGCCCTCCACCAGGCTGGCGATTTCGCCGGTTTCCCGCATCACCTCGGCAAAGCCGTTGGCGGCAATCATAATGAAGCCGATCATCGCCAGCATCTTCATGCCCTCGGTGAACAGGTCGTCGGCTTCTTTCCACTTCACCACCCCGGACAGGTTGAACAGCACGAAGCCGGCCAAGGCGCCCAGAATCATAGAGCCCAGCCAGAGCTGCACCACGAACGCCACGGCAATGGCGATCAGGGCCATCACCAGGGTTCGCGGGCTGTACTGCACATCCACCCGCTCGGTCTGTTCGATGCGCTTGAGGTCGTAGCCACGCCCTCCCCGGTAGGTAATGAAGACCGCAACCAGCAGGCCCACCAGCATACCCAGCGCCGGCAGGGCCATGGCCTGCATCACGCTCAGGCCGGACACGTCGACACCGTTGTCGCTGACATTGGCCAGCAGGATTTCGTTCAGGTAGATACCGCCAAAACCCACTGGCAGGAACATATAAGGTGTGATCAGGCCAAAGGTGAGCGCGCAGGCCACCAGGCGCCGGTCCATGTTCAGTTTGGCCATCACGTACAGCAGCGGTGGCACCACCAGGGGAATAAAGGCAATGTGAATCGGCAGAATGTTCTGGGAGGACATGGCAATGGCCACCAGCAGGCCAATGATCATGAAGCGGATGCCGGTGGCGGCGCCAGCGTTGCCTTCCTGTTTGCCGACCATGGCCAGGGCTTTGTCGGCCAGGGCATGAGCCAGGCCGGATTTGCCGATGGCCACCGCAAACGCACCAAGAGTGGCGTAAGACAGGGCCACCGTAGCGCCTCCGCCGAGGCCGGTGTTGAAGGCGTTAATGGTATCTTCCAGGGACATTCCCGCAATCAGGCCGCCGGAAACGGCGCCAATGATCAGGGCAACAACAACGTGAATGCGGCACAGGCTCAGCACGAGCATGATCAGTACCGCGGCTACAACGGCATTCATCGCAAACTCCGGGTAGGGATTGAGATTTTACCGGCGCCCGGGGAGGGGTCGGCAGCTCGAAAAGTGCGCTAATGTGCAGGAAATGGCCGCGCCAGTCAAAGCGGTTGTGTAACCGTCACTCGCCACCGACCCGGGTAAAACGGGGTACCTGTTCGCCGGCAACGCTGACGCTTTCCTGAAACATGGTCAAAGGCCGGACCCACAGACTGTGGTCGCCATACAGGCAGCGGTACACGACCAGAGGCTCTTCGGTTTCGCTGTGGCGGGCCACACCGATAACCTCATAATCCTGGCCTTTGTAATGCCGGTAACGGCCGGGTTGAACGGTTTGTTTGCGTTCGGGCATAGCTTCCTCTTTGGTTGTAACGGGGTCGTACCCCTTAATTGTGCCAGACGGGAGGGCGATATCCGTCTACACTATCGGTGAGCCACGATGGTGCGTCCTATCAATGAGACTGCCCAGGGACACCACAGTGTAGTTCAGGGACTTCCGGCCGGAAAAGACAGACGAGCATGAACGGGCGCTATTCTTCGGTAACAGGCATTTTTCTCGCAACCTTGCTGTGCCTGGCAAGCTTCTCTTCGTGGGCTGAGCCTGTCGCCTTCCAGTGGACGGCCGTGGCGGACCCTGACCTGAGTCTCGATGCCGTGCAAACGCTTGGCCCTGAATCCTGGCAAGCCATACCCGCCGGGCGGGCACTGAACCGGGGCTTCAGCAACGATACCTTCTGGCTGAAAGTGACCATACCCCCGAATCCCGCTAACCGGGTTCTGGAAGTAGGTTACCCGTTGCTGGACGAGGTCTCGGTGTTCTGGGAGCAGAACGGCCGGATCATTGAGTCTCACCAGACCGGAGACACCTTTCCTTTTACCAGCCGTCCGATCGTGCACCGTAATTTTGTGTTTCTGGTGCCCTCCCATTCAGAACCGGCCACGGCCTGGCTGCGCATACATACCCAGGGGTCGGTGCAGGTTCCGGTGGAGGTAACGCCTTCGGCGAGTTTTCTTGCCAACGAGCAGCTCTCCTACGGTTGGCAAACCATGTTCCTGGGCATCATCGTTGCGTTGGCCCTGTACAACCTGTTTCTGTTCCTGATTGTTCGTCACCAGACGTACCTCTGGTATGTGCTGGCGGTCGTGTGTTCGGGTGCGGTGCAGCTCAATTTCAACGGCTTGCTGTTCCAGTGGCTCTGGCCGGATCTGCCGGAGATTAACCGCTATTTTACCGTGCCCATTGTCAGCCTGGCGTTGATTGCGGCGGTGGTGTTCACCATGAAGTTCCTGGCAGTCAAGGTGCATTCGCGCTGGGGCTACCGGTTGTTGCAGGTGGTATTGGTGTTGAACGCGGCGGGGCTGGTTTACGGCTTCACCGGGTCCTATCAGATTGGCATTATCTGGATCAGTACCCTGGCGGCGTTTGTGACTCCGCTGGCCTGGCTGATTGGTCTGGATGTCTGGCGGAAGGGGCAGGTCTTTGGCGGATTTTACGTGCTTGCCTGGACGCCGCTGCTATTGGGGCACACGGTACTGGCGGTCAGCAAGCTGGGGTGGATCCCGCGCAGCGGTTTTACCGAGCTTGCCCCCCAGGCCGGCGTCGCTCTGGAGGTGATCCTGCTGTCTTTCGCCCTGGCGTACCGGATCAACCGGGAGCGCTGGCGTCGCCAGCAGGCCCAGGAGCACGCACTGGACATTCAGCGCCAGGCCAATCTGACACTGGAAACCCGGGTTCGTGAACGCACTGAGGCCCTGGAACAGGCGAACGAGCGATTACGGGCCATCAGCCTGACCGATGGCCTGACCCATGTCGCCAATCGACGTCGATTCGATGAGAAGCTGGATGTCGAATGGAATCGCGCGCTGCGCCATGATCAGGAGCTGAGCCTGATCATGCTGGATATCGACCATTTCAAGCGGGTAAACGATCACTTTGGCCACCTGGTCGGCGACGATTGCCTGGTGGCGCTGGCTGAGCTTTTGGTGAATGAAGTTCGGCGTTCCGGGGATCTGGTGGCCCGCTACGGCGGCGAAGAGTTCGCGGTGCTATTGCCCGCCACCGATCTGGCCGGGGCCCGGCAGGTTGCTGAAACGCTGCGTCAGATGGTGGCGCAGACACCGGTCGACACGGGTGAGACCAGGGCACCGGTCTGCCTGACCATCAGCCTGGGCGTGGCAACACTGACGCCGGACCAACAGGGTGCTAGCCAGGAACTGATTCGCCGGGCGGACGAGGCTCTCTACGCGGCCAAGGCCGGGGGGCGTAACCAGGTGGCGGTGTGGCACCCGAAAGCCGTGGCTCCCGCCACCGGTGAGCTCAGTTCTTGAGTTTGTACTTGCCCGGGCCCATGAAGAACACGGCCAGCGCGGTGAACAGGAAAAAGCCCTGCAGTTCCAGCGCCCAGCCGCCGTTGCCACTGAGCGACAGCAGTTGGTGGCTGTGTACCAGCGCGATAGCCAGAATCATGTTGAAGACGATGATCAGGGCGCCGATCCGCGTCTGATAGCCGAGCAGCACCATTAACGGTGCGATAATCTCACCGATATAGACGCCGTAGGCCAGCACCGTGGGCAGGCCGTGGCTGGCCAGTTGCCCCACGATGAAGCCGACCCCGTTAAGCAGCTTGGAGATACCGTGAAAAAGCAGCAGCCCACCGAGGGTGATCCTGAGGATGAGTTTGCCCAGATCTGCGTTGTCGACCAAGGTTCCGACTCCTTTTCAATGTGTGCACAAGACAAGGCGCGAGGCCTCGGGCGAATTGGGGCGCAAGCTTAACCTGTTCTAGCGCTGCCTCAAAGGTCGCGGATGGCGGGATAAAGTGGCACGACTCGGGCTAACAGACGATTTTGCGCGCGTGTCGGAACCCGGTTCTGTTCCATGGCAAGAACCAGGTTCTCGGCCAGGGCATTGAACTGGGTGTCGGTGACCTTCATATCGGCGTGCAGCTCGCGCATATCCCGCCCGGTGTAGGTGCAGGGGCCGCCGCTGAGCTGGCACAACTGATCGGTCAGGTGCTGGTGAAACTGGTGGACGTCGATGCCCTTGAAGGCAAGATTGATCCGGTCATCCTCAACAATCAGGAACAGCAGGTCCTCAACGATCCGGGCGATTCCCGTGCGTTCGCCCAGCTGCTGGTAAAGATCTCCGGATGGTGCTGTTGAAGGTGACTGGCACCCGGCCAGAAAGATAGCCAGAACGACAGCAAGCCGTATTGGTGGTAAGTGGCGCCCATGTATCATGATCAGAAGCTCCCCTCGATGGCCAGGTAAATCCCGTCCTGGTTGCTGAGCGTCGCCACATCGCCCAGGTGCACCCAGGCGGCGGTGACGGTCAGCCGTCGGTCGGGTATCCAGGCGGCGTACAGGTCCCACCAGTCCTGCTGTTCGGCAAAGGCCAGGTTGTCAGGCATTCGCCGGTACTCGGCGCCTACCAGCCATTGCCGGTTCAGAAACACGCCGGCCGCCACCTCGGCCATCAACTCGTAGCCGTTGTTGCGGTCGCCGCCAAAACCGAGCAGGCCGCCCTGATTGGCCCGGGTGGCACGTAATGTCCCGTTGATCAGCAGATTGTGGCCCAGCGCCCTGGCAAACAGCAGTTTGCTGGCGCTCAGATACACATCGATACCTTCGTCGTCCCGGGCCCCGATGGTCTCCGGCACCACAAAATCCTGTTGCCGTTTATACTGTAACCCCAGTGACCACTGGCCCCAGGGGCGATAGAGCGCATCACCCAACAGCCGCACCTTCAGCCCGAGGATTGTCTGTTTCAGCTCGTCTTCGGTCAGGCCGAAACCGTCCTCGAGAATGAAGCCGAGTGTATCCAGGTCGAGGGTCTGGCGGGCCACAGAGACCTCCACCCGATTCTGCCAGTTAACGCTGGCGGCTTGCACATCCAGCGTGTAGTCATCAACCCGCGCCTGGCTGAGATTGACGGTGCCACCCCACTCCTGGTCACTGGCATAGCCGCTGAGCAACGCCCAGGGAACCAGGCCGCCACCGGCACTGCCCTCAATGGTGGTGACACCGCCGGTTGCCCACAGACGACTGCCGGGGTCGCTGGCCAGCGCGCTGGCCGGGAGGATGATGAGCAAGCACAGCAGAAACTTCATCATGGTCCGCATTCCTTAGGTTGGAGGCGCGAGTTCGGGTAAACGTTCCGCCAGTGTCCGGGCGGTGTCGGGCAGTTGCTCCGCCGGCACCGGGCGACCCAGGCCAAAGCCCTGGCCAAGGTCGCAGTGCCACTGCTGCAGCAGCTTCCAGGTGTCGAGATCCTCGATGCCCTCAGCCACCACCTGCAGACCCAGGCCATGCGCCATATCGATGGTTGAGCGCACAATCAGCTGATCCTGGGGTTGGTTGGTGAGCTGCAGCACGAACGATTTGTCGATTTTCAGCTCCTGGACTGGCAACTGCTTTAACTGGGACAACGATGAATAGCCGGTCCCGAAATCGTCGACGGAGAGGCTCACACCCAGGCCCCGGAGCTTGTCCAGCGTGCGCAATGCCGCCGCAGGATCATCCATGACGGCGCTCTCGGTCACTTCCAGTGCGACACTTCCCAGGCCCAGCGGAAGGTCGCTGAAACATTGACGGACATGGTCGGTCAGGCCCTTCCAGGCAAGATCCATGGCCGAGAGATTGATGGCCACACCGAATTCAAGGCCTTGCCTTTGCCAGTGCCAGGCGTCCCGGGCCACGAGCTGCAGGATATGGGCGGTGAGGGTCTGAATCTGGCCGGAGCGCTCGGCCAGGAAAATAAACTCCTCGGGTGAGACAAAACCAAGCTCCGGATGAATCCAGCGCACCAGAGCTTCAACTTGTACCAGTTTGCCCGTTCTGAAGTCCAGTTTGGGTTGATAGTGCATGACCAGCATATCGTTCACGATGGCCGTGTGCAGGTCGGCGATCAGTTTCAGCTGCCGAAGGTGGTTTTCGTCTTCACCGGGCTGATAACGGATAACCGCGTCGGGTTCGGCCCGGGCTTTTTCGAACGTCAGATTCAGGCGGCGCCGGAACTGGTTCCGGTTGGTGGCATCCCGGGGCAAAGCGAGGGTAATCACCGAAATTTTCAGTGAGAACGGGGTGTTGTCTACCGGCAGCGGCGCGCGTACCTGTTCCGCCAGATCGCGGGCCCGGGCGTCCAATTCCTCTGTTGTCCTGTCCGGCAATATCAACAGAAACTCTTCATCCCCCGTGCGGGCGAGTATCCGGGCCTCCGGCACCAGTGATTTCAGGCGCTCCGCCATGCCCAGCAAAACCGTATCGCCCAGTTCCAGGCCAAGACTGTCATTGATTTCGGACAGCTCATCCAGGCGAATGCCGATAACGCTGCAGCGAGAGCCGGTGGCAAACACCTGCTGACAAAACTCCAGCAGTGCATTGCGATTGGCCAGTTCGGTCAGCTCGTCGTGAGTGGCGGCAAAGCGGATTTGCTCTTCTCGCTGTTGCAGCCGGGTAATCATATCTCTGAAGGCCTTGCTAAGCTGCGCCAGCTCCCGACTGCCGGCGACCTCCGGCGGTGCTGTGGCGGCACCGTTGCCGTCTCCGACGGATCGGGCATAGTCTGCCAGTTGTCGCACCGGGCGCCCGAGGGAGCGGGCTATATAAAGGGCGATGACAATGGCGAACACCAGAATGCCCGCCAGAAGCAGGACAATCTGGGTGGCCCGTGTCTGGAACCGCGCCATACTCTCGGCCCGGCTGACCAGCAGGATGGCCTGTATGCCCTCAGCCTCGGCAGTATCCAGTGGAATCACCCGGGTAAAAAATTGAGGATCGTTCAGGAAACGGTTGGCGCCTGCGGCGCCCGACAAGGTGCCCTTGGCGGCTTCGCCCCCGGCGCTGGTAGCAAAAATGCGGTAATCCGAAACCCCCGGCTCCGGCGACCGGAACATCACGCCGGTATCTGAGAGCCGGGCAATGGTGTTTGCCAGTGCGTCATTCAGCGCGAAGGCCGCGATCATCCACGCCCGGAGGCCCGGGGCCTCAACCGGCAAGAGAATCAGTTCGTAACCCTGACCGGAGACCGTAACCAGCCATCGGGCGTAGCCGCGCTCATGGGCTTGTCGAAACAGCGGAGCGGAGGGGACCCCGAGCGGCTGATCGAGGGTCGAGGCCAGCGGCTGTTTCTGTTGATCCAGAATGACCCCGAAGGCGGCACCAACCCGGCCGATATGATTTTCCAGGGTGCTGGCCAGGGTGGCCGGATTGGCGCTGGCAATGGCGGAGCGGAAGCCGAAATCCTGTGTCAGCACGAGCAGGCGCGAGAGTTCCAGGGTGGTTCGGCGCTCCAGCACTTCGCGGGTCAGTCGCTCGCCGATATCCAGTTGCACAAACGCGCGGTTCTGCTCTTCTTCAAATGCATAGAGGGTGAACAGCACGCCGATGACGAGGCTGACGACCACCACCAGTGCGGTCATGGCCGCAACCAGCTGCTCCCGGAAACCCATGGTGGCAGTTTTCCTGAACATCATAGATCCCGGAATCGGAGTTGAAGCTGGTCCAGTGGTGACTGAGGTTCGGGCTCGGGTACCAGATCCAGGCGGACAGTGGCAGAAGGTGGCTGAACATTTAATTGCAAAGCCCGGATGTTGTCGGGCAGCCTCGAGTGCCACAGGTTAATGTCGACGCCGGCCCCCTCCGTGCCGGGCACGTTGAGGGTGATTCGCCCATGCTTGTCCGTGACGCCATAGGCGGCGTTCGACATGACCAGGATAAAAGCCTGCATATGATCGTGAATGTTGCAGCCCAGTTCGACAATCCCGGGTGTGGGAAAGGAAACCGGGGCTTCCGGTTGGCCACTGTAGAGTTCGAGCTCAAAGGTCTTGGCCGGCGAAAATGAATAGACATGATGCTCGGTACGATCATGGTTCGGGAAGTCGACGGTGGAACCTGCCGGTATGATCAGCAATTGCGGCTCGAACTGGCGGTTTTTCTGGCCCATTTCGGCGCTGACAGGCTGGATGTCGGGCCCCTGATCGAGAAAAACGACTGCGTCGCTGACCGGTCCTTCGGCCGAGGTAACGGTAAGCGCAAGCTCGCGGGCCATGGCCTGGCCAACAGGGAACAGCAGGCATATCAGTATCAGACAACGGAAATTCATCGGATTATCGGGTTCTCAGTGAGCAGCGGGGCCAATACAGAAGTGGATATGGTTGCGTTCCAGAAGATTTTCCCAGTAGTGCCGCATCCAGTCCCAGGCCCGATTATTCACCTGCTCGACAAACGGGTCCAGGTCCAGGTTGTAATAATCCGGCGTGCCGGCAATCTGCAGTACGGTCACGGTGATGGCATCGTCCAGTTCGTTGGCGAAAGGTTCACCAATCAGCTCATGCACCAGCAGATTGGCACGGGTGGCTTCCAGGTCAATCAGCTCGCTGGCCCGGATGGAGCGGTTGTTGTCGTGCATTTCCTCCATCAGCCGGTGGCAGAGGTAGGCGCGTATCAGCAACCCATCCAGGCCATCGTACTGGACCAACAGCACCGAGGGCTGTGTGAAGTAACGGATGGCAGCGTCAATAAACGGCTGGAACAGCTCGGTGGTGCCCGCTTCGCGCGCGCAGGCATCGACACATTCGATCAGTCTCGGTGCCATCTCGATGTATTCTACCGCGAACTGGAACAACGAGGTGGCGGGCTGATAGCCATCAACCACCACAGACCCGGGTAGCCGGGCGGCTTTCTCTTTCATCTGGCGTAAAAAGGCGCCGGAGCGTGCTTCCTGGCGCCTTGCCTGATCAATGATCTCAAGGACGGCCTGTGGTGTCATTTCAGGGGATGCCAAAGTCTGAGCAAATTGAGGTCGCAAGGCGCCTCCCGTTCTGTCACGGAGTAACCGGCGGCAGGAAAGCAGGGGCTGGCTACCGCGACATGCCTGCCATTTCTGAGTAGTGTAGCCAAGATTTGCCGCCTTGTTGTCCGAGCCCGAAAATTTAACCGCCACGCCTATGGCGTGAGCCTTCAGGAGCGCTCGAACCACCGGCCCTGGCGGGTGTAACGCCAGCACAGCCAGCCCATGCTGGCTGCCCGCGCCAACATCAGCATGATCAATGCGAACCAGAGGCCGTGATTGCCCCAGCCGGTGGTTAGCCACCACACCGGCAAAAACACGCCGAGCGCAGAGAACAGCATGGTATTCTGCATTTCGCGGGTGCGGGTGGCGCCGATGAAAACCCCGTCCAGGAGAAAGCCCCAGACCGAGGCAAATGGCAGCAGCCAGAGCCAGGGCAGGTACTGCCAGGCGGTGGTGCGCACCTCTTCCAGCCCGGTCAGCAAGCCGATCAACCCCCTCCCTCCGAGCACGAACACCATGGTCAGCAGCAGTGCGCCCCAGACGGACCAGCGCAGGGCGCTGCGAAATACCAGCCGGAACCGGCGTTCACTGTGCTGGCCGACGGCCTCGCCCACCAGCGCCTCGGCGGCGTTGGCAAAACCGTCCAGCGCGTTGGAAATCACCAGCAGAAAGGTGATCAGAACCGCATTGGCGGCGAGAATGACATCACCCTGCTGGGCCCCCTGTGCGGTAAAGAATGCCAGCACCAGCAGCAGGGCGATGGTGCGAACCATGATGTAGCGGTTGACTCGCAGGATGGTCAGATAATCCGCCAGCTGGCCGAATAACGCCCGGGTCAGCCGCTGGCCGGCGGGCATCCGCCGGAGCACAATGGCAAACCCGATCAGCGCGGCACCGTATTCCGCCATCACCGTGGCCATGGCGACACCGCGGCTGTTCCAGCCGAGCACCGTGACAAAGAAGACATCCAGCACGATGTTGATGCCGTTGGCGATAATCAGCATGACCATCGGGCCGCGGGGAAACTGAGTGCCAATCAACCATCCGACGAGGGTGTACTGGCACAGCACCGCCGGTGCGCTCCAGATCCGGATGGCCGCGTATTCGGCCGCCAGAGTGGCTACCTCGGGGCTGGGATTCATCAGCTGCAGGCCAATCCGGATCAACGGCTGGTGAAACAGAATCAGCAACAGCCCGATGCCGATGGCCAACAGAATGGAGCGCAGCAGCAAGGCGACCTGGGCAAAGGCGTCGCGCTTGCCCCAGGCCTGGGCCGCCAGCCCCGTGGTGCCCATGCGCATGAAACCGAAGGTCCAGTAAAGAATGCTGAACAGGTTGGCGCCCACGGCGACCGCGCCGAGGTATTCCGGGCTGCTCAGATGCCCCAGCACGGCGGTATCCACCAGCCCCAGCAGGGGGACGGTGAGATTGGTCAGCATCAGCGGCCAGGCCAGGGCCCATAGGCGCCGGTCAATGAGGCCGGGATTTCTCCACATATTCTTTACGCTTATCAAAACGTTTGGCTTATCTTATTTGGATTTAAGGATTTTTTAGTCTTTTTTTGATCCGTGTCTATACTCAAATTTGATGTATCCGTAAGCAGGCTTTCACTCTGGCGTTTTTCAGTGGTTGCGAGTGCCATCGGAAATGACAGAGGGATGACGCAAAATCCGACAATAATAACACTCTGTGGAGACACAGTATGCGCGTGCATTCCAAGCGGGCATTAGCCCTAGCCGCTGGTCTGTTGTCACCGGCTGTGGTCATGGCCGACTGGACCATGAACCTGTCGCCCGGGGTAACCGGCACCAGTAACCAGATTTTCAGCCTTCACATGACCATTCTCTGGATTTGCGTCGCCATTGGTGTGGTGGTATTCGGGGTTATGTTCTGGTCGATCTTCGCCCATCGCAAATCCCGGGGTGCCAAGCCCGCCAACTTCCACGAGAACACCGTGGTCGAGGTACTCTGGACCATCATTCCCTTTGCCATCCTTGTGGCCATGGCGATCCCCGCCACCGCAACACTGATCGAGATGTACGACACCACAGAGTCCGAGGTAGACATTAAAATTACCGGGTACCAGTGGCGGTGGCAGTATGAATATATCAACGAGGACTTCGGTTATTTCTCCAGCCTGTCGACGCCCCGGGCGCAAATCGAGAACCGTCAGGCCAAGGGCGAGAATTACCTGCTGGAGGTGGACAACCCGCTGGTGATACCGGTCGGCAAAAAAGTGCGTTTTCTGCTGACCGCCAATGATGTGATTCACTCCTGGTGGGTGCCGGAATTCGGCGTGAAAAAAGACGCGATCCCCGGCTTTATCAACGAAACCTGGACCCGGGTGGACGAGCCCGGCACGTATCGCGGCCAGTGTACCGAACTGTGCGGCAAGGATCATGGCTTTATGCCGGTAGTGGTCGAGGCGGTGCCAGAGGCGGAATACAACGCCTGGGTAGCGGAGCAACGCCAGGCTGCGGAGCAGGAGCGGCAGTTAACCCAGAAGGACTGGACTCTGGAAGAACTGATGGTTCGTGGCGAGAAAGCCTATACCAGCGCCTGTGCGGCCTGTCACCAGGCAGATGGCAGCGGAATGCCGCCAGCTTTCCCGGCACTCAAGGGTAGCCAGGTTGCTCTGGAGGATATGGCGGCGCACATCGACATTGTGGTTAACGGTGTCTCTGGTACGGCCATGCAGGCGTTTGGTGGCCAGTTGAGTGAGGTGGACCTCGCGGCCGTGATTACCTATGAACGGAATGCCTGGGGCAATAACACCGGCGAGATGGTGACACCCAAGGAAATTTTCGATTACAAGAACCAAGAGTAGTCGGCACCGGATAATAACAATCACCAGCCACGACAAAAGGCGGTAACGGGGGTTTTCATGAGTGCGGTTGCAGATACCCACAGCCAGGAACATCACCACGGCCCGGCCAGAGGCATCAGCCGCTGGTTACTGACCACCAACCACAAAGACATCGGGTCTATGTACCTGATCTTCAGCTTTGCCATGTTCCTGCTCGGCGGCAGCATGGCGATGGTGATCCGGGCGGAACTGTTCCAGCCCGGCCTGCAGATTGTCCAGCCGGAATTCTTCAATCAGATGACCACCATGCATGGGCTGATCATGGTGTTCGGGGCGGTGATGCCGGCCTTCGTGGGCCTGGCTAACTGGATGTTGCCGTTAATGATCGGTGCGCCGGATATGGCACTGCCGAGAATGAACAACTGGAGCTTCTGGCTGCTGCCCTGCGCCTTCCTGATTCTGGTTTCCACCCTGTTCATGCAAGGCGGCGCGCCCAACTTTGGCTGGACCTTCTACGCTCCGCTTTCTACCACCTACGGTCCGCCCAGTACCACGTTCTTTATTTTTGCCATTCACATCATGGGCGTTTCCTCGATCATGGGTGCCATCAACGTGATTGCCACCATTCTGAATATGCGTGCGCCGGGCATGACCCTGATGAAAATGCCCCTGTTTGTCTGGACCTGGCTGATCACCGCGTTTTTGCTGATTGCCGTGATGCCGGTGCTGGCGGGTGTGGTGACCATGATGCTGATGGATATCAACTTCGGTACCAGTTTCTTTGATGCCTCCGGTGGCGGTGACCCGGTGCTGTTCCAGCACGTGTTCTGGTTTTTCGGGCATCCGGAGGTGTACATCATGATCCTGCCGGCGTTCGGGGCTATCTCCCATATCGTGCCGGCGTTCTCCCGCAAGCCGTTGTTCGGTTATGCCTCGATGGTGTATGCGGTGGGCGCCATTGCCCTGCTCTCCTTCCTGGTGTGGGCGCATCATATGTTTACCGTCGGCATCCCGTTGGCGGGGCAGCTGTTCTTCATGTACGCCACCCTGCTGATTGCTGTTCCCACCGGAGTGAAGGTGTTCAACTGGGTGACCACCATGTTCCGGGGCTCCCTGAGTTTTGAGGCACCCATGCTGTTCGCCGTGGCCTTTATCATTCTGTTTACTATTGGCGGGTTTTCCGGGCTGATGCTGGCCATCGCCCCGGCAGACTTCCAGTACCACGATACCTACTTCGTGGTGGCTCATTTCCACTATGTGCTGGTGCCGGGCGCCATCTTCGGGATCTTCGCTTCCGCCTACTTTTGGCTGCCGAAATGGACCGGCCATATGTATGACGAAACCCTGGCCAAGACTCACTTCTGGTTGTCGTTTATCGGCATGAACCTGGCGTTTTTCCCCATGCACTTTCTCGGGCTGGCGGGGATGCCCCGGCGGATACCGGATTACGCCCTGCAGTTTACCGACTTCAACATGGTCTCCAGCATCGGGGCGTTTATGTTTGGCGCCACCCAGCTGTTGTTCCTGTTCATCGTGGTGAAGTGCGTGCGGGGCGGCGAGAAAGCAGCCGCCAAACCCTGGGATGGTGCCGAAGGGCTGGAGTGGACCGTTCCGTCGCCGGCGCCTTATCACACCTTTTCAACACCGCCGGAAGTGAAATAACCGGGAGGCCCGTATGGCTCAGCCAGAAACATCACAGGGTAAACGCGGTAATGGCCGGGTGATTGCCTGGTGCATGGGCGGTGTGGTGGGTATGTTCGCTTTCGGATTTGCCCTGGTGCCGCTTTACGATGTGTTTTGTGAAATCACCGGCATCAATGGCAAGACCGGAGGGCGATACGAGGCATCGGTTAGCAGCCAGGTGGATGCCAATCGCACCGTGACGGTTCAATTCCTGGCGAGTAACGGCCCGGGAATGTCCTGGGAATTCCGACCGGTGACCCGCAGCATCAAGGTGCACCCCGGTGAGCCGGTGACCGTTAATTTCTACGCCGAGAACGGCAGTGACCAGGCCATGGTCGGGCAGGCGGTTCCAAGCCTGTCTCCGTCCGAGGGCACCCTGTACTTTCACAAGACCGAGTGTTTCTGTTTCAACCAGCAGCCCCTGGAAGCCGGCGAAAGCACAGAAATGCCTCTGGTGTTTATCGTGGATCCGGAACTGCCGGAACACATCACCAAGCTGACACTGTCCTACACCCTGTACGACCAGAGCCAGAAGGCCGAGGTGTCGGGTGCCGCCGGGGCGGCAAAAACAACCAACAATAACGGCTAGGCCATCGGAGACAGCTATGGCGGATCACCAGACCTACTACGTTCCCGAACAGAGTAAATGGCCGATTGTGGCCACGGTTGGCCTGGGGGTAACCCTGTATGGGGCCGCAGCCATTATGGTCAATGGCAATCAGGGCGAAAGCACCACCGGGTCCTGGATCATGTTCTGGGTGGGCGCGCTGATCATGGCCTATATGCTGTTTGGCTGGTTCGGCAGCGTGATTCGTGAAAGCCGGGCCGGGCTTTACAGTGACCAGATGGACCGTTCCTTCCGCTGGGGCATGAGCTGGTTCATTTTCTCCGAGGTGATGTTCTTCGCCGCGTTTTTCGGGGCCCTTTTTTATGTGCGTGTGTTCGTGGTGCCCTGGCTCGGAGGCGAGGGTGATAAAGGCAGCACCAATATGCTGTGGGAAGGCTTCCAGGCCAGTTGGCCACTGATCAACAACCCCAATCCGGATGTGTACCCGGGGCCGAAAGCTGTGATCGGCCCCTGGGGTCTGCCGCTAATCAACACACTGTTACTGGTGACCTCGTCGTTTACGGTCACCATCGCGCATCACGCTCTGAAAGCGGGTAACCGGGCGAAAGTGAAGCTCTGGCTGACCGCAACCATCGCCCTGGCCGTGGTGTTCATGTTTGTCCAGGGCTATGAGTATATGCATGCCTACCGGGACCTGGATCTGACCCTGCGGTCTGGCATCTACGGCAGTACCTTTTTCATGCTCACCGGTTTCCACGGCGCGCACGTGATGCTGGGCACCCTGATGCTGGTGATCATGCTGATCCGGATCGCGAAGGGGCATTTCACCGCCGATAACCATTTTGGGTTCGAAGCGGCGGCGTGGTACTGGCACTTTGTGGATGTGGTCTGGTTGGGGCTGTTCGTGTTTGTGTATGTGCTGTGAGGCGGCCCACGTCAGGGCGTTGGGTTCAACGTGAGGTCGCCGGTCCAGAGTGCGATCAGTATCACCAGCAACAGCAACACGCTGAGGGAGACCCGCACCGCCAGGGAGTTGACCACACGGTTGGTTTTGCCGCCGTCGCGAATGAGAAAAAACAGCCCGCTGAACAGGCTGATGATGACGGCAAACAGCAGTATGACAATCACGAATTTCAGCATGGGGTGCCCGGTCGAGTCAGTTTGTCGGCTTGATGACGCGGCGATGGTCAGGATGGCGCGTCCGGCGTGTCACTTCACTATAGCAGAGCAGCGGTAGGTGGGTTTCAGGTCTGGACATTGGCACTTTGACTGGCGTTTGCTGGTGTTTGCGGGCGTATTTCTGCCACTACTGTTCAATCTCGGGGTGTGGCAACTCAATCGTGCGGAGGAGAAGGCCCGCTTGCTGCAGGCCTGGACGACCGGGGTTGCCGAGGCTGACTGGCAAGAGATGTTGGCAGGCGGCCAGCTTCGGCAAGGCCAGCCCGTGATGCTCTCTGGCTGGTACAGCGGGCAGACATGGTTGCTGGATAACCGGACCCGGGACGGCCGCGCCGGCTACGAGGTGCTGACACTGTTTGAGCCGGTGTCAGGCCCGCCGGTGGTAATTAACCGGGGCTGGTTACCGGCGCCTGCGCACCGCCAGCAACTGCCGGAGATACAGACACCGGAGGTGCTGTTGAGTTTGCAGGGGCGGTTGGCGGTCTATCCGGAACCGCCGGTTTTGGGCGATCAGGAACCGGCTGCCGGAGGATGGCCCAGGCGGGTGCAGGCATTGCCGATGCAGCGGGTGCAGGCGCTGGGTATCCAACCGGCGCCCATGACGGTGCATCTGGCAGACAGCCAGCAGCCGGGTGCTTACCGGGCAGACCGCGCGCCGGATGTGATGGGGCCGCAAACCCATTACGGGTATGCGTTCCAGTGGTTTGCGCTGGCGGCCGTACTGACTATATTGACCTTGGTGGCGAGTTATAAAAAAAATAGCGAAAGACCCGAGACAGGAGCCGACAATGACAACGACAACGGCTGATGCCCTGCCCGACCGGGAGGGCCCCAACCCTGAACAGATCCGGCGAGGCCGGCGCACCGCCTGGCTGCTTTTTGCGGTCGGTTTTGGTCCGATGTTGGTGGCCACGGTGATGTTCTACACCGGCTGGCTGAACCCGGCCGGACAGACCAATCAGGGGCGGCTGGTGCAGCCACCGGTACCGGTGGCGCAGCTGAACTTGCAAACCGCCGATAATGCCCCGCTGCAAGCGCGGTTCGGCGCCGATCTGACCGACCCGAAATGGCTGCTGCTGGTTGCCGCGGAGCGTTGTACCGAGGCTTGTGAGCAATTGTTGTACCTGTCTCGCCAGGTCAACATTGCGCTGGGCAAGAACGCGCCCCGGATCGGCCGTGCCGCCGTGATTGGTTCCCTGCCTGCCGACCTGGCACGGCGGTGGCCCGAAGAATACCGGTTGATGGAGCGGCTACAGCCGGTCGCCGGAACAACGCCAGCCTGGCCTGGGGGGGTCGAACCCGGCCAACAACCCAGAATTCTCCTGATCGATCCGTTCGGTAACATCATGATGCATTACGGCACCGAGCACACGGGCAAGCAAATGCTGAAAGATCTCAAGCATCTGCTCAAACTGTCCCAGATCGGCTGAGGTGGCGCAGCAATGACCGCATCCGATTCGACGGAACTGTCCCGGCCCATCGCCCGGAAACTGGCGCTCTGGGCCACCCTGGCCTGTACGCTGGCGGTGGTGGTGATCATGTTGGGTGCCTGGACCCGGCTGGTTCACGCCGGTCTCGGCTGCCCGGACTGGCCGGGCTGCTACGGGTTTCTGACCGTGCCCCAGAGCGAAACCAACATCGCCATTGCCAACGCCCGCTTTCCGGACACACCCGTGGACGTGTCCAAGGGCTGGCCAGAGATGATCCATCGTTATGCGGCTGGCACTCTCGGTTTGCTGGTGTTCGGCCTCGCAGCGGTATCGGTTCGCCACCGCCGCGCTGGTCTGCCGGTCAAACTGCCCTTGTTTATTGCCGGATTTATCATCTTGCAGGCCGCGTTCGGTATGTGGACGGTCACCCTCAAGCTCTGGCCTCAGGTGGTCGCCCTGCATCTGTTGGGGGGATTCACCACCCTGAGCCTGCTGTTGCTGCTGACGCTGCGCCTCCGGCGACAGGCCCTTGGCCGGCAAGCGTCCGGGCTTTCGGTGGCCGGCTCTCTGGCCCGTTTCCGGCCCTGGCTTTATGGTGGTTTGTTGCTGGTGATTCTGCAAATTGCACTGGGTGCCTGGACCGCGGCCAATTACGCCGCCGTGGCCTGTACCGACCTGCCCACCTGCCAGGGCCAGTGGTGGCCTCAGGGCATGGATTTCCGGCACGGATTCGATCTTACCCAGCACGTGGGCCCCAATTATCTGGGGGGGCAATTAACCAGTGACGGCCGGGTGGCTATCCATGTCAGCCATCGATTGGGTGCGTTGGTGGTTCTTGCCTACCTGGGAGTGATGCTGACCCTGCTCTGGCGTCGACGCGGCCAGAGTGGCCTCGATAACGCCGTCGTTCTGGTGGCCGTTGCACTGGCGCTCCAGTTCGGCCTCGGGCTGACGAATGTCTGGCTGCACATCCCTCTGATGATTGCCGTTGCCCACAATGCCATGGGTGCCGGCCTGTTACTGTCGATGGTGCACCTGATCTGGCGCCATCATCAGCTGGTACAGCCAGCAATGTCCCCCGCACCCCACACAACAACGATAAACCGGGAGGTTACGGCATGAGCGAGCAAGTGAAGATGTTGCCGGTCCATAACTCAACAGCCACGGCTGGCATTTCTTGGCGTGATTACCTGGAACTGACCAAGCCACGGGTGGTTGCGCTGATGATTCTGACCTCGCTCATCGGGATGTTGCTGGCGGCGCCGGGTGTGCCGGGCTGGAGCGTGCTTGTGTTTGGCAATCTCGGTATTGCGCTGCTGGCCGGTGCGGCGGCGGTGGTCAACCATGTGGTTGACCAGAAAATCGATACGGTCATGGCCCGCACGCGCAAACGCCCGGTGGCCACCGGGCGGATAGCCCCGTTCGACGCCTTGCTGTTTGCCACGGTGCTGGCCGCTCTGGGGATGGTGGTGCTGGTGTGGCAGGTCAACGAGCTGACTGCCTGGCTGACCCTGGCTTCGCTGGTGGGCTACGCCGGTATCTACACGCTGTTTCTGAAGCGCGCCACGCCCCAGAACATTGTCATTGGCGGCCTGGCCGGGGCCATGCCGCCCCTGCTGGGCTGGACCGCAGTCACCGGCCAGGTCGAAGGCCATGCCTTGTTGCTGGTTTTAATCATCTTCGCCTGGACGCCGCCGCATTTCTGGGCCCTGGCGATCCATCGCAAAGAGGAGTACGCCAAGGCGGGTATCCCCATGCTGCCGGTTACCCATGGCAACCATTACACCGAATTGCACATTCTCCTGTACACCCTGATGCTTCTGGCGGTCAGCCTGCTACCGTTTGTCACAGGTATGTCCGGCGGTATTTACCTGGTGGGTGCGCTGGCGCTAGGCTTAAGGTTCTTGCAGTATTCGGTGCGTCTGTTACGTGGTGATGACCGTCGGGTTGCCTTGAACACCTTCAAATATTCCATCACGTATCTGATGGCGCTGTTTGTGGTACTGCTGGTGGATCATTTCGTGTTCATCGCGGCCTGACCGGCAGTGATGGCTTTGGTGGGGAGGCCCTATGGGGCGGTCGATTCGGATTACGCTGTTTGCTCTGCTGTTGCTGGTAGTACTGGTGTTTGGGCTGACCGTTGGCCGGCAGGTCTTTCTGGTGGGCGACGAGCCGGTGCCGGCACCGGATCTGAGCCAGTACAACACCTATGTCTATGAACAGCCACGCCCCCTGGTGCCTTTCTCGCTGGTCAGTGAAGAAGGTGAAACCGTTACCCGGGACGACCTGAAAGGACGCTGGACTTTTGTGTTTGTGGGTTACACCAACTGCCCGGACATCTGCCCGGCCGCCATGGCCAATCTGCGCCGCACCGATCAGTTGCTGGCACCGGAACTGCCGCAACCCGATTACCTGCTGGTCTCGGCAGACCCGGAGCACGACACACCAGAAAAACTCCGTGCCTACACTGATTTCTTCGGTGAGCATTTCCACGGTCTGACTGGCGATCTGGAGACACTGCGCGAGGTTGCCAAAAGCGTCAGTGCAGTGTTTGTGCATCGGGAAGTCGATGGTGAACTGCTGGTTGACCACAGTGGTCATTTCGCGTTGCTGAACCCCGAGGGTGAACTGCAGGCCCTGATCCAGCCGCCTCACAAGCCCGAGCAGCTGGCTGAAGCTTTCGAACGCATCTATCAGTGGGCCAACGCCAACCGTCAGCCAGGCTGAGGCCAAGGTCTCACTGACAAGTCTCCGCCAGTATCCTACACTGCCCGGCTTCCGTTCATAACCAGACGACCGGGCCCAAGCCATGAGTGCTGCAAACACCCCAACCCCCAGGCAACTGTTTACGGTTCTGCTCGCCGGCAGTCTGGTGCTGCTGGTGGTGCACGGCCTGGGTCGGTTTATTTACACGCCCTTGCTGCCCTATCTCGTGGCCGACGACCAGTTCAGCGCGCCGGACGGTGCCGCCGTCGCCACCTGGAACTATTTGGGCTATCTGATGGGGGCGATGCTGGCGATCCGCTGGCATCGCATCGATCAGATCCGGCTTATGTTGCCCTTGTTCCTGGCGGTTCATGTGGTGACCACGCTGATCGTGACCCAGACCGACCAGCTGACGGTGATTTCCGCCACCCGCTGGCTGAACGGTGTGGCGAACGGCGTGGTATTCGTCCAGGCGCCAGCCTTGATTCTGGAATGGCTGGTACTGCGTAACCGGGCCTCTCTCAGCGGTCTGGTCTATATCGGCGTTGGTGTAGGGCTGCTGGTGTCCAGTGGTTTGGTCACCGGGACCGCCGGCCTGCTGGAAGGCGCGGAGCGCTGGTGGCCGGCTGCCCTGTTGTCGATTCCGCTGGCCTGGTGGGGTGCCATGCAGTTGCGGCATCTTGAGGTGCCGGTGCGCCAGCACGATGACTCCGGCAAGGCGGTGGTCAATACCCCGTTGCTGGATCGCGCCAGCATTCCGCTGTTCCTGTCCTATGCCGGGGCGGGCCTGGGTTACATCCTGCCCATGACCTTCCTGCCCCTGTTGGCAAAACTGGAATTGCCTGAGGGCCACGCCTTGCTGGACGGCACCTGGGTGATTGTCGCCCTGTTCACCATCCCGGCGCCCTGGCTGTGGAACAAGCTGGGGGCCTTGATGGGAGACTTGCCCGCCCTTCGCCTGAATTTTCTGATTCAGCTGGCCGGTGTGCTGGCCACCGTGGTCTGGCCTGGTGCCTTGGGATTGGTGTTGTGTGCCGCCCTGGTCGGCAGCACCTTTCTGGGCACAGTATTGCTGACCCAGCGCATCGGCCGCGCCCTGCATCCCCATCAGGGCCCGCGCCTGTCGGCGGCGATGGTGGCACTGTATGGCTTTACCCAGATGGTCGGCCCCTGGCTGACCAAACAGTGGCTGGATGCCGGCGGTACGCTGGTGTCGGCCTTCGGCATCGGAGTGGTAGCACTGGCATTTGGCCTGGTGTTCGCGTTCTTCGTGCCCCGGCCTGAAGCCTGGCACGCCCGCTCCTGAGGCATGGTAAACTGCGGCCACATTCCAGCAAGCGCCCAGCACCATGCTCCCGATTGATGCCATTCTCCCGGAACTGACCAGCACGCTGGCCCGGACCACCACCGCTTTGCTCCAGGCGCCGCCCGGCGCGGGTAAAACCACCCGGGTGCCGTTGGCCCTGCTGGATGCACCCTGGCGCGATGGCCGCAAAATCCTGATGCTCGAACCCCGGCGCTTGGCGGCCCGGTCCGCGGCGCGGTATATGGCGAAGCAGTTGGGCGAAGCGCCCGGGCAGACGGTGGGCTATCGCACCCGGCTGGATACCAGGGTTTCCGGCCATACCCGGATCGAAGTGGTGACCGAGGGCATACTCACCCGCCTGATTCAGAACGATCCCATGCTGGAAGACTACGCCGCTGTTCTGTTTGATGAATTCCATGAACGCTCCCTGCAGGCCGATCTGGGCCTGGCCCTGGTGCGTGAGAGCCAGCAGGCGCTGCGGGAAGACCTGCGCCTTCTGGTGATGTCCGCGACACTGGATACCGCGCCCATTGCCAAGATGCTGGGTGATGTGCCGGTGATTTCCAGTGAAGGCCGGGCGTTTCCGGTGGATGTCCTTTATCGGCCCTTGTCCCGCAATGCCCGGATGGTGGATCAGGTCACGGCGGTGGTGCTGGAGGCCCTGGAAGACCAGCCTGGCTCGGTGCTGGTGTTCCTGCCCGGGGCCGGTGAAATTCGCCGGGTGGCGCAACAGCTGGCGGGGCAACTGCCGGAAAACGTGGTGCTGGCACCCTTGTACGGTAACCTCAAGGCTGAGGAACAGGACCGGGCCATTGCACCGGCCCCGGACGGTTCTCGCAAGGTGGTCCTGGCCACTGCCATTGCAGAGACCAGCCTGACCATTGAAGGCGTTCGGGTAGTGGTTGATGCCGGCCAGCAGCGTCGGGCCGTGTTTGATCCCAACAGTGGCATGACTCGCCTGGTCACCGGCCGGGTGTCCAAAGCCTCTGCCGAGCAGCGTAAAGGCCGGGCAGGACGGGTCGAACCGGGCGTGTGCTACCGGTTATGGAGCGAGTCGGAGCAGTTCGGCCTGGCTGACTTCACGCCAGCAGAGATTCAGGAGGCGGACCTGGCACCGCTGGTACTGGAGCTGGCCCAGTGGGGGGCTCGTTCACCGGATCAGGTGGCCTGGATTGACGCGCCGCCACAAGCCCACTGGCAGCAGGCGGTCGATTTATTGCAGTGGCTGGATTTGCTGGATGCTGACGGTGCTATTACCGATCACGGCAAGGCCGCCCGGGATCTGGGGCTACATCCCCGTCTGGCCCATATGGTTATCCGGGGCAGGGCTCTGGGGTTTGACCAGCTGGCAGCGGAACTGGCGGCATTGCTGGAAGAGCGTGACCTGCTGGGGCCCGGCTCCGGCGCCGATTTGCACGAACGGATCCGGATGGTTCGGGGAGAACGGCCACCCCGTGGCCTGGATGCGGCCCGGTTGCAGGCGGTGCGGCAGGGGGCGAAACGGTTGTGCCGGGAGCCTGCGTCTGGGAACGTGCCGGCAGCAACCGAAGTGGGGCGCGTGCTGGCTCAAGCCTATCCGGATCGCATTGCCCGCCGCCGTTCAGGCGAGGCGCCGCGCTACCAGCTCAGTAATGGCAAGGGAGCGAGCCTGAGGGACGGTGATCCGCTGGCCCGGGAGGATTGGCTGGTGGCTGCAGACCTGGACGGCAAGGCCCGGGAGTCGACGATTTATCTGGCGGCGCCAGTGGATCTCGCGGATCTGGAGCAGGACCTGGCCGCGCACATACAAGAACGGGAAGAGGCCCTCTGGGACGACAAGCGGGGCACGGTGGTGGCGCGTCGCGTACGCAAGCTTGGCGCCCTGATACTGGCGGAAAAGCCGTTGCAGCAGGTGGACCCCGAACTGATCCAGCAGGGTTTGCTGGATGCCGTGCGTCGCAAAGGACTGGATCGGTTGCCCTGGAACGAGGCCGCCCGCCAGTGGCAGGCCCGGGTGCAGTTACTGGCCACGCAGTTCCCCGGCCACTGGCCGGAGGTGACGGACTCTGCCCTGCTGGCCGGCCTGGAAAACTGGTTGGCACCGTTTATGGCCGGCATTCAGCGCTGGTCGGATCTGGCCCGGCTTGATCTGATATCCGCCCTGAACAGCCTGCTCGATTATCCACAGCAACAACAACTGGATGCACTGGCTCCGAAAGCGCTGGCCATTCCCACCGGCCAAAAGGTGACGCTGGATTACACCGCCGACAACGGCCCGGTGCTGGCCGCCAAGCTGCAGGCCCTGTTTGGCTGGACCGAAACACCGATGGTGGCTGGCGGCCGGGTGCCCGTGGTAATCCACCTGTTGTCCCCGGCCCAGCGCCCGCTCGCGGTTACCGCAGACCTCGCCAGTTTCTGGCAGAACGCCTATCCGCAGGTGCGCAAAGAACTCCGGGGTCGCTACCCGAAACACCCCTGGCCGGAAGATCCACTCACGGCCCAGGCTCAGCAGGGAACGAAAAAACGCTCCGCTGGCTGACGGGCCCATGGCAGGCTCCGGTTAGTCAGTGAGTAATAACCGGAGCTCGGCAGCCCGTGGCCGTTACCGGATGATGGACCGGCTCTTTTCCAGATACACCGCACCTTGCTCTTTCACGGTATCCGGAGCCGCGTGCTCGGAAGCCTTGTGCACTTTCTCCAGCCGCTCGGCAATGCCCTCCAGCTCATGCTCCAGTTTGCCCAGGGCATTTTCCAGGGTGTAGGTGAGCTGGTGAACTTCGTTCATGGCCTCTGGTGTCAGATCACCGGCCAACACCTGCTCAAGCCGGTTGTTGTACTCGGAGAAATTGGCCACGGCCTGTTCCAGGGTTTTTGAGGGCTCGCCTTTGTAGTGATCGTACTCATCGTCGCCAAAGGCAGGCAGGGTGAACAGCAAGGTGGCGGCGGCCAGCATCAGGTGTTTTGTCATGGAAGGCTCCTCATTAGTGACAGCTAATGCGAATTATTGTCAGTATCATTAACTGCCGCCATGAGATCGGTCAATTTACGCATAAAATAACCCTTGCCAGGGTTCCAAAGCTGGATAAAATGCAGCCAATTTTCACTCTGTGCGGCTGTCACCATGCACCTTGTCTCATTCAACGTGTTCCGTACCCTTGGCTTTCCCGACACCACTGTGCTGAAGCCCGAGCATTTCCTGCGCTACAAGCCCCTGTTGCAGGAGGCAGACTGGGTGCTGTTTCCGGAATACTGGCAGATCAACGCCCTGGTGCATGGCTTAAAGTGCCGGGTGTTTCCCAGTATCGCCAGTTATCGCATTGGTCACGACAAAGTGGAAATGACCCGCGCCTTTCAGACCGTGGCCCCTGAGCACACCCCCTGGACCCTCATCGAAGGCAACGGGCCACAGGAACGTGACAGGTTGTGGGACGCCATGGCTCTGCCCTTTGTGGCCAAACTGCCCAAGGCCAGCATGGGCGAAGGTGTGTGGCTGATTGAGACCCGGGCCGACTGGCTGAAGTACTGTGATCGCACAGACGTTCTCTACGTGCAGGAATACCTTCCGATCGATCGGGATGTGCGGGTAGTCGTGGTGGGTGATCGGGTTGTGACCGCCTACTGGCGTACCCAGGCGGAGCAGGGGTTCTACAACAACGTCGCCAGGGGTGGCCAGATTGTCACCGGCGACGTGCCGGCGGCTGCTACCGAGTTGGCCCTGCGTCTGGCCCGGGAACTGGAAGTAGACCATGCCGGTTTTGATATTGCCCTGGTGGAAGGCTATCCCTATGTGCTGGAATTTAACCGTTTGTTCGGCAATCAGGGCCTGGGTCAGGGCGGTGATCTGAAAGACGCCATACTGGGTTATCTGCAGCGCCAGAGCCGGCCCCAGGACCCGGATAGCCCCACCGAGCCAACGCCGCCGTGGCCAGTGGCGGTCTGAGGCAGAGACAAACCGGTCAGGCCCGCACGTCGATCATGCTGCCCACATTATCTGAGGGGTTGGCGCCGGTTGTCGCAACGGATGTTTGTGTCAGGCCTTCAAGCAACTGAAGCGCACCTTGCTGGGCGATGTCCATGGACTTTTTCAG
The DNA here is from genome assembly GCF_049943275.1 of Marinobacter sp. VGCF2001. NCBI lineage: Bacteria > Pseudomonadati > Pseudomonadota > Gammaproteobacteria > Pseudomonadales > Marinobacteraceae > Marinobacter > Marinobacter sp. VGCF2001. The sequence continues at coordinate 271,576 of NZ_JBNFVX010000002.1, forward strand.
AACGGCCAGTTCCGCCTGTTCCTGAACCTGTTGCTGTTTGATCTGGGTATACCCGGATGCGATTGCGGCGATATCAGACACATCCACCTCCAATGCTCAGTGATGAAGCGTGACATTAGCATGATCCCTGGCCGGTGTCGGTAGCTGTTAACCGACAGTAACAAGGCCGCCTCGTTTTCATAAAGCCCAGGCCTGAAGCCTGAAATTCAAGATTCGGGCGGGCAGTTCGGGTGTGCGTTAATGGGTATAACTGCGCATTTGCGGTACCCCGGGAAAAGCCCGAAGATCGCGAAATCTGATGGGTGCTGCAGCCGTGCTGTGGCGCCTTTTTTTATGGTTGTTTGCCCCAGGGAGGGACACACCACCCATGCTCCAGACCCCGAACGCCGATATTGCCGACTACTACAGCGCCGAGACCTTCAAGCGGATCAAAGACTTTGCCGATGGCAAGGACACCCCGTTCGTAGTGATCGATACCCAGACCATTGACCGTCAGTATGATGAGCTGGTCGAAGGGTTCCCGTACGCTAGCGTCTACTACGCGGTGAAGGCCAACCCTGCCCCGCAGATTCTTACCATGCTGCGGGACAAAGGTGCGAATTTCGATATCGCGTCAGTGTATGAACTGGACAAGGTAATGGCCCTGGGGGTGACCGGTGACCGCATCAGCTATGGCAACACCATCAAGAAGGCGAAAGACATCCGTACCTTCTATGAGCAAGGTGTACGCCTGTATGCCACCGATTCCGAGGCAGACCTGCGTAATATTGCCAAGGCGGCCCCGGGCTCGAAGGTGTACGTGCGCATTCTGACCGAAGGCACCCTGACCGCCGACTGGCCACTGTCCCGTAAGTTCGGCTGCCAGACTGACATGGCCATGGATCTGCTGATTCTGGCCCGGGATCTGGGCCTGGTGCCCTACGGCGTGTCGTTTCACGTGGGTTCCCAGCAGCGGGAAATTGGCGCCTGGGATGCGGCTCTGAGCAAGGTGAAGGTGATTTTCGAGCGCCTGAAAGAAGAAGATGGCATCGAGCTCAGGATGATCAACATGGGCGGCGGTTTCCCGGCCAACTACATTACCCGCACCAATGAGTTGGCGGTGTACGCCGAGGAAATTGCCCGGTTCCTGCACGAAGACTTTGGCGACGAGTTGCCCGAGATTATTATCGAGCCGGGTCGGTCACTGATTTCCAACGCTGGCGTGTTGGTCAGTGAGGTGGTGCTGATTTCCCGAAAATCCCGCACCGCGCTGCATCGTTGGGTATTCACCGATGTCGGCAAGTTTTCCGGGCTGATCGAGACCCTGGATGAGTCCATCAAATTTCCGATCTGGACTGAGAAAACCGGCGAGGGCGAGGACTGCGTGATTGCCGGGCCGACCTGCGACAGCGCCGATATCATGTACGAGCATCACAAGTACCCGCTGCCGCTGAATCTGGCGATCGGGGACCGGATGTATTGGCTGTCTACCGGCGCCTATACCACGACTTACAGTGCCATCGAGTTCAACGGATTTCCTCCGCTGAAGGACTACTATATCTAGATCTGGAGTCTGGCCGCCCGGCGGCCGTTCCGGCTGGATAGGGGGAGCCCGCCAGGGAGAATGGGCATCCAGAAAAGGATCAGCTTACGGGCTGGTCCTTTTTGCGTTCCAGATCCAGGGTGAAGGCCAGCGGTAACACCAACAGGCTATAGGCAATCATGGTAAGAATGGCGTGACGGGTATCGCCGGTCCAGTCGGCGATGACACCGCCCAGCATCGGCACCGAAAAGGCCATGGTGTAGCCGACGAGAAAGGTGCCCGCCGACAGTCGACCGGTTTCGGCGGAGCTCACCAGCAGGGGAGGCAAGGCGACCATCAGGATCAGCAGCATACCGGCCACGCAACTCATAAAGGTCGCACTGGCGATCGACCACCAGCCGTCGAGCAGCAAAATGCCAATGGTGCCTGCAATGCTCAGGCTGGCGAGAATGATAATGGGCCCGCGCCGCCCTACCCAGGCCCTGGCCATTTTCAGCATCAGCAGGGAGGCCGCGACCTGGGCCACGTTGTACCAGAACAGGGCTTGCGGGAGGCGGTCAAACTGCCCCTGTTGTTCCAGCAGATTCCCCATATAGGCATTCAGGCCAAAGAACATACAGCCCGACAGGCCCAGCAGCAAACCAAGCCGGAGCGTCAGCGGGTTCTTCCAGTCCGGCAGCCAGGCTCCTTTACGGGCGGGTGGCGCCAGATCCCGCTTGGGCAGGTACAGGGCCGCCGCTACCAGCAAGGCTGGCAACGTCCAGGCAATCAGCGTGGCGCGCCAGCTGTTGTCCAACAGCGGCATGACGAGCGGCAGGGTGATACCGGCACCGATAAATTCGCCCATCAACAGGCCGTTCATGTAAATGGCAGAGCCCAGGGCCACGTGATGGGGCTGAAGCCAGCGCGGCAGCAGAGCCGGTAGGGCGGGTTGCATCATGGCTATCCCGAGGCCCATCACGGCGCTGGCGACCATCAGAGTCGTGGCGTCTGGCACCAGGCCCCGGCTGGCGGAGCCGATGACCATGATGACCATGGCCAGTGCCAGGGTGTTGCGCGGACCCAGACGGGAGATGGCCAGCGACCCGGGCATGGCACCAATGGCCAGCATCAGGATAGGCAGCGTGGTCAGGGCACCGGTGAGCACCTGGCTCAGCGCCAGCTCGTCGCTGATAAAGGGGGCCAGCGGCGGCGCGACCAGGATCGGTATACGCAGGTATACGCCGGACAGCCAAAGCAACACCGCCACCGGCAGCAGTTTGGCTGGCGGCGGCGGTGTGGTCGTGGCAGATGAAGAAGCCACGGCGGCGCGAATCAGTCTTCGCTGGTGTCGGGCAGGTAGGCGCCGTCTTCGTCGTGCACTTCACGCCCGGTGACGGGTGGGTTGAAGGCGCAGATCAGGCGCATATCTTCCGTGCCACCGTACAGCGTGTGCTGGTCGTGTTTGTCGAGTGCGTACAGGGTGCCGTCGGTGATTTCGTGGGTCTCACCGGTGGCTTTGTCGAGAATCTTGCCGTTACCGGCCACGCAGTAGACCGCTTCGAGGTGATGCTTGTACCAGAGATTCAGTTCGGCACCGGCCGGAATAATGGTTTCGTGGAAGGAGAAGCCCATGCCGTCTTTTTTCAGCAGCATCCGGCGGCTGGTCCAGCCCGGCCCCTGAACTTCCCGTTCGGTACCGATGATGTCTTGCACACGTACAATTTTCATTTGCAATCCCCATTATGTGATGGAACAGCCTTACAGTATAAACACGCGCCTCAGGCTCGGTTCAACCGCCAGTCGTCATAAGCGGTCATCGCCCGTTCGATGGCAGCCGTGAATTTTTCCCGGCCCTGGTGGCTGAGAGGGCGCTGTCTGCGGCACCGATCGAAGGCCCGCTGCAACTCCCGCCGGCTGGTTTTGTCGAGCTGTTCCAGCCAGTGGTGGTCGGCCGGTTCCAGTTCCAGCAGCTCACGTCCGGCGTGGTTGCGGTGACTGATATGCCACCAGTGATCTACCGCCCGCCCCAGAACCACGTAGCCAAACTGGCTGTCCTGGACCGGCCCGAAGCTGGCAGTTTTCAGGCCATCTTTTAATGGCCCGATATTCAGTGCCGGCAAGGTGAAACGATCGCCGTAGAAGTAGCTGCCGGCGGCGCCGATTAGACCGCCGACCAGCGCGCCGGCACCCAGTGATGAGCCAAAGGTGACGGCATCGATACCCGCACCGCCAACCGCTCCGGCGCCGAAACCTGCGGTAGCCAGGTAGCGTTTACTGACGGCCCAGTGTTTGCGGGTATCTTCGGCAAACAGGTCGTGCTGGCTGTGCCATTGCAGCTCCGCTTCCTGGCGCCGGATGCGCTGGTGCTGGTACAGGTGTTCGATGTCGATCCGGAGGCTCTGCTCGCGCCGTCTCTGGTGCCGATACCAGCGATCCCGCAAGGTCTCGGCCAGCGTGGCATCGCTGGTTTCGGCCACCTGGTTCAGGGTCAGCGTGCGTTGTTCCTGGTGGGACATCAGGTCTTCAAGGGCCCGGGCGATCAGGCCAGCCGACTGGTGCCGGCGTTGCTGGCGCTGATCGGAAAGGAAACGGGTTGCTTCCTCCAGCGCGGTTTCCCAGTCTGGCTCCAGCTGGCCGAAGGCCCTTAACAAACTCAGATGTTGCTCGAACGGTGCGCGAACGGCGTCGAACTTGCGGACAACCTGGAAGAACTGGCCCAGGGCGGCCTGCCAGGTGTCGCTGAAATCATCGGGACCAATACTGTTGATGAGCGCCAGGCTGGGGCGCCCGGTCCAGCGCAGAATAGTCATCTCGGCCTCATGTTCCGAGCTGTAGGGCACCGAACCATCCACCACGTAGATGATGCCCGCGCCCTCCACAACCGGCGCCAACAATTCGCACTCGTCCACATAGCGGTCATCGCCGCGATGCTGGAGCACAAACGCGCGCACCGTTTCCGGGTGATCCGAGGCGGCTATGCTGTGGGCCTCCAGCCATTGCAGCACGCGTCGCGGACGCTGGAATCCGGGTGTGTCCACCAGGGTGTATAACGTCCGGCCGTCTACCGACAGTGGATAATTCTGCCGTGCCCGGGTGGTGCCCGGCTCCAGCGCGATGGCGATGGCATCGTTCTGGGACAGAGTGGCGACGACACTGGATTTGCCCTTGTTCGGATGGCCGACAACGGCAAAGACCGGCGCTTTGGTCATGGCTGGAGACTCCCGTTCAGATAGCGGGGCGGTGCATCGCCCGGAAGCAGCGCAACCGATGCAAAGCCAGGGGTCAGGCGCTCCGCGAACCGGAGCCAGGGTTGCACCAGATGCGCGGAGGGCGTCCGGGTTGGATGATTGGCCAGTGGCACAAGCGTGATCCGGGTATCTGACGGCCAGCGGGTGCGCCCGGCATCCAGAAAATCGTGTAACTCCCCGGTTGGCGGTTCCCAGCTGCGGGTAACCACCAGAATGGTGGGGCTTTTCCCATCAGCGCGCTCCTGGGCCACGGCCGCGAGGACGGCGTCATCCTGGGCCAGCGTGGCCCGGCCGCCGGCGCGGTAGGTCAGCGTGTCCGGCGCTAACAGTTGTAGGGGCAGCTCCGGCTCGCCGGCGCCGGCCCAGCAGATCACGATCCTGGATTCCGGCAGCGCCACCGGGCGCAGCCCGGTGCGGGTATCCGGCAGATCTTCGGCGTCGTTGTGGCTGCTACCGGTATCCAGGGTGGCGGTTTCCATGCGGTATAGCAGTGCCTGCATTCCGGGATGGGCGGCCAGCAGTCGTCTGGCGCGATGGCGCAACAGGCCGTGACTGAACAGCAGCATCAACGCCCGGGGAACCACGGTCCAGGTCAGCCACAGCATGACCACGAACGGCCACCACTGGCCCCAGCGAGCGGGGGCGATTGCGGAGGAGCCCGTCGTTGCCCGGAAGAACCGGGTAGCTTCCACCAGTTCCAGGGACGGCACGGCCGATGGCCACAACCAGGCCCAGGGGGCGGCCAGGGCACTGACCAGTTGATGGTAGCCGGCCGCGGCGGTCTCCAGCGTGGTGCTCCAGCCAAAGGCAAGATCCCGAACCACCACCATCAGCAGCAAAGTCACCAGGCCGGCCAGGCCGAAGGCCAGGCCGCCAGTGTGGGCGGCACGGGCCATCATCAATGGCTGCAGCGAGGCCCGGGTGGGGCTGGCCGGTTCGCGGTCAAGTCGCTTCAGCAGCGAGCGCCAGGGTTGCCAGCCGAGGAGCGCCTGGGCTGTGGTCGCCAGTGCCAGTATCAGTTGGAACAGCACGAACGCCAGCATCATGGTGATGTTGATGCGTTGGCCGCCTTCGTAAAACAACAGGCCGAGCATGGTGACGGTCCCGATCAGGCAACCGCCGGCAAAAAAGCCGCTGTTGAGCCGGCGCCAGCGCCGAAGCTCCCGATCGCCGGCGCTGACGGCCTGGCCAGGCCCGGACAGGCGGTCCATATGCGCCAGCCAGCGTGAGGCGTTCGGGTTAACCCCCTGTTGCTGGCAGTCCAGGGCAAAGCGGCGGTCTCGCCGGTGAAGGAAGCCGGGAGGCTGCTCCCTGTCACGCTGGATGCGGGCATCGAAATCCAGCAGTAGACGAAGGGGGTTCTGGCTCATTCAGTGTCCTGGTGGCAAGTTCGTTAGTGGGTGCTTTGCTGCTAGCATATAAGCAATCACGATCCTGATACCAGCCAACGGACACGCCATGCCCCACCACCTGATGAATCTGCGCCATGTACCTGATGACGAGGCCGAGGAAATCCGGGCCCTGTTCGAACAGCATGACGTGCGCTATTACGAAACGCCGCCCAGCCGCTGGGGCATCAGCATGGGGGGCTTCTGGGTACACGATGACGACGAGGCCACCCGGGCCCGGGCGTTGCTTGATGAGTATCAGCGCGAGCGTTATGAAAACCAGCGCAGAGCCTATGAGCAGGGAATGGCGCGGGGGCAGATAGGCGGTATCGGGTCGATGTTCCGGCGGTATCCGCTGCGAACGCTGGCAGCCTGTCTGGCGATTGCGGTGATTATCGGCATCAGTTTGTTGCCGTTCCTGCGCCTCGGTTAGCGATTCTTTTCTCAAGGCATAGTGCCGTCCACCCGCGAGTACCTGCACGATGAGCGAGCTGTTTACCCACAAGAATAAAAGCGGCCTCACCCGAAACCTGATCGAGGCGCTGTTTCCGATGTTCGAGGAAGCCAGCGCCGGTGCGATCGCCGTTGACCGGGACGCCAACATCACCTGGATTAACAGCAGCTACGCCCAGTTGCTGGGCCTGGGGGATCCGTCTCAGGTTATTGGCAAGCCGGTACGCAAGGTGATTCCCCAAACACGAATGCCGGAGGTGGTTGAAACCGGCAAACCGCTGCTGCTGGACATCATGGAACACAATCAGCAGCAGCTGGTGGTTACCCGGCTGCCCTATTACGACGAGCAGGACGCCATCGTAGGGGCGGTGGCGTTTGTGCTGTACGACGATTTACAGCCATTGACCCCACTGGTTTCCAAGTACCGGCGCCTGCACCGGGATCTTGCAGCGGCCCGGAAGGCCCTGGCCCGGAAAGCACGAAACACCCGCTATAGCCTTGGCGATTTTGTCGGTGGCAGCCCGGCTGCGCTGGAGGTCAAACGCCGGGCGCGCCTCGCCGCCGGTCGCGATATGCCGGTGCTGCTGTTGGGAGAGACGGGCACCGGTAAAGAGGTGCTGGCACAGGCAATTCATACCGCTTCTGGTCGGGCCGACAAGCCCTTTGTCGGGGTGAATGTGGCCGCCGTGCCGGAAAACCTGCTGGAGGCGGAGTTTTTCGGGGTGGTGCCGGGGGCCTACACCGGTGCCGATCGCCGTGCCCGGGAAGGCAAGTTCCAGCTTGCCAGCGGCGGCACCCTGTTTCTGGACGAGGTGGGGGATATGCCCCTGCCATTGCAGGCAAAGCTGCTGCGGGCGCTGCAGGAGGGGGAGATTGAACCGCTGGGGTCTAACAAGGTAGCCACGGTGGATGTGCGCGTAATTGCCGCCACCAGTCGCAATCTGGAGGCGATGCTCGCCGAGGGCAGTTTCCGGTCAGATTTATATTACCGCCTTAACGTTCTCGAGATTTCCATTCCGCCCCTGCGGGATCGCCTGGCCGACCTGGGGGTGCTCTGCGAAGCCTTGCTGGGCGAAATCAGTGAGAGCCACGGGGTGCGGGCAGACATCACCGATGCCGGGGTTGCGGCTCTGGCCGGCTACGACTGGCCCGGCAACATCCGGGAGCTGCGCAACGTGATTGAGCGGGCACTGACCATGGGGGAGGACGGAGAGCTCCTGGACGCGGATGCCATTTTCAAAGTGTTGCCCCGGACCAGTCATCGCCAGCTTTCCCCGCTATCAACGCGCTCCGTAAGGCCACTGGCGAGGATTGTTGCTGAAGCGGAGGCCCAGGCGATTGAAGAGGCTCTGGTGACTTGCCGTGGAAACCGCACCCGGGCGGCCCTATTGCTGGGGATATCCCGCTCGGTTCTCTACGAAAAACTCGCCAAAACGTCCTGATATCCGGACACCTGTCCGGCGATCAGGACAAATGCCTACGACTGATGTCTCTATGTGTCCTGTTTTCCGGACAGTTTAGCCTTTCCCGAGTATCTCTTTTATTCATAACCCCATGAAAAATAAAAACTAAGTGTTTCTGGTACGTCGTGTGCTTTACCGCGTGTGCAGGACGTCAGAACAAGGCAGACAACAAACTGGCGTTACCCGTTGGACCCACAATACGTCTTGTCCATTTGTTTCTGCATGGTCTGACTATACTCAGACAAGGCTCCGCGAGGGCCGCACACAACAACAAAGCAAGGAGACTTGCCAATGAAACTTCTCAAGGCTCTCACCGGTGTCGCCGGTGCGATTGCTCTCACCACCGGTTCTGCGTTTGCCGATGATTTGCGCTAGAAAATGCCTGTGGCATTTGCCACCAACCTCCCCGGCCTCGGGTCCCCGGCTGCCTGGGTCGCAGACAACCTGACCACGGCCTCTGACGGCAGCATTCAGGTTCGGGTGTACGAGCCTGGAAAGCTGGTGCCGCCGTTCGACATTCTCCAGTCGGTCTCGGATGGCAAGGTGTCCGCCGGTTACACCTGGATTGGCTACGATCAGGGCAAAGTGCCTGCCATCCCCCTGTTTGCTGCGGTTCCCTTTGGAATGAAGCCTCCCGCCTATATTGGCTGGTATTACTATGGTGGCGGCCATGAAATGCTGCAGGAAACCTACGCCAACAAGGGCTTTGATGTACACGCGCAACTGTGCGGCATCATCGGGCCGGAAACCGCGGGTTGGTATTCCAAGCCTATCGAAACCCTGGAAGACTACAAAGGCCTGAAGATTCGCTTCGCCGGCCTGGGCGGCAAGGTCCTGGAAAAACTGGGTGCCTCGGTCACCATGATGCCCGGCGGCGAGCTGTATCAGGCACTGGAAAAAGGCACCATCGATGCCACCGAATTTTCCATGCCCGCTATCGACCAGATTCTCGGCTTCAACCAGGTGGTTAAATACAACCTGTTCCCGGGCTGGCACCAGCAGTTCACCGCGCAGTATATGCTGATCAATAAGGACGAGTGGGCTCGGGCCACTAAAGCCCAGAAGGCGTTGGTTGAGGCGTCCTGCACCGCAGCGACCACCCGTGGTCTGGCTGAGGGCGAGTACAAGAACGGCAAGGTTCTGGCGGAGTTCCAGGACAAAGGCGTTCAGGCCGACCAGATCCCCCGCGATGTGCTGCTCAAGCTGAAAGAGATTACACAGGAAGTGCTTGAGGAAGAAGCGGCCAAGGATGCCGACTTCAAGCGTGTGTATGAGAGCCAGCAGGCGTTCATGGACACCTACAAGGTATGGGATACCCGTGCTTACGTTCCGGCTGATCTGTAAAGGGGCGGGCTGACCCGGGGCGCCATGAGCAATCCCGGCGCTCCCGGATGAAGTCTGGATGGCCCTGCGGGGCCATCCGTGTTTCGCGGCAGGCTTTCTGAACGAGGAACTGTGGTATGGCCGTATCTGATAAAGGCACGCCGCCTGATGTGCACGCATCGGCGTCGGACGCCGGTCAATTTATTCATCATCACACCGAGTTTCCGACGACCCGGCTCAGCCGGTTGATGGACGGTGTTATTTCCGTGATAGGCAAGAGCGCCTCCTGGCTCTGGTTCGTGGTGACCGGGGTGATCATTTACGCCGTTGTGGGCCGCTACGCCTTCGGGATGGGGTCGGTCACCCTGGAAGAAGTCCAGTGGCACCTGGCGGGCGCGGGTTGGTTGCTGGGGTTGGGCTATACCCTGGTCACCGATGATCACGTGCGGGTGGACGTTCTCCACGAACGCCTGTCGCTCAAGGGCCAGGCTTGGGTGGAACTGTTTGGCCTGTTGGTCCTGTTGTTGCCGTTCCTCGGGCTGGCGGTGTACGAGATGATCCCTTATGCCGTCAGCTCCTGGCAGCAGGGCGAGACCAGCCAGGCCCCGGCCGGTCTGCCCTATCGCTGGATTCTCAAGGGAGTTCTGGCGCTGTCTTTCGGGCTGCTCATCCTGGCCGCCCTGTCCCGTTTGCTGAAAGTGACGGCTCTGCTGTTCGGCTTTCCCAGGCCCATCCGGGTCGAGTCCGGTGCGAACCAGAAAGAGGATGCGTCCTGATGGAACTTGAAACCCTGTTTGTGATCGGTATGTTTCTGACCTTCGGGGCGCTGTTAATGACCGGCTTTCCGGTGGCGTGGGTTCTGGGTGGCACCGCCGTCATCTGGACGCTTGTCGGTGTGATTGCCGTGGAAAATTTTGGTGCCAATCTCTGGTTCGATTACTCGTCGTCCATGGGGCTGGTACCGGAACGAATCTGGAAGGTGGTCAGCAGTGAGACCCTTGTCGCCCTGCCCATGTTTATTTTCATGGGCATCATGCTGGACCAGTCCGGTGTCGCCGAGCGATTGATGAACAGCATGGTCAAGCTGTTTGGCGCGGTGCGCGGTGGCTACGCGGTGACAGTGATCGTAATTGGAGTGCTGTTGGCTGCCACCACCGGCATTATTGGTGCCTCGGTGGTCCTGCTGGGTATGTTGTCGCTGCCGGTGATGATGGAAAACAAGTACGACAAGGGCTTTGCCGTGGGCACGGCCTGTGCCACCGGAACTCTCGGTATTCTGATTCCCCCGTCGATCATGCTGGTTCTGATGGCTGACCGGCTGGCGGTGCCTGAGGCATCGGTTGGCGACCTGTTCATGGGGGCGTTTTTCCCCGGCCTGATGCTGGGTGCCATGTACGTGGCCTACGCCATTATCTTGCCGATGTTGCAGCCCAATATTGCGCCGGTGCCGGAAGGGACCGAGAAAGTCACCTGGGGTATTGTCTGGGAAGTCGCCAAAGCCGTTGTACCCACGGCGGCGCTGATCCTCGGGGTGCTGGGCTCCATCTTCGCCGGCATAGCAACACCAACGGAAGCCTCGGGTGTTGGTGCCCTTGGGGCGCTGCTGCTGGCGCTGATGTCGGGCCGGCTGAACCTGGGGGTACTCAATTCCTCCATGCAGCAGACCACCCGCACCGCTGCGTTCATTTTTGCCATTTTCCTCGGCGCGACGGCCTTCTCTGTGGTGCTGCGCGGCCTGGGTGGCGATCAGGTGATCGAAGACGCCCTTCTGGGACTGCCGTTTGGCCCTTACGGCGTGGTGCTTACCATCCTGTTTGGCGTTTTCCTGCTGGGGTTCTTTCTGGATTGGGTCGAGATCACGCTGATCATCCTGCCCCTGGTGGCGCCTGTGGTACAGACTCTGGGGTTTGACCTGGTGTGGTTCACCATTCTGTTTGCCATGTGTCTGCAGACCTCGTTCCTGACACCGCCGGTCGGTTTTGCTCTTTTCTACATCAAGGGCGTAGCGCCGCCGGAGATCAAGGTTACCGATATCTATCGGGGGGTTGTGCCGTTCATCATCATCCAGCTGGTCGCTCTGGCCATTGTCTTTGTGGTCCCGGAAATCGCGACCTGGCTGCCCGGTGTGGCTTACGATTAAGGAGAAAATAACCATGCGTCTGGAAAACCGGATTGCCCTGATTACCGGTGCTGGCCGCGGCATTGGTCGCGCCATTGCGGAGGCTTATGGCCGTGAAGGAGCTAAAGTCGCTGTGGCTGACCTAACGCTTCAGGCAGCACAGGATACGGTGGCTGCCATTGAGCGGGCCGGTGGCACCGCCATCGCCCTTGAAATGGACGTAACTGATGAATATGCAGTTGACGTAAACGTCAATAATGTGGTTAAACAGTGGGGCGGGCTGGACATTGCCATCGCCAACGCCGGCATTCAGCATATCGATCCGGTGCACAAACTTGCGTACGCGGACTGGCGCAAGGTCATGAACGTGCATCTCGACGGTGCCTTTCTGATGACTCGTGCGGCACTCAGGCATATGTATGCCAGCGGTGGTGGCACCATGCTTTATATGGGGTCGGTGCACTCGCTGGAAGCCTCCCCTCTGAAAGCACCCTATGTCGCCGCCAAGCACGGTATGCTGGGGCTGTGCCGGGCGGTGGCCAAAGAAGGTGCGGAGCATGGAGTACGCAGCAACATTATCTGCCCCGGTTTCGTGCGCACACCGCTGGTGGACAAGCAGATACCGGAACAAGCCAAAGAATTGGGCATTTCCGAAGAAGAAGTCATCAACAAGGTCATGCTGAAGAATACCGTGGACGGGAAGTTCACCACCCTGGAAGACGTATCAGAACTGGCGGTGCACCTGGCAGCCTTCCCGTCCGCTGCCCTCACTGGCCAGTCGATTGTGGTCAGCCACGGCTGGCATATGCAGTAATTTTCTGGAGAGACGGATGAGTCACACAGAACAATCACCGGTAGTCTGGTCTCCCTCAGACGAGACCCTGGCGCATTCCCGGATGGGCCGGTTCAAAACCTGGCTGGAGCGTCAGGGCTTTGGCCCCTTTGCCGATTACCATGCCCTGCACCAGTGGTCGGTGGCCGAACTCGACACCTTCTGGCAGAAAGTCTGGGACTATTGCGGCCTGGTTTCCGAAACGCCAGCCAAGCGGGTGCTGGGCCACCGCGAGATGCCCGGTGCCGAATGGTTTCCGGGTATGAAGCTGAATTTCGCCGCCAACCTCTTGCGGCTGGCGGAGGGCGATCATGCTGATAAAGAAGCGGTGGTGGCCTATTGCGAAACCCGCCCGGTGTTGCGCAAGAGCTACGCCGAGCTGAAAGCCGACGCCGGTGCTCTGGAAGCCTTCCTGCGCAGCAAGGGCATCGTCAAGGGCGACCGGGTGGCCGGTGTGGTCGCTAATGGCTACGAAGCCCTGGTGGCTATGCTGGCGGCCACCAGTCTCGGGGCGATCTGGAGCTCCGCCTCACCGGACTTTGGCATTGGCGCCATCAACGACCGCTTTGGCCAGATCGAGCCTGCGGCGCTGATCGCGGTGAACGGCTACGGTTATGGCGGTAAAGTGTTCGCGCGGCAGGAAGACTTCGCCGAGCTGATTGCCGGCCTGCCTTCGCTGAAAACCGTGGTCAGTGTTGCCCAACTGCCCGACGAGGCACCGATCCCCGGGGAACTGGTTACCACCTGGGATGACGCCATGAAGGCCGGCAAAGGCCAGGCGCCTTCGTTCGCCCCGGTCGATCCGGATCATCCGGTGTACATCCTGTATTCGTCCGGCACCACCGGCAAACCCAAGTGCATTGTGCACGGCACTGCCGGGTTGCTGGTCAACCACGCCAAGGAACTGATGCTCCACGGTGACGTTGGCCCCGAGGACCGGTTTCTGTACTTCACTACCTGCGGCTGGATGATGTGGAACTGGCAGGCCTCGGCCCTGCTGACCGGCGCGGCGGTGATCACCGTGGATGGCTCCCCGGGTTACCCGAGCCTGAACTTCCTGTGGGAAACCGTAGCGAAAGAACGGGTCACCCACTACGGCACCAGCGCCCGTTTCATCGCCGGCTGCCGCAAAGCCGGACTGCAACCGGCGAAAACCCTGGACCAGAGCCACCTGCGCGTGGTGTTCTCCACCGGCTCCCCGCTGTTGCCGGAAGACTACGATTGGATCTATACCGACGGCGCGCCCAACGTGCTGCTGGGCTCTATCGCCGGTGGCACCGACATCTGCGGCTGCTTCGTCGGCGCCACGCCCCTGTTACCGGTGCGCCGGGGTGAAATCCAGTGCCGCTTCCTGGGCGTGGACGCTGTGGCCTATGGCGACGACGGCCAGCCGGTGCAGGAAGGCCGGGGTGAGCTGGTGTGCCGTCAGCCGCTGCCGTCCATGCCGGTGAGCTTCTGGCAGGACCCGGGCAACGAGCGCTACAAAGACGCCTACTTCAACACCTTCCCCGGGGTCTGGGCCCATGGCGACTTCATTGAATTCACCGAACATGGTGGTGCCATCATCTACGGCCGCTCCGACGCCACGCTCAACCCTGGTGGTGTGCGTATCGGTACCGCGGAAATCTACCGCCAGGTGGAAACCATTGATGCGGTCAAAGACAGCCTCGTGGTTGGCCGCCAGATCGACGGCGACGTGGAAGTGGTGCTGTTCGTGGTTCCGGCCGAAGGTCAGACCGTCGACGACGACCTGGCCAAAACCCTGAAAACCCGAATCCGTGAAGGCGCCAGCCCCCGGCACGTGCCCAAACACATCGTTGAAGTGCCAGACATTCCCTACACCCGTAGCGGAAAGAAAGTGGAACTGGCGGTGGCCCGGCTGATCAACGGCTCCAGCAAAGCCGACAACCGGGATGCGCTGGGCAACCCGGAAGCGCTGGACCGGATTCGGGAGCGTTTGGCTGCGGTTGGGCTGTTGCCTGAGTGAGTCTCTGTGTAGCGTGGTTTGACGTGTTTTGTCGACAAAACACAGCCCAGAAGCTCGATGCCGGGGTTACGGGCAGGCGACTCCTGTGACTGACGAGCGGTGGTGGGGGGTGCCTCCCAAAACTGTGTGGAGCCATTGATGGCGGAACCCAAGCGACACAGGGATGTGCCGCCAGGAGCGTGTTTTGGGAGGCACCCCCGCCACCACGCTCCCGCCAACGCAAAAAAACTGATAAATGTTAGAAAGTTTCGTAAATTCCCGCCATTTCATCGTCCTGTCACGGAAGATCAGGCATTTTAAGTCCGTTCTTATACTAAGATCGTAACCAATATTTTGAAAAAAATGCTATCTTAGTAGGTCTATCAAAAGTTCCGAATCAGTCACTGGCCCGACCGGACGTTCACAAGACGCCCGCCCGCGCCATGACCGTCCTGAACCCACCCAATAGCCTGAGGACGAAAATGACATCATCCAAAGCCAAGATTGTCTACACACTGACCGACGAGGCCCCCGCCCTCGCCACCCGGTCACTGCTTCCCATCCTGGAAACCTTTGCCAAGCCGGCCGCCATTGACTTTGAAACCAGCGACATCTCGCTGGCGGCTCGTATTCTGGCCGGGTTCCCGGATTACCTTCAGGAAGACCAGCGGGTTCCGGATGCCCTGGCTGAATTGGGTGAGTACACCAAGGATCCGGAAGCCAACATCATTAAACTGCCGAACATTTCTGCGTCCATCCCCCAGTTGCGTGCGGCGATCAAAGAGCTGAACGAGCAGGGCTACGACGTACCGGAATACAAAGAGCACCCGGAGACGGACGAAGAGAAAGACATTCATGCTCGTTACAGCAAGGTGCTGGGCAGCGCGGTGAACCCGGTTCTGCGTGAGGGCAACTCCGATCGCCGTGCCCCGGCCGCGGTCAAGGCTTTTGCCCGCAAATACCCGCACACCATGGGCGAGTGGAGCCCGGCTTCCCGTACCCACGTGGCCCACATGCGCGGTGGAGACTTCTACTCCAGCGAGCAGTCCGTCACGCTGGACAAGGCCACCAATGCCCGCATCGTATTCGAGAACGGAAAAGGCGAGCAGACCGTGCTGAGAGCCGACCTGCCGCTGCAGGAAGGCGAGGTTCTGGACGGTATGTTCATGAGCAAGAAAGCGCTGGTGAAGTTCTTTGAGGACGCCATCGCCGATTGCGAGAAAACCGGGGTGATGTTCTCCCTGCACGTGAAAGCCACCATGATGAAGATCTCTCACCCGATCGTGTTCGGTCACGCGGTGAAGGTGTTCTACAAAGAGCTGTTCGACAAGTACGGCGACCTGTTCGAGGAAATCGGCGTTAACCCGAACAACGGCCTGTCCTCAGTGATCGAGAAGATCAAGCAACTGCCGGAGTCCAAACAGGAGCAGATCCAGGAAGACCTGCACGCCTGCTACGAGCACCGCCCGGAAATTGCCATGGTGGATTCGGTAAAAGGCATCACCAACCTGCACGTGCCCAGCGACGTGATTGTCGATGCGTCCATGCCGGCCATGATTCGTAACTCAGGTAAGATGTGGGCCCGCGATGGCAAGTTGAAGGACACCAAGGCGGTGATGCCGGAGTCTACCTACGCCACCATCTACCAGGAAACAATCAACTTCTGTAAAACCCACGGCGCCTTTGACCCCACCACCATGGGTACCGTGCCCAACGTTGGTCTGATGGCCCAGAAAGCCGAAGAATACGGATCCCACGACAAAACCTTTGAAATCAAGGAAGACGGTATTGTCCGTGTGATCGCTGAAGACGGCACCGTGCTGACTGAGCATAAGGTTGAAGAGGGTGACATCTGGCGTGCCTGCCAGACCAAAGACCTGCCGATCCGCGACTGGGTCAAGCTGGCGGTGAATCGTTCCCGCTCCAGTGGTATGCCGGCGGTGTTCTGGCTGGATGACGAGCGCGCCCACGATGCCCAGCTGATCAAGAAGGTGCACACTTACCTGGCCGAACTCGACACCGATGGCCTGGATATCCACATCATGTCCCCGGTTCGCGCCATCCGCTGGACCATGGAGCGCCTGATCCGCGGCCTGGACACCATCTCGGTGACCGGCAACGTGCTGCGGGACTACCTGACCGATCTGTTCCCGATTCTGGAACTGGGCACCAGTGCCAAGATGCTGTCCATCGTGCCGCTGCTTAACGGCGGTGGCCTGTACGAGACCGGTGCTGGCGGTTCCGCACCGAAGCACGTGCAGCAGCTGATCCAGGAAAACCACCTGCGCTGGGATTCCCTGGGTGAATTCCTGGCCACTGCGGTCTCCCTCGACGAGCTGGGCGAGAAGCAGAACAACGAACGGGCGCGTCTGCTGGGTCAGACCCTGGACAAGGCCACCGAGCGTTTGTTGGAGAACAACCAGTCACCATCACGGGTGACCGGTGAGCTCGACAACCGGGGTTCCCACTTCCACCTCGCCCGCTACTGGGCGGAAGAACTGTCGCAGCAGGATGGCGACAAGGATCTGAAAGAGTTCTTCACCAAGCTGTCTTCACAGCTGGAAGAGAACAAGGACAAGATCCTGGAAGAAATGACCGTGGTACAGGGTCATCCGGCGGACATTGGTGGTTACTACCATGCGCCGATGGACAAGGTCTGCGAGGCGATGCAGCCGAGTGCCACCTTCAACAGGATTCTGGCCGAGGCACGGGATTCCGTGCAGTAAGGCCAGAGTTTCAGCCGGGCCATGGGTCCGGCATGAATCCCCGAAACCCGGTGCGCCTGAGGCTCACCGGGTTTTTTTATTCGTCCGGTTCTTCCTGGTAGCCCTGTCCCGTTTCACCGGCTTTGTGTAGCTGGAGCAGTGTCATCGGAGGGCCGATCAGCTCGAATACCACCGTAGCGCCAATGACCAGGGGCAGTATGTAGCCAAGCTCCGGCAGCCGTTCGGTGGCCACCAGGGCCAGGCCCAGGGCGACACCGGCCTGGGGCATCAGGCAGGCGCCGATACGCTGTCGGGTTTCCGGAGCAGAGCCGGCGAGCAGGCCGCCCAGATACCCCCCGACCAGGCGGCCGCCAATGCGGGCCAGCACATAGGCCAGGCCAAGCGCGCCGAGGGTGGGAAGCGACAGCCAGTCGAGCTGGTAGCCGGCCATGAAGAAAAACAGCGCCAGGAAGGGCTCGGAAATGCCTTCGATGGAACGGAACGGCCGAACGTGATGTCGAGCTCGGTTCGCCACCACAATGCCCAGGGTCATGCAGGTCAGCAGGTACGACAGGCCAAACCAGCTGGCCAGCCCCGCCGCGACAAAGACAAACCCGGCGGATTCCAGCAGCATGGGTTCACCCGGCCGCAGGCGCCCGGTCAGCCAGGCCATGGGGAACCCCAATGCCATACCCAGCAGCACCGAGCCTGCCACTTCCCAGAGCCCGTGCAACATGGCCGTGGGGCCGCTCAGGTCGCCGTTGCCCAGCAACAGACCGGCCGCCACCAACAGAATACTGAACAGAATGGCACCCCAGGCATCGTCGATGGCGACCACCTGAAAAACCAGCCGGGTGAGCGGGCCGTTGGCGCCCGCTTCGCGCAGGACATCCAGGGTCGCTGCGGGTGCCGTGGCGGTGGCAATGCCGCCCAGCAGCAGAGCCGCTGGCAGGTTGCCGGTTACGGCCCAGACCGCCAGGATGACAGCCATGGCGGTCAGCAACGTGACGGCCAGGCTGACAATCAGCGCTTCTTTCCCCTGGCTGAGATCCCGTGCCGACATTCGTTCACCCAGCAGAAAACCCACCATCGCCAGGGTTAACTGGGTAATCAGGCTGAAGCTCTGGTCTGCGTTATCCGGCAGCAGGTCAAGCAGATCCGGTCCGGCCAGGGCGCCCAGCAACAGCAGCAGGGTTACCCGAGGCACGTGCACCTTCTGGCCCACGGCGTGCGCAGCGAGTGCCAGCAGCAAAGTGCTGCCGATAAGAATCAGGTCGCTGGCGTGATTCACCCCTTACTCCTGTTGCAGCGGAGCGAACCGGGCCTGGGTCAGCCGGGCCAGATCGGCGGGTGCCAGTTCGATTTCCAGGCCCCGTTTGCCGGCACTGACAAAGATCGTTTCGAAGTCCTCGGCGGACTGGTCGATGAAGGTTTTCAGACGTTTTTTCTGGCCCAGGGGACTGACCCCACCCAAGACGTAGCCGGTGGTGCGCTGCACCAGCTGTTTGTCGGCCATGGCGGCTTTCTTGGCGCCGGCGGCCCTGGCAATCTGTTTCAATCCGAGCAGGGCGGCGACGGGTACGATGCCCACCGCCAGATTCTTACCATCGAGGCTGACTACCAGGGTCTTGAACACCTGGGCCGGGTTCGCACCGGTTTTTTCCGCCGCTTCCTCGCCATAGCTTTCCGCAGCCGGATCGTGCTCATACTCGTGGATGGTGTAATTCACCCGGGCCTGTTTGGCGGCGTTGATTGCGGGGGTCATGACGGTTCCTGTTGGTTGGATCGAACGTAGCACCGATTAAAGCATGTGCCGCCAACGAGTTCATCCTTCCCGGAACACCGGCCAGCGGTCGGTAATGGCTCCCCTGGCAGGATCAAAGACGGCCAGATCGCCGAACTGCAGGAAGACCGATTCGCTCTGGTGTGGCCGAAGAAACACCCGGTCGCCCTCTGCCAGGGGTAGATCGTGCGCGAGATTGAGCATTTCCTGATTGCTGGAGCGCCCGTAGACCGGGTTGGTGGTTAAACCTTTCGGCGACACTGCCGTTGCCGGCCAGTTTCCACCGTATATAAAGGCGGCACGGGCCCGGTTCGGATTCCACAAAGCTTGCAACCGGCCCAGCCCGGGGGCGCCGGGAATGCGGGTGGACTCCAGCAGCTTCAGTACCGGCGTGGCGATGAACGCGGCGGGCCGGTGGCCTGCCAGTGTCGGCAGGTCGAAATCAGTGGGCATCACCAGCCCCGAACCGGCGGAGAGTTCGTTGACCGGAAGCTTGCCGGACAACCCCCGGTAAAGCTGATAGGTGGTCGAACCCCCGGTATTGAGCGTCAAGTCGTTCAGTGATCGCCCCAGATGCTGTTCGGCCGCACTGACAAACTCCTGGTATCGAGTCATCGCCCGGTCCCGGAGCCAGGTTGCCGGGCCCGGTGCTTTCATGATGTGGGGTTCGTAACCCATGAAGCCACTGAAACTCAGCCATGGCGATTGCTCGATGGTCGACAGCGCGCGCAGCAGGTCTTCGGTTTCACGGAAGCCGCCCCGATGCAGGCCAATATCAATTTCCAGATTGATACGCAGAGGACGCTGTTGCTCACGGGCGAAACGCTCGTACGCCGCCAGGCGCCGGGGCGAGTCCACCAGCCATTGCAGTTGCCGCTCGGGTTGGAAGCTTCCGTTATCCCGTGCCTGTTGCTGGTAGAAGTTATCCACAGCGGCCACGGGCAATGGCTTACCCAGTAAAATGTCGGCGTGTGGCAGAGCCCGGGCCACGGCATTGAGAAACGGCTGATGAAAGATCATCAGCCGATGGGTGCCGGCCCCGGCCATAATCTGGCGCAACAACGGCAGCGATGGCAGTGATTTCACCACGATCCGGTAATGGTACTCCTGGCCCAGATGATGGTTCAGGGTGGCGATATTGTCAGCCAGACGTTGTTGATCCACCACCAGCGTGGGCGTGGCCAGTGCGGCGTCTGTCAGTGCAGTATCCAGTGCCTGAAAATAATTGTTATGGCCGGCGCGCTCTGCCCGGGGGCGCAACCATGCCGCGGTGCCGGCAGCACCCAGTGCCGCGGCGCCGAGCAGTAACGCCCGGCGCTGGCGATGAAAATCTCTGCTGTGGGCCATGATCAGCCACTCCCACTGTTAGCTGCGAACAGATCGGCCAGGTAGGGGTTTAAAAAGCGCCCTTTCGGATCAAGGCTTTGACGCACCGCCAGAAAGTCCTGCCATTTTGGATACAGTGCCTGGAAATCCCCGGCGCCCAGGGTATTGAGTTTGCCCCAATGGGGGCGACCACCATAACGCCGGAAAATCGGCTCCAGTGCCGAGAACATCGGTTGATAGTCCTCCTCAAAAAACCGATGCACGGCAATGGAGACGGAATCACGCTGGTAGAACGGGCTAAGCCAGGCATCGTCGGCTTTCACAAAGCGGACTTCAAAGGGGAAGAAGACCTCCGGGAACTTTGTTTCCACCAGGGCGACGATCTCCCGGAAGGCCGCCTGCCAGTTTTCGCGCGGCAGATGGTATTCCATTTCGTTGAAGCGCACGTTGCGGTCGCTGGTGTAGTTTTGCCAGGACGGTGCCACTTTCACTTCTTTTTCCAGCGTCCGGATATACCCTCCCAGAATCAACCGCCGCAGCCGGGGTGACCAGGCCAGGTAATCCCGGGCTCGCTGCAAGTCGCGTGCGCCATCGTTCTGGTCCAGTTGTTCCGTGGCTGAGGCCGGTGCCCCGGTGATGTCGTGCTGGCTGGTAAAACCCATGCCGGAAAACGGAATGTAGTAGAACTCGTAATTGCGGTGGCGGTCGGCGCGGGCATCAGCGGAGGCGAGAATATCTTCCAGGGGTAGCCATTCCGTGGTTTTGCGCAGCCGGTAAGGGCGGGTGTTCTGCAGGGTGACATCGGTTATGATGCCCAGCGAACCCAGGCCCACCCGGGCAGCGTGGAAAACCTCGGGATGTTGCTGGCGACTGCATTCCAGAAGCTCCCCGTCAGCGGTCATCAGCGTGAGCCCTTCCACGTATCCGGACAAACTCATTAATCCGGCACCTGTGCCGTGGGTGGCGGTTGCCAGCAAGCCGCCCAGGGCTTGCTGATCGATATCCGGCAGGTTGAACATGGCCTGGTTGACCCTGTCCAGCGGTTGGCCCAGCTGCCCCAGCAATGTCCCGGCGCGTACCCGGGCCTGGCACAGCCGGTCATCGTGATCCACCAGGCCGGTCAGGCGCGCGAGCGAAACCAGGATGCCATCGGTTGGCACCAGCGCCGAAAAAGAATGCCCTGACCCGACCGGCCGGATTGTGGCCTCACGATTGCCGGGGTCCAGCAGCAGTTCCCGGAGCTCGTCGATGCTCGCCGGTGCCAGGCGATCCTGCGGCAAGCACTGCTGAGACCCGGACCAGTTACGCCAGGGCAGCGGGGCGCGTGACTGGGCGCCGGCAGTTGCTGGCGCGCCATCAGCCGCTCTGGCCTCCGGTAGATGCGTGGTAATGGCGGTGCTGATCAGCAGTTGCAGAAAATGGCGTCTTTCCATCACTGCTTACTCCCCGGCGTCTGCGGGTATGGCCATAAACCGGATCAGCTGACGGAACTCTTCGGTGTTGCAGTCCATGCACAGACCATAAGGTGGCATACCTCCGATTCCGGCCACCACGTTATTCACCAGGGTATCCATGCCCTTGTCCAGGCGCTGCTGCCAGGCTGCGCCGTGACCGGTCAACGGAGCATCGGATGTGCCCCGGGCGTGGCAGGCCTGACAGGAGCGCTGATAGATGGCGGCGAGGGCCGGGGAGGCTGGAATGGTGTTGGCGGCATAGGTCTGGATGGCCGGTGACGGAGTCGTGTTGCTGTCGCAGGCACTCAGGCCGATGATCAGCGCGGCCATGGTGATCCGGCCCAGGCGTTTGTCCGGTATCATTGTTCTTATCCAATACGCGATGAGTTGTCACGTTAAGTTTCTCTGATTCGGGTCGAAACTGCAAATCCTCCTCGACGGTCGATCACTCACTGTCTACTTTTTAGATAGGAGTTCAAGACACGAAAAGGATCCGCGATGGCGCCTGAACCGCCAGAACGTTCGCAATACAAACGACTGCAGGAAAAACACGGCCCGTGGCGGCGGGCGCTGTGGGCCATGCTGATTTACCTGGTGGCGGGGCTGATCTGGATATCGGTATCGGACCACATGGCGGCCACCTGGTTTTCGGACCCCGAGCAGTTATTACGGATACAGACCTGGAAAGGCATTCTGTTCGTGCTGGTGACCGCTGCCGTGCTGTTTGTGGTTATCCTGCGCCAACTGAACCAGGACCGCGCCCGGCTTTTGCTGCAGGAGGATCAGCGCCGGGCGCTGCGACGCCGCGAGCGCCAGTTGACGGTGCTGATGGATAACCTGCCGGGCATGGCCTACCGGTGTCTGCCGGACGATGACTGGACCATGCTCTTTGTCTCTGCCGGATGTGCCGACCTGACCGGTTACCAACCTGAAGAGCTGTTACACAACCGGGTGGTCAGTTACGCGGCACTGATTGATCCGGAGGACGCCGGGCAGGTTGCCCGGGACGTCGAAACGGCTGTGCGCCTGGGGCGGGCATTCTCGGTGGAATACGCCATCACCCGCAAGGATGGCCGGAAAATCTGGGTATGGGAGCGAGGTTGCGGAGTCCGGGATGACGAAGGGACTGTCGTGCTCGAGGGCATCATGCTGGATATTTCCGATCGCAAGCAGCTGGAAAATGAGCTGGAGGCCATGGCGACACGGGACTCGCTGACCGGGGTACTTAACCGTCGGGAATGTTCCCGGGTTCTGAACGAGGAGCTGGAGCGGGCGCGCCGGTATGCTCGCCCGCTGGCGTTGCTCTGGATCGATTTTGATCACTTCAAGGAAATTAACGATAGCTGGGGCCATGCGGCCGGTGACTCGGTGCTCTGTGATATCAGCCATTTACTGGAGGACAGCGTCCGGAGCGTCGACACGCTGGGGCGTTTCGGGGGCGAGGAGTTCGTCATTATTCTGCCCGAGATGGGCGTGGGCGAGGCCGAAGAAACCGCTGAGCGTCTTCGACAGCGGGTTGCCAGACAGCCGGTATTGCTGGAGTCCGGACACAGTATCCGGCTGACGATCAGTGTGGGCGTGGCGGTGTTCCCGGACCATGGTGAGTCCCTGGATTCACTGTGCGCGGCGGCAGACAAAGCGATGTATCGGGCCAAAAAACAGGGCCGGAACTGCATCGCCATGGCACAGCCGTTGGAGGCAGTTCATAATGGCCTCAGGTAGTCACGTGTTCCGGCTCTGGCTTTGTAAACCAATAACAAGACTGAAAAGGCGTTTAATATGCATTCACTCGCCCGCCGGGCCCTGAATACCAGCGCTATTCCCCGCGATCTGGCGTCGGTGACCTTCCGTGATCATGCCGGGGAGTTTCCGGAGCGCGTTGGGCTCGACGACAGTGCCACCGAAGCGGTTTGGCGCAGCGTGGAAGCCCTGTATCGCACCGGGGTGCATCCGGGTCTTCAATTATCCCTGCGTTACCGGGGTGAGCCGGTGCTGCACCGCGCTATCGGTCATGCCCGGGGAAACGGACCGCGTGATCCGGCCTCTTTATCGGGCGTGCCCATGACCACCGACACACCGGTCTGCTTTTTCTCAGCCTCCAAGGCGGTAACTGCCCTGTTGATCCACCTGTTGTGCGAACAGGGCCTGGTTAACCTTATGGACCCGGTTTCCTATTACTGTCCGGAATTCGGCCGTAACGGCAAGCGGACCATCACCGTGCATCAGATACTGTCGCACCGCGGCGGCATTCCCGCGATTCCGCGTGAAACCCCGATTGATGTGCTCTGGGACCGCGACGAGGTCTGGCGATTGCTGTGTGCTGCCAGGCCGGTGGAGGTGGATGGCGCGAAAGTGGCCTACCACGCCATCACCGGCGGATTTGTGCTGCAGCGGGTTCTGGAAAAGGTAACCGGCGATAGTATCGAGAATTATCTGGACCGTTACCTGCGCCGGCCAATGGGCATGAAATGGTTTACCTACGGCATTGCCCCCGAGCATCTGCCTGAGCTGGCCAGTAATTACGCCACGGGCCCTACTCCCCGGTTTCCCGTGTCCTGGGTAGTCAACCGGGCGTTGGGCGGCGACATTCGAACCGTAGAAAAAGTCACCAACGATCCGCGTTTTCAGGAGGCGGTGATCCCGGCGGGAAATCTGTGCGGTACCGCCGAGGAAATGGGACGTTTTTTCCAGATGATGCTTAATGGCGGTGTCTGGAACGGCCGCCGCATATGCAGTGAGCTTACGATTCGACGGGCCATTCAGCAGTTCGGCTCGTTACAGCTGGACCGGACCATGCTGGTGCCTATGCGCTTCAGTGCCGGCATGATGCTGGGGGGCAATCCGGTGGGGCTGTGGGGGCCGAAAAGCCGCTATGCGTTTGGCCATGTCGGCCTGATCAACAAGTTGTGCTGGGCCGATCCGGCCCGGGATATCTCGGTGAGCCTGTTGAACACCGGCTTCCCGATTGTGGGTCATCACTTACCCGCACTCGCCCGGTTTGTCTATACGGTCTGCAATCAGTTCCCGGTATTGCCGGAAAGCCAGCGCCGGTTATTGGCGGCCTGAGTGTGAACAAAAGTGAAAGCTTGTTCATCCGAATTGCACTTTGTCAGACAGTTGGGCACACTTGTTTCCGTTAAAAGGATGTTTTCCGCACTCATTGGACGAGGTTAATTATGGAAAAGCCGGTATCGCCCCACCACAGTCAGCGTCAGGTCAGGCTGGACCAGCACGACAGTGTCCGGTCCCATGTGCAGCAACAGATCTGCGATGAAGTCAGGCGTCTTGAGCGCCGCATCGAAACGCTTCGCCTTACCAAAGCCCCCCACGCAGCCATCATGATTT
Source organism: Marinobacter sp. VGCF2001 (assembly GCF_049943275.1). Classification (NCBI taxonomy): domain Bacteria; kingdom Pseudomonadati; phylum Pseudomonadota; class Gammaproteobacteria; order Pseudomonadales; family Marinobacteraceae; genus Marinobacter; species Marinobacter sp. VGCF2001. The sequence continues at coordinate 296,485 of NZ_JBNFVX010000002.1, forward strand.
CCGCTTACGAGCGTATGATTTGCCGAAAAAAGGGTTTTTTGCAGAACTGGGATCTGCAGTAAGCCGTCAGGGCCTTAGCCCGGTGTGCCGGGTGGCGTATTGATACTCCGGTGTCGTCTTCTCAGAGCAGTAATCGGCGGAACCCGGCGCCTGGTTCAGTGAGGTAAACACGTGCACCTCCGGTGTGTCGTAGTCCATGCGGATTTTCACACAGTCAACGGTGTTGCCGGCGAAGGTGAATTCCGGCCCGCCTTGCGTATTGTCCTCAGTCCCCACGTTCGTACCATCAATAATCAGCGTGTCTGAATCCAGGCCTTCGTAGGCCCGGGTAAAAGACAGTTCCCGTTCGCCCGGGATGACTAGCGTTCCCTCGGTGTTGGTTCTGGCTCCGTCGTTGTAACCGGTGGAAGAAAAGCCCGCCGGTTTGAACTGGGTGGCCAGTGTCGCGCTCGGGCGTGTGGAGCCGTCGGGAAAGTCCCCGGCGGCGGTCCAGGTCAGTATACGGGTTATGCGGTTAGAGGAATCCGGTGTATAGACCCATTTCACGATCGGGTATGGCCAGTTGTATTCCTGTTCCGGCTGGCCATCCAGTAAGGCCGTCTGGTCGGTAAACCGGACGTTTACCCGATTGGTCCGGTTGTTGTACTCCCCGGCTTCGCCCTGCTCGATCCGGCGCACGATGTACTGTCGGCCCTCCTGGAAATTGGCCACTTCGTTTTCCCCGATGACACGACGGATGAGATCCAGCGGGTTGCGCACGGACAGGAGCCCCGGTGGTGTGTCGCCGGTGTAGTCGAGCCCGGCAAACAACGCCAGTTGTTCACGAATACTGTCTGCCACCGCTTGAGATTCCGCACTGTTTGCTGCGTTCGGGTCTGGTTCAACCGCCTGGACGAGATCGGCCAACAGGGTGTTATTGGTCTGCAGGGTTAAATCAAAGCTGGAAAAGGTGAGGTCCACATTGGTTGCCGGGTTCCGGGTGGAAGAGGAATCTCCACCACTGTCAATCCGGCACCCGGAGAGTGTCAATAACGTGAAGGAAACGGCGACAAAAAAGCAGGAATGTCTCATTTCAGGTGACCCCGGGGTGCGAAAAAGCGTGTGAGCGGCTACAGTGACCAGTGCTGACAATAAACGATAAAGCTCGCAGCTACCCGCGCGGAGATCACATTTTGCAGCAACGGTTTGCCGATATCCCGGTGCGGGCGCTGTGCCTGCTCCTGTTTCTTGCCGTTCTGGTTTTACCAGCTGAGGGACAGGCCCAGAACGCCTGTCGGGACGGCCTGATTGTGCTGGATCATAACACCGACAGTGTTCCCGGTCTGGGCGAATGCCTCTGGTATCTGGAAGACCCGGAACAGTCCCTGGGGATTGAGGAGGTTCGAACTGCCAGCCGGGATACACTGATCCGGCACCAGGGCGGTGTGCCCAACTTTGGCTATACCGAATCGGCCTACTGGACCCGCTTCGATCTCAGTACCCGCCGTTTGAGCTCAGGTTCGGGCTGGATTCTGGAGTTGGCGCTGCCTCTGGTGGATGATGTCCGGTTGTACCTGGTGCGCGACGGACAACTGGTGGAACAGCGCCAAACGGGGTATCTGGACAGCTGGGAAGAGCGGGATCTGGCGGTGCCGAACCCGACCTTTCGCCTCCGCTTGCCGCCGGATACGGTCACCTCGGTTTTCCTGCGTATCACCAACACCAACGCCTTCCGTTTACCGCTCACCCTCTGGCATCCGGACAGTTATATAGAGAAGGTTTCCATTGATGAGGTTGTGCGTGGGCTGCTGCTCGGCGCTATCCTTGCCATTCTTGCGTACAACCTGTTCGTGGCGGTGTCGGTGCGGGAACGCAGCAACATCTATTACGTGCTGTATCTGGTCTGTGCGGCGGTGTTCATTGGCACTGAGCAGGTGCACGGTGTGCAGCTGCTCGATAGCCGCCCGGCCCTGCTGAACAAGGAATATCTGCATTTCCAGATCATACTGACCTGGTTTTTTGGTCTGCTGATGGCGCGATCGTTACTGGAAACGCGACAACGCTCGCCCGATCTCGACCAGGTTCTGCGGCTATGCCTGTATTCGGTGGTGACCACCTTTGCGTTGTCCTTTTTTATGCCCTATTCGGTGGCCATGGAATGGATTGTGGTCGGTTCCATTTTGCTCAGCGTCATTCTGATCGTGGTCAGTTATTTGTCCTGGCGGTATTACAACCCGGCGGCCCGTTCCTATTTCTTTGCCTGGACCCTTGCCCTGATCGGGTTCGGAATCTACGCCTTCACGGTGATGGGTTACCTGCCGCTGAATACGTTCACCAGCTACTCACCACAATTCGGCCTGACCGCCCAGATCATCCTGTTTTCTTTTGCCCTGGCCGACCGCATCAAGCAGGTTCAGGGCGAGGCCATGGCGTGGAACCAGCGTGCCCTGGCGAACCTTGGGCGTTATCAGTCGCTGTTCGATAACGCCATCGAAGGTGTATTCCAGATGTCACCGGAGCGGCGGTTTGTGACCGCCAATCCCGCCATGGCCGAGCTGTTGGGGTATCGCAGCAGCCGCGAATTGCTGGCCGAAAACCCCGATGTCCTGGAAACCTGTATTGCCGATGATCGGCTGCGGCAGCGGGTGGTGGAGCAGCTTGAAGCCCGGGGAACAGCGAAGGGAATTGAGGCCCGGTACCTGACCCGCCGGGGCACGGAACGCTGGGCCACCATCTCGTTGCACACGGTGTACGACGCCGATGGACTGCCCCGGCATCTGGAGGGCACCTGCATTGATGCCACCGAGAGCCACCAGCGGCTGCAAATTGAACGCGAAAGGGAGCAGGAGCGGCTGGAGAAAGAGCTGGCCCGGAATTCTGCCCGGGCCAAAAGCCAGTTCCTGGCGAATATGAGCCATGAGATCCGCACGCCATTGGCGGCGATCATCGGTTACGGTGAAACGTTGCTCGACCCCGATCTGGACGAGGCCGACAAGCGGAGCAGTGCCGAGACGGTAGTGCGCAGTGGCCGCCACCTGCTGGAGTTGGTCAACGATATCCTCGATCATTCCAAGATCGACGCCAACAAGCTCGATGTGGATGTGGTGCCGGTCAATTTGCCGGAGTTGCTGGACGAGATCCGCGCGTTTTTTGCCCCCCGGGCCCGGGAGAAAGGCCTGGATTTCCGGATCATCTGCGATTATCCCCTGCCTGAAAAGATTCGCACGGATCCTACGCGTTACCGGCAAATTATTATCAACTTGTGTGGAAATGCTCTTAAATTCACTGAAAATGGCTCAATATCGCTGATTATTCGTTGCGATCGTGAGCATGAGAAACTGTTTGCCCGGGTGGTGGATACCGGTATCGGAATGAAACCGGCACAGCTTGACCGGTTGTTTGACCCGTTTGCCCAGGGCAGCACGGCCATCTCCCGTCAGTTTGGCGGCACTGGCCTGGGATTGAGTATTTCCCGGCACCTGTCAGAACTGCTCGGTGGCGATATCCGGGTATCCAGTACCTACGGAGAGGGCAGTGAATTCGAGGTATGCATCAGCACCGGGGATCTGTCCGGGGTTCATTTTCTGCGCGATGCATCGGAGTTCAGTCAGCGTCGCCGGGCCATTGCCATGGTGGTTGCTCCCCGCTTGTCCGGCCGGATTCTGTGTGCCGAAGACAACGATGTTAACCGCCGTCTGGTCTCTCTGTTGGTAGGGCGTACCGGAGCGGACCTGGTGCACGTGGGCAACGGTGCCGAAGCACTGGAACTGGCCAGTCGCGAGCACTTTGACCTGATTCTGATGGACATTCAGATGCCGGTGATGAACGGCCGGGATGCCACCCTGGCGCTGCGGGAGGCCGGAGTGAATACGCCGATCGTTGCCCTCACGGCCAACGTCATGGCCGAGGACATCGCCGAGTATCGGTTGGCCGGGTGCAACGATCATCTGGCCAAACCAATCGACAAACAGCGGTTTTACGAACTGCTGGCGCGTTATCTGACCCTGTCGGCTGAAGATACTGTTGGTGCGGGCCACCGCTACAGTGGCAAGGTGCTGGTGGCGGAAGACAATGACGATAACCGGGGACTGGTCGAACGGATGCTGCGACGCACAGGTGCCGAGCCCCTGGCGGTGACCAATGGTGAAGAAGCGGTGCGCCGGGCCCTGTCTGAAACCGTCAAGCTGGTGTTGATGGACCGGCATATGCCCGGTATGGATGGCGTTGCCGCTACCCGTCTGTTGCGACAGGCGGGTTTCCGGCGCCCGATCATTGCGTTCACTGCGGGTGATGAGGCAGAGAACGAAGCCTTGCTGGACGCCGGTTGTGACGGCGTGCTGAACAAACCCATAGACCGCGCTCATCTGCAGGCGTTGCTGGATCGTTATGTACCGGTGGAACAAGCTCTTCCGGAGGTTGCCGAGGATGATATCGGCGCCCTGGCGAGCCGGTTTCTGGACGGGCTTGCACAGCGGAAACAACGGATGGTGACGGCGCTGGCCGAAGGCAATATGCAGCAACTGCAATCGGAGAGCCACCAAATCAAGGGCACGGCAGGTGCCGTGGGTTACCCGATGATGACCGAGCAGGCAGGCGTACTGGAGCGTTGCGTTCGCACAAACCCCGCTGACAACGAGACCATCGGACAGGAACTGACTGCCTTGGCGACCATGATCGACCGGGCCCTGGAAGGTCATTCACCGTCGGCGCAAACAACAAAGGAACAGGCCAATGAGCGATAACCAGAAACAGGAACACTATGCCCTGAGCATGATGTACGGCACCTACGCTGATATTTTGTTCGTGTTGTTTCCCTTCCTTGTGATTGCCATGCAACGGCTCTGGGATGGCAATCTGTACCAGTCGCTGATGCGGCCGGATCTGAGTATTGCAGCGGCCATTCTTGCCGGCCTCGCCATTGGTAAATTCGTCCTGGGGCTGGTGACCAATCGTGATCTTGGCCGCTACAAGGAGCGCATTGTTTTCTTCATCGCCCTGACCTTGTTCGTGGTGCTCGGGCCGGCGATCATCCTGATCCTGAGCATGACCGGCAATGCCGACATTCCGGGGTTTGTGGCTTTCGTTCAGCCGGTCCTCCTGATTATTGCCATTTCGCTCTATACAACGGCCGTCAGCATTGCCAATATTCTCAATCGGGCTGCACAAACGCAGTCGAGCGGTGATCACGGAGGGTCTGCTACTGCCACGCCCGCCCGGGCTGGGGGGCGTTCCGTGCCAGAGCCTCTGGATTTACCCCGTCGAACCGGCAACGATGCCTGCTGAGCGAGCGCCGGGCACAGAACAGGAGAGACTGATGACTGATCTCAGAGTACTGGTGGTGGAAGATGAACCGGTGATGCGGGAGCGGCTGGTGGAGATGCTGCGCATGGCCGGCGCCACCAGCGTGTCCGAATGCGCGGATGCCGCGTCTGCGCGCGCCGCTTTCGATGCCAGCGAGTTCCAGATCATCCTGCTGGATTTGGGCTTGCCTGATGGGGATGGCCACGAACTGATGACCCGGTTCAAGCAGGTGCGGGAAAACCAGCATATTGTACTGGTGACCGCCGACGACTCGATCGAGAGCATTCAGCGGGCCATCAGTGCCGGCGCAAACGGGTATGTGGTCAAGCCTTATTCGCAGGAAAAAATCTACGATGTGGTGAACAACTACGCCATGGTTCATGGCGGTGATGTATTGATGATGGCGGGGCTGAACCGGCAACATTGACCGGTTCAGCCTGCTTTGCGGTGCCCGTGGTCAGGCGACCTGGCGGGCAATCCAGGAGTTGTAGCGGGTGGCCAGTGCCCGCACGTATCGGGCTTCGGCGCCGTCCAGATTGCTGAGCACGCCTTTGAAGATCCAGCCTCGCTCGTACACGCCCAGCACCCGCGGCTCGTCATCCAGATTGACGCGTTGATTGAGTTTTTTACAGATTGCATCCAGCAGTGGCAGCTTTTCCGGACGCTTGAGCGGTGACTGGCGGGTCGCCATGGGCTGGTTCGCTGCGCGTGATGTCGGATGTCTTCTCATGATCTTCTCCTTGTCGTTTTGCGGCTGCAAAAACAGAAAACCCCGGGGCCTGGAGGCAACCGGGGTCTGGCGGAGAATCGCCCCGGTCACCTCAACGGCTCCCGGGACTGACCGAAAGCCGTTAGTTGTCTTTCACCATAGCGTTCATCGGCTGGCCATTCTGGCAACCGGCGCTCGCGTATTCCGTGTACTGTGAAATCATGTTGGTCATATCGGCTCTAAGAAATCGGTTCGGCTATCAGTGTATCCGCAATCCGGCGCTTTGCAATAGCCCGGGGTATTCGGCAAACCCGTACAGACCCTGCGGCGGTAACGCCTCATACTTTGTCCTGTCACGTGTTTTTACGTTGTGCAATCCGCGGTACCTGTTCGCCAGGTATCGAATGGATCTCTCCTTTCGACGCAGCCCCTTGGGCTGCGTTTTTTTTGCCATCTCGGAAAGTTCGTAGCCACTACTTCGTACAGCCAGTCGGGCCGTTTTTGGCGATAATTTAGCCGTTGAATCAATGTCGCTCTTCACTGATATCCAGAGGTTGAAACCTAAGAAAATGCCCGAAGACCCCGGACCTGCCCGCCACAAGTTCCGCTCAGATTTTATCGTTGAAATTGCCCTTTTGGTGGCCGTTGCCCTTTACCTGGTGATGGCTGAGGGGCAAGTGGTAGGCGAAAGCCTGTCATTCACTGTTGCCGGCGCCTCCCTGATGGCACTGGCTACCTACTGGACGCTGCACACCATCCGCGACGGCCTGGAAGTTATTGTACTGGCGCTTCGCCCCGGCAAATAACGCGCTCCCAGGTCTTGTGCAGGATCAGAGCATCGTTGGCTGCCCGGTGGACGGGCAGCCCCAGGTCGCTGATTACCTGCTGACGAATACCCGACCACTGGTGAACCTGAGCCGGGTCGAGCAGTACGGAGATGGATTCCAGCTGGAACGCGGGGGTTTCGCCGGCGGCTCGGAACAGGCGGTGTAGCCAGAAGCTGTCGAAGGTCCATGCGTCGCAGAAGACCTGCTCAGGCAACAGGCGGTTGAGTTGCCGGGCAACGTGCTCCGGGGCTACGCCCTCCTCGGCCAGCCGTTCCCGGGAAATGCCGTGAATGGTTTGTGCGCTTTCCGACCAGTCCTGCCAGAGCACATGAGGCTGAATCAGCCAGCTGTGCAGGGAACCATCAGGCAGACAGACGCCCACCTCAATCGGGTAACTGGTGATCAGGTCAAGGCTGGATGCCTCGAAGTCAATAAAGGCCGGGCCGGATTCTGAGCTCATTGAGTTGCTGCTGGTGCTTTGTCGTTTTCGTTTGAGTTTACCCCCGATTCTTCCAGGACGCGAACCCAAGTCCGTGTGTCGCTGTTACAATATGGCCTCACTTTGTAAAAGTCCGATGACACAATCCATGGAAAACTGGTGCTGATCCCTCATGAATGACACAGTTGTGGTTATTTATTCCGGCGGTATGGACTCCTTCACGCTGCTGCATCTGGCACGCGCCCGGGGTTTGAAGGTGAATGCTCTTTCGTTCAACTACGGCCAGCGCCATGTGCGCGAGCTGCAGGTGGCCTCTGAGGTTTGTCGTGCCGAGGGTATTCCCCACAAGGTGATCGATATCCGGGCCATGAATGAAGTCATGTCCGGCTCGGCATTAACGTCCGATGTGGATGTGCCGGAAGGTCACTATGAAGAAGACAGCATGAAAACGACCGTGGTGCCAAATCGCAACATGATCCTGTTGTCGCTGGCCACCGGCTATGCCGTCACCGTTGGCGCGGGGGCAGTCTGGTACGGCGCCCATGGCGGCGACCACGCCATCTATCCGGATTGCCGCCCCGAGTTCGTGGAGAAAATGGACGCCGTCTGTCGGGTCGCGAATTACCAGCCGGTAGCCATCGATGCGCCCTTCATGGCCATGGACAAGGGCCAGATTCTGGCGGAGGGGCTGAAGTTAGGTCTGGATTACCGTCATACCTGGACCTGCTATAACGGTGGCGAACGCGCGTGTGGGCGCTGCGGCTCCTGCGTTGAGCGCCTGGAGGCGTTTGCCGCCAACGGGGTCGTGGACCCTGTGCCTTACCAGAGTCTGTCCTGATGTATCGGGTCAAGGAAGCCTTCTATACGCTCCAGGGCGAGGGCGCACAGGCGGGCCGGGCCGCTGTTTTTTGCCGTTTTAGCAAGTGCAATTTATGGACCGGCCGGGAGAAAGATCGGGCCACGGCGGTCTGTAATTTTTGCGACACCGACTTTGTTGGCACCGATGGCCAGAATGGCGGCCGGTTTGAAACTCCGCGGGCCCTGGCGGAGCATATCCGCTCCCTGTGGCCGGAGTCGCCCGGCAAGCCCTATGTTGTCTGTACCGGTGGCGAGCCGCTGTTGCAACTGGATGAGCCGCTGATTGCAGCCTTTCATCAGGCCGGGTTTGAAGTAGGGGTGGAAACCAACGGAACCTTGCCCGCGCCGGCGGGGATCGACTGGCTGTGCGTCAGCCCGAAAGCCGACGCCAGGGTTGTGATTTCTGAATGCGATGAACTCAAGCTGGTGTATCCGCAGCCTCTGGCACTGCCAGAGCGCTTTCTCGGGATCCGGGCCAGGCATTTTTTCCTGTCACCGATGGCCTCACCGTCGAGCCCCGAGCATGGGCCGGACGCCATCCAGCAGAGTAATACCCGCAAGGCGACGGACTATTGTCTGGCGCATCCGCAATGGCGACTGACGTTGCAGATGCATAAAATTGTCGGGATTGACTAAGTTACGCGGTCTGCAGCTCCCGGGTACGGAAGTGGCTCGGGCTCAGCCCGGTCCAGCGTTTAAAGGCCCGGGTAAAGTTGGCGGCATCCGCATAGCCCAGAGTGTCGGCAATCTGGCTCAGGTTCATCGAACTGCCTGCCAGCAGTTCCCGGGCCCGCTCCAGCCGGATCTGATCAACCAGGCTCTGGAAGCTCGCTTGCTCTTCCTGTAGCCGGCGCTTCAGCGTTCGTTCCGAAACAAACAGCGTGGAGGCAACCCGGGCCAGTTTCGGTGGAAAGGGGTGACTGGTCTCAATCACTCGCCGCACCCGGCAGGCGAACCCCGCGTCTTCTCGGAGCTGCCTCAGTGCGCTCTCACATTGCTCCCGCGAGCTGTCGGCCAGGTGTTCATTGCAAAAGCGCACGGGCAGTTTGAGCTGCTGAACCGGAATCAGCAATGCATTCTCACTGGCATCGTAGTTTACCGGAACGCCGATGGACCGCCGGAAACGGTGAAAGTGGTTGGGTTCGGGCCCCTGTCTCAGTATCTGGCTTCCGGCTACGGGCGCGCCGGTCAGCTGTGCGCCCATGGAAACACAGCCGAACAAAACGGCATCCAGCACGAAACCCTGCAACGGGCCAAGCTCGACATCGCAGCTCACCGCGTAGCAGGCATTGTTCCCGCTGATGCGTTTCTGGACTCGCAAATGCGGGGCTCGCAGGGTCAGGTACCGGGTCATCAGTTCCAGTGCCTCTTCCAGCGTTCGGCTGCTCATCACTGCCGTGCCCAGCGCCCCGTGCAGGGGCAGTTTGAGTTCCCGTGCCAGCAGGATGCCAAGCCCCGGTTCGCCGCTCTCGATCATCGCGCGGGTGACAAATTCGCTGGCCTGGGCCTGGCTGACCCGGAGTTCCGTAGAGTTAAGCCGGACGGGGTCCAGCCCGACCCGCAAGATGAGATCCTGTTCGTCAATACCCAGCGTATGCAGCAGCTCGGCAAGGGTATGCAGGTATATGGCTGGCATACCCAGATCCTGAGCGTTGGAAGCAGAGGCGCGCATGGTTTTCCTCGTCAGCGTGTTTTGTTGTTATGCGATAAGCGATCCAGGACCGATTATGGTCTGTTGCGACGTCGACCCCCATGGCTTCGCTGACGGGTCAATGGGCCATAGAGGCCAATTGGCTCATTTTGCCTGGCGTAACACAAACTCCCGCAATACGCCGGCGGACAGCCCCGGGCGCTCCAGCATGGGGAGGTGGCCGACGCCCGGGAAGACATGAACTTCAGCGTCCGGGAGGGTGGCTCGGAACCAGTCCAGGCACCGAAGTGGCGTGATCACATCACGATCTCCCCACTGCACCTGCAGGGGCGGTGTGCCGGGACCGAGAAAGTGCGCGGGTGCCAGGGCATTTGCCAGCATATCGCTGAAAATGTGTCGAAGTGAGTGCCGCCGTTTCAGCAAATCAGGGCCAAGCAGCCCGGTCATGGCCAGGCCAGGCACCGTGGGTTTGCCATTGCCAACGCTGTTGAACATCCGGTACACACCGGTCCAGTTGCCCGGTATGAGGATGCCATCGCGATCGGATTCAAACGGTGCATTGATGTCCGCGTCCGGGTGCTCCGGTATACCGGCACTGTTGAGCAGGGTGACCGAGCGCGGAGCACTGTGCAGTTTGTGGGCGAGGATGGCGGCGATTGCGCCCCCCATCGAACTGCCCGCCAGGTGCAGGTTGTCGCCGGGGTAACCGGCCAGCCATTCACTGAGCCGCTCGGCCTGATGTTCATAGCGGTAGCTGGCGGCGGGATGGTACTGGCTCTCCCCCAGGCCCGGCAGGTCCGGGACCAGCAGATGCCAGTCGGCCGGTAGCTTCTGCATCCAGAGCGTCCAGTTCTCTTTCATGGAGGCAAAACCATGAAGAAGCACCAGGGTGGGCCGCCCCGGCGCAGGCCGGCCGCGTTCCCAATAGACCATACGGTGATTGTCGACCAGGGTTTCCCGGCGTCTGGCGCGCAGTAACCAGCGTTGTCCGGTGCGGGCCATGGGCCATAGATCAGGTACCGGGATGGATGCCATGAGGTGACCTCAAGATGATGAGTGCAATGGCAGTTTAACGCGCTGTGGGTGGTCTGCTATTGCCCGGCTGCCGACAGGGTCGGGCAACGGGGCAAGTCACTGCCCGCGACTGAGCTTCAGATCGGTGAGGACCGGGTTGTGGTCCGAAGCCCGCCAGGGACCCCCGAGTTCCGGCGCGTTCCGGTAACCCAGGGCCGGAGGTTCATCGGCGTTGATATTCCAGGTTACTGCCTGTTGTACCCAGGGCAACAGCGACGGATTACCGAGAGCGTAGTCGAGAGAGCCTTTCTGCCCCCGGTATCGATAGGTGTAATGTTCACACTGGTCTGCCCGGCATGGATGGTTACGATGAACCAGGCTGATAAAACCGGCCTCGCGGAAGTGTGCCAGCGGAGCTTCCCGTGCGTAGCTGTTGAGATCACCGGTGATCAGAATGGGGGTGTCTGTTCTATCCTGGCCGGTTAATTGCCCAAGCCATCCGGTGATGGCTTGGGCGCTGAGGGTCCGCTGCCGGTTAAAGCAACTCTGTCCATCGCCGGTGTCCTGCTCTGCGGTTTCCGCGTTCCGGCAGGATTTGGATTTCAGGTGCGGCACGACAATCCAGAACCTCAGGCTCGTGCCGTTGGCATGAAAAGCTTGTGCCAGCGGTGGCCGGCTCATGGGAGTTGGGCCCCTGGCCGTGAGTCGGGCAGGCGCACCGGCCGGCTCGACAGCATCGCTCCGGTAGAGCACAGCCGTGCGGATGGCGTCATTGCCGTTACTGCCCGGAGTCTGCACCAGAGTCCAGGCTTTGCCGAGTTTGCGGGCCAGGTCGGCAGCTGCACTGTCGGGGCCGTAGCCGTCGTTTTCCAGTTCGGTCACCGCCAGAATGTCGGGCCGGGCGGCCAGAATCCCGGTGATCAGCCGGCGGCTCTGGGCCTGGAAGCCGGCGCGTGAAGTGGCTCCACGAGCCGTCGGGAAGCCGCTGCCACGACCATCGCCGTTAAAGTAGTTTTGCAGATTGAGTGTCATGATGCGGATGGTGCCCGGTGCTTTGACCGGCGCTGGCGGCCTGGGGTTCTGGTTCTGGAACTGAGGTCGGGAGGTTGGTTGCAGTCGCCATTGGCCAAACCGATAGTCCAGCACCCCCTCAAGCTGTGTGACCGAGTCGCCTGCGCGCACGGTATTGCGGTTGCGCAGCCAGGCAACCGGCTCCGGGTTCTTCCGGCCCAGACCATCGTCCAGGGTTATCCGCTGAGCCATATGTTGTTGGGTCAGGGCCCGGGCAGAGGGGCCCGGTGCCAACTGTTCGGTTGCCATGATCTGGTCCTGGCCGGCCAGGACCAGCTCGCCATATCGGGCCAGGTTGTCGTTATCAATGACGGTCAGGGGGCCGGTGAAACGCACGCGCATATTTTCCAGGCTTTCCGGCGGCAGCGACCATGGCAACGATACCGGGACAGGCGCTGGCAGATCGCCACGGCCACAGACACGCAGTTCCCGCACCGACGCCAGTTCCGTCAGCCCGTAAAATTCCTTGACCGTGCCGACCACCCGAAGCCGCTCGCCCACCCGACCTGCGGTTTTACGGGTATAAACAAACAGTGCTTCCGAGGTGGATGGCGTGTTGTCGGTCTGAGGATCAGGTTGCTGCAGATAGAAGCCGGAAAACCCGCCGGGCTGTCGGGCGTCCCGGGTGAGAATGCCCTCGACGGCGACGGTCTGACCGACCAGGGGCGACCGTTCGGTGTGCCCCTGGATTCGATGAATGGGCGTTGCGGGGCCGCCACACTCGGGGCCGGCCAGCGCCATTGGCGTTGCGCCCGCTGCCAGAAGTGCAAGGCACAGTAAGGCCGGTAAGGCGGGCACGGGCCGGGATATCATGCTTGCTAACAGAGGCCAGCGACCGCCTTGAGTGCGCGCTCACGCTGGCTGCCAAAGCCGAGTTGATCCGGATTGGCCAGCTCGAGTTGTTGCACCAGTGGGTCTGGATGGCTGTTCTCATAGGTGATGCCCAGCCGAGACAGAACGTAAGGTGCCAGCGCGGCCCGTGTTTCAATGGAAAGCAGGCCCCTGGTCATGCCGTAATCGCGGGCGATGATTTGCTGCTGGGCGTCGGTCAGACGCTGGTCCGGCATGATTTCCAGCGCCACGTACCGTTGCCAGTCTTCGTCTTGCTGGGCGGTGTGTTTCGCTTTCTGGCGCAGGGCCTCAATGCCGCCATGGAATCGGCTCAGGGCGAAATCCCGGAATTCCCGGTTGGCGCTGCACCAGGCCCGTATGTGCCAGCCACTGCCGGCACAGACCAGGGCGTGGGGTTCGAGAATGCTCTGTGCAGCCTCGGGCCGGCTCAGGGAAACATAGCTGGCTTTGAGCTGGCGCTTGTAGCGTGTTGCCGTGACCACCGCGCGCATGACCTCGGGCTCTATGTGGCGGGTGGTGTCCTGAATAACGGTACTGCCGGGCAAGCCCAGCTGAAGCTCAGAAAAGCTATCGTTCAGGCTCTGCTGGCGTGATAAAAGCTCCTGATATTCGGATACGATGCCCCGGGTAACGGCGGGCTTGAACCCGGCTGCCGGCACATAGCCCTTCAGGTGCCGGTCGTAGAGCAGGTTACCCGGAGCCAGTTCACGCAGATAGGTATTGATGTCCTTGGATGCCTGCTGGCGGCCGATGCCAAAGCTGTGACAGATATGGTTGGTCGTCAGGCGACCTTCCCACAGGGCAATGATCTCAATCAGTCGATAGCGAAGCAGTAGATCCCATCGAATGGGCCAGTCCGTTTTCTTCATAACCAGGCGCTCACGGTCCAGTAGATTACATACCGATTATGGTACCTGCTCCCGTCAGCAGGGTGTGTTACGGCCCATTAATGTAAAATAATGTCAAATGCGCTGCCAGTGTGGCTTTTGGATCTCGGCAACTCCCTAGTGGCGCGGCACCCGGGAGCTTGATTAAATGCGATCCTGGCCGGCAACTGATGACGTTGCTATCTTTTATTTTGTTACTCATTGTAATAACTCCCAGGCAGAGCCTCCCGTCATGACCCGAATGGTTGCGTCTTTATCCGCGTTGATTCTCAGTATTGTCTTTCTGGTCAGCGGCAACGCCTTCCTGATGACTCTGCTGGGTATTCGCCTCAGCATCGAGGAAATCTCGCCGGACGTGATCGGTTGGGTGCTGGTGTGTTATTCCATCGGGTTCGTGCTTGGCACGCTCTACGTCCATAAAATCATCGGCCGGGTTGGTCATATCCGGGCTTTTGCCGTGTTTGCGGCGTTTGCGGCCATGACGGCGCTCATGTACCCGATGGCCGTGTCGATGATTTTCTGGGCGGTGCTGCGCGTGTTGTCCGGGTTCAGTATCGCCGGCGTGCTGGTGGTTATTGAAAGCTGGTTTTCCAGTCGCGCCACCAACGCCAATCGTGGCGCGTTGTTCGCGGTGTACCAGATTGTGTTTTACCTGTCGGCAGCCGGTGGCCAGTTGATTGTGAACGTCGGAGATCCGGCAAACTTTATGCCCTTCTCCCTGGCCGCCATGTTGCTGACCCTGGCGTTGATTCCGCTGTCCCTGACGCGGATGGAGGCGCCGGTGATTGAGCAGGCCAGCCGGATGTCTGTGTTCAAACTGGCCCGGGAGTCGTTCTCCGGCGTTGCCGGCGCGTTGATCTGCGGCGTCATGATTGGCGGTTTTTATGCGCTGGGCCCGGTGTACGCCACCCTGGTGGGCCTGGATATCGCCAGAACTTCCACGTTTATGGCCAGCGCCATCGTTGCGGCCATGCTGCTGGCCTGGCCCATCGGCCGGCTTTGTGACTATTTTGATCGTCGTCGTGTCATGTTCTGGGTAGCCCTGGCCGCCGCGTCTTCGGCCGGCGGTGTTGCCGTGCTCGGTACTGGTAACCTGGCTGTATTGACTCTGATGGTGGGTCTGTTCACCGGTTTGTCAGCGACGATTTATCCGGTGGCCGTGGCGATCACCAACGACCGCATGGACAGTAACCGCATCGTGTCGGCCAGTGCGACGCTGTTGCTCAGTTACGGGATTGGCAGTGTCATCGGCCCCATCGCCATGGCCAAGCTGATCGATCTGCTGGGGCCGGCCGGTCTGTTCTACGGGAACGCCGGCTTTCTACTGGTTCTGGCCGTGATTACCCGTTACCGGATCAGTCATACCGACGATGTGCCGGTGGAAGACCAGGAGCACTTCGTGCCGGCCATGCCGGAGACGTCGCCGGTGCTGACGGAAATGGATCCGCGGAACGTCGAGTTCCACGAGTCGACGGAGGCAGAGCAGATGCAGGCCGGGCAGCGCCAGTCTGGTTGAGGAAGCTTTCGGTTTTTCCCGATAATAATTTCGTTCCGGTATCTGTTTTTAGATCAACTGTTAGCTTACTATTGGTGAAGTTCCAATAAGGTAAGTCTTGTGTCGGTTTTCGGGGTGGCATCTGCTTATCCCATGCCGAGTCACCATCAGGAGTATCACACCATGAGAGATCAGTTTCCGTTTGCGGTTGCCCGGGTAACCCGCCGTTGGCGCAAGATGCTGGACGAGCGTTTGAAAGATCTGGGCGTGACCCAGGCCCGGTGGAGTACCATGGTCTACCTGCAGCAGGGGGGCGAAGGCCTGACCCAGCGCGAGTTGGCCAGCCTGATGGCCATTGAGAACCCCACGCTGGTTCGTTTGCTCGATAGCCTGGAGCAACAGCAGTTGATTGAGCGTCGGCCTTGCCCCAACGACCGTCGCGCCCGCCGCTTGCACCTGACCAAAGCCGGCGTTGAATTCATGGAAGAGTTGTCAGAACGCGCTGCCATGCTTCGGGAGGAAATGCTGGACGGCATCTCCGATCAGGAGATTGAGTCGTCGCTGAAGGTTTTCCACAAGATCATGGAAAACGCAGAAAAGCAGAAGTGAGTCTTGGCTGATCAATCCGTAGAGGGCCTGCGCGCCCGATATGGTGATTGCTGGCGCTGGCTGGCGGTTGTCACCGTGGTGCTCGGTACTATGGCGACCGTGCTCAGTGCCACGGTCGTTAACGTGGCGCTGCATGACATCATGGTGGAATTCGGTATCCGGCAGGGCCAGGTTCACTGGCTCGCGACCGGCTTTATTGCCGCCATGACCACCACCATGCTGGCTTCTGCCTGGCTGCTGGACCGCTTTGGTGTGCGCAAGACGCTCAGTGCCGCCATGGCAGCGTTCACCCTGATCTCCCTGGCCGGTGGCTTTGCGCCCACGCCGGATTGGTTGATTACGGCGAGGATCGGACAGGGAGCCATGGCCGGGCTCATGCAGCCCATGGGTATGTATCTGGTGTTCCGCATTTTTCCTGCCGACCAGCGCGGACGTGCCATGGGCATCTACGGTATGGGTGTGATCCTGGCACCAGCTCTGGGGCCCGTGCTCGGCGGTTTTCTGGTGGACCAGTTCCACTGGCGCTGGGTGATGTTCGCGCCTGCCCCGGTGACTTTGCTGGGCGTGTGGATGGCCCTGCGTTTTCTGCCGTCGCCCCGGTCCCGCCCTGCCCCTTACGCGTTCGATCTGGCGGGCATGATGTTACTCGGTGCCGCCGTTACGATTACCCTGGAAACGCTTAACCGGATGCAACACTGGTCGCACGATCCGGCCCGTATCGCTGCGCAGGCGGCGGTGTCGGTTGTCCTGATTGCCGGCTTTATCGGCCGAGAGCGGCGTACGGCCCATCCGCTGATCCGGTTATCTCTGCTGCGCGAGCCGGTGTTTTTGTTTGCGACTCTGGGGGCCATGGCGCTGGGATTGGCTCTGTTCGGTTCTACCTATCTCATTCCGCTGTTTGTGCAGACCTCCCTTGGCTTCTCGGCCACCGAGGCCGGTTTGCTGATGTTGCCTGCCGGTATCGTGCTGGGAATGGTGTTCCCCCTCGCCGGCCGGCTTGCCGACAAACACAGTGCCCGGGGACTGGTGCTGTTCGGCATTGCGACGTTCGCGTGCTCGGCGGTGTTGTTTGCTGCCACCGGTGACGCCGTCAGTTTTGTCGGGCTGGCATTTTGGGCTGTGGTCGGTCGCATCGGTATCGGCTTTATGTTGCCGGCGTTGTCGACCGGAGCACTGAACCCGCTGGCTCCGGAACAGCTGGGTGCGGGCTCCAGTACCATTAACTTTGCCCGCCAGCTGGGCGGCGCAATCGGCGTGAATGTGGTCGCCCTGACCATTGAGTTCGGCGAACATCAGGGCGGACTGCCCACGGTGTCCGCGTTTGCCTCGGCCTGGTGGCTGGTGGCGGTTTTTGTTGCGCTGGCGGCCGTGCCAGTGTGGAAAATGCGTGCCTGACACGAAATGTTGCCGTGGTCGGGGTAATTTATTAGTATTGGCGCACCTTCGGGGGAGTAGCCTCTGCACCGGTAAGCCGTGCAGACGGTGGTCAACATACTTGCGGCTCAATCTGCATGGCCACCGTGTTCCTGAACAGGAATTGGCAAGACCTGGGGCAGATCACCTCCATTGGGCGGAAGGTGGGCTGCCTCATGTCTCATAAGTCTCCGCCCTGAGGTTCTGCTGAATGGATGCTTTTCTCGCTTCGACCCTTGCCGTCGCCATTGCCGAAATCGGCGACAAAACCCAACTTCTCTCACTCTTTCTGGTCGCCAGGTACGCCCAGCGCACCCCTATCATCTTCGGTATTCTGATTGCCACGGTGTTGAACCATGCCCTGTCCGCCTGGCTGGGTGCGTGGGTTGCCGGCTGGATACCGGAAGCGTGGTTGCCCTGGATTCTGGCCGCCAGTTTTGTGGCCATTGCCCTGTGGCTGCTGATTCCAGACAAGGATGATTCGGAAGACTCGAAATTCCTCGGCCTGGGGGCCTTTATGGCCACCACCATCATGTTCTTCCTGGCGGAGATCGGCGACAAGACTCAGATTGCGACGGTGGTTCTGGCAGCAAGGTATGCCGAGACATTCTGGGTGATTATGGGGACAACGGTAGGTATGCTACTGGCCAATGTGCCGGTTATTATGGCGGGCCGCTGGTTGATGGAACGTCTGCCTCTGTCCATGGCGAGAGTCAGCGCGAGTATTCTTTTTGTGGCCCTGGCGGCCGTCACGGTCTGGAACACAGTAATGAACTCTTGAGCGGGATACCGGTCAGTGAGCTTAAGCTACGTTGTACGGGAACCAAGTGTTATGCGTTGGAAAAGCTGGTTGCTTTTTGTCCTTGGCGTCGGTGTGCTGTCGCCGCTTTGCTCGGTTCAGGCAGCCCGGGATATGGGCGAACCGGAGGCTCAGGAGCAAGCAGTGGACCGGTCGCCACGGGTTCCTACCTTCAAGCCCGAGGGCGACCTGGCCGGTGAGCTGCAGGTATTCCAGACGGTTTACGAGGATACCTTCGCCGGCATTGGCAATAGCCAGGCGCTGGGATACCTTGAACTGGTGAAAGCCAATCCGGGGATCGATCCCTGGTTGCCGGGTGAAGGCACCCTGATCACGCTGCCACGGATGTACGTGCTTCCGGACGTTGAACGCAAGGGCATTGTGATCAACCTGGCCGAGTACCGCCTGTACTATTTTACTCCGGGTGGCGGTGTCCAGGTCTATCCGGTGGGCGTTGGTACGGAAGAGAACCCCTCGCCGCTGACCAATGCGGAAGTGACCATGCCGCTGGAATCCCCGGCCTGGTATCCACCTGCCAGTATCCGGGCCGAATATGAGGCCAGTGGTGATTACTTGCCCCGGATGATTCCGCCCGGGCCAGGTAATCCCCTCGGCACTCATGCGCTGATGTTGAGTGAAAAAGGGTATCTGATCCACGGCACCAACAAACAGTTTGGCGTGGGTATGCCGGTCAGCCATGGTTGTTTTCGTATGTATAACGAGGATATCTCCCGGTTTGTTTATCAGGTGGATAAAGGAACGCCGGTGCAGGTGATTCGTAAGCCGGTGAAAATCGGAATGTCCGGCGGCGAGGTCTGGCTGGAAGTGCATCGGCCCCGCGAGACCTACTCTGCCCGGGATCGGGAAAAATTGTGGCACCAGGTGTCGGACACCGTCGACTCCTTCCGCAAGCAGCATCCGGATGTGGACCTCAGGCGCCGTGCCATCGAGCTGGCGGTTGACCAGGCCGATGGCTTGCCCACCATGATTGGTGAAAAGCTGACCCGCATGGCGTCGGAGGGTACAGACGAATCCCCGGCCGCCGAGCAAAACAGCGAGCCCGAGCAGACCCTGTATTTTTGAACCGGCTGGTAAGGACGACCACCATGAGCAGGAACGTGTTGATTACCGGGGCCAGCTCTGGCCTTGGCGAGGGAATGGCCCGCGAATTTGCCGCCCGTGGCTACAATCTGGCGCTCTGCGCCCGCCGTACCGAGCGGCTCGAGGCGCTCAAAGCTGAGCTTGCGCAGCAGCACCCTGAACTTCAGGTGCACGTGATGGCGCTGGACGTTAACGACCATGCCCGGGTGCCCGAGGTTTTTCAGGCCTTGCGTGCGCAGCTTGGCGGGTTGGACCGCATCATTGTGAATGCCGGCGTTGGCAAAGGCCAGCCTCTGGGCACCGGAGGTTTCGAGGCCAACCGGCAGACTGCAGAAACCAACTTCGTTGCCGCCCTCGCGCAGCTTGAGGCGGCGATGGAAATTTTCCGGACGCAGAACCGTGGGCACCTGGTGGCCGTATCTTCTGTCAGTGCGGTACGGGGTATGCCCGGTAATGTCACGACCTATGGGGCCACCAAGGCCGGACTGGCCTCGCTGTGTGAGGGCCTGCGAATCGAACTGAAGAAGCGGCGTTCTCCGATTCAGATCACGACCTTGTACCCGGGTTATATCCGGACCGAGATCAACGAGAAAGTCCGGAATACCCCGTTCATCGTGGATGCACAAACCGGCTGTCGTGCTATGGTAAAAGCCATCGAGGCCGGCAGATCCGTGCACTACGTGCCGGCCTGGCCATGGACGCCGATTGGCTTTGTTCTGCGGCTCTTGCCCGAGGCCCTGCTGGCGAAAGTGTTCTGATCACTCCCCTGGGAGGTTTAGATGCGTTCAGATCCGTCCGGAATCAGGCAGTCATCCTCCAGAGCGATGCTCTGGGGCATCGTTTTTGTCACTGGAAGCTTGCTGGCGTTATTGAGTCTTGCGCTGCAGGTGTCTGCGCAATCGAACCCTGCCCGCCAGGCAATCGTGCTTTCGGTTGACGGTGCCATTGGTCCGGCCACCATGGATTACATCACCCGCAGCATCGAGCGTGCCGAGCAGGACAACGCCGGCCTGGTGGTGATTGAAATGGACACGCCCGGCGGCCTGATGGACTCCATGCGTGACATCATCAAAACCATCCTGGCATCCAATGTGCCCGTGGCCACCTATGTCTCGCCCCAGGGGGCACGCGCTGCGAGTGCCGGCACTTACATTCTTTACGGCAGCCACATAGCCGCCATGGCACCGGCAACCAACCTGGGGTCAGCCACGCCGGTGCAGATGGGCGGTCTGCCCGGCTCGCCTGAGCCCGAAACCCCCTCCCAGCCAGCTTCTGAGGAATCCGCGCCGGATACCGGCGAGGCACCGCAGCCGGAGACTTCTGAAAAACGCCGCGGTGACACCGCCATGGAGCGCAAGGTTCTCGAAGATGCGGTCAGTTACATCCGGGGCCTGGCCGAGCGCCACGGCCGAAACGCCGACTGGGCTGAAGAAGCCGTGAGGGAGGCAGTCAATCTGGGTGCGGCCGAAGCCCTCGAACGCAATGTGATTGATGTGGTGGCGCCAAACCTCCAGGCGCTGCTGGCCGAAATTGACGGTCGCACTGTCCGGATGGCCGCGGGTGAGCGGGTACTGGAAACTGCGGAGCTGGAACTGGTGCGCGCCGAGCCCGACTGGCGGACCAAACTGCTGTCGGTCATTACCGATCCGAACGTTGCCTATTTTCTGATGATCATCGGGTTCTACGGCATCCTCTTTGAGCTGGCCAACCCGGGGGCGGTGGTACCCGGGGTAATTGGTGCGATCAGCCTGATCCTGGCACTGTTTGCGTTTCAGGTACTGTCGGTGAACTACGCTGGCCTGGCGCTGATTCTGCTTGGGCTGGCCTTTATCGTCGGCGAGGCCTTTGTGCCCAGTTTCGGCATTCTGGGTATCGGCGGCATTGTGGCCTTTGTCACCGGCTCGGTCATTCTCATGGATGGCAGTCACCAGGATATCTCGTTGCCAACAATCGGGGGTACAGCCGTGGTTGCCGGCGGCTTTATTCTCTGGACGGTCACGCGGTTTATTGGCTTGCGTCGACGGCATCCGGTCTCCGGCAGTGAGCAACTGGTTCACGAACACGGTGTGGCGCTGGATAACTTTACACCCACGTACGACGCCTGCACGGGGCATGTGCGGGTCAGTGGCGAGCGTTGGAACGCCCGCAGCCAGGCGGCGATTGCCGCCGGGGCCTCTGTCCGGGTACTGGGCATGGATGGCCTGACCTTGCTGGTAGAGCCCGATGAAGATGAGCGTGTGGAGCAGACAGGTTAAACGTCAACGGCAAACCAAGGAGGCCGTATGAATCTCGGTGACATTATTCCCTATCTTGCACCGACGGTGGTGCTGCTGCTGATCCTCGGATCGGCGATCAAGATCCTGCCTGAATATGAACGTGGCGTGGTCTTCTTTCTGGGTCGGTTTCAGGGCGTCAAGGGCCCGGGTCTGATCATCGTTATTCCGGGTATCCAGCAGATCGTGCGGGTTGATCTTCGGGTGATCACGCTTGATGTGCCCAGTCAGGATGTGATCTCAAAGGACAACGTTACAGTTCGCGTCAACGCTGTGCTCTATTTCCGGGTGGTGGATCCGGAGAAGGCCATTATTCGGGTGGAGGATTTTGGTGCCGCAACCAGTCAGTTGGCCCAGACAACCCTGCGCTCGGTACTGGGTAAGCACGATCTGGACGAAATGCTGTCCGAACGGGACAAGCTTAACGAGGATATTCAGGAAATTATCGACGCCCAGACCGAGGAGTGGGGCATCAAGGTGGCGAATGTGGAGATCAAACACGTAGACCTGAACGAGTCCATGATCCGCGCCATTGCCCGTCAGGCTGAAGCGGAGCGGGAACGCCGGGCCAAGGTAATCCACGCCGAGGGTGAATTGCAGGCCTCAAAGAAGCTGGTTGAAGCGGCGGAAGTGATGTCGGTGAACTCTGGTGCCATGCAGTTGCGTTACCTGCAAACGCTGGCAGACATGAGCAACAACAATTCTTCGACCATTGTCTTCCCTTTGCCACTGGACATGGTCAAGAACTTCATGCACAACCAGGCACCGAAGACGGCGGGCGAGCAGGCTCCGGACCAGTAATCCGGCGCAGGGAACGGGCATAAAAAAGGCCGGATTAACCGGCCCTTTTCAATCGCTGTCAGCCTTACTTCTGGCTGGCACGCTCGAGCATACGCTTGGCACGCTCGTTCGCTTCGTCTGCAGCTTTCTGAGCAGCGCGGGCAGCCGCCAGGGCTTCTTCGGCTGTCTGCTGAGCAGTACGGGCGCTGCTGGCAGCACTGTTCGCGGTGTTCAGCGCGTTGTTCGCAGTCTGTTCAGCGGAGCTGGCAGTGGCGTTTGCTTCGTCAAGAGCAGCCTGTTCAGTAGTAGCACAACCGGCTGTCAGTGCCGTAGCCAGTGCAAACCCGGCGATCGTCAGTTTACGCATTGTAAATCCCCTTATTGATCGTTTTATTTCCTGTGATCCGGAAGCTGTTCTGACAGCTTCCATCTGCTCGGCCCGATAGGTCGTGGCTACCGGAGTCGTTAAACAGTGTAAAACACTAAGAGACAAAATGTTAACTAAGGATACGTAAATTTTCTTAGCGTATGACAACAACTTAATCCGGCCACGAGGGCGGTGTTACAGGGTTGTAAGCATCAGGGAACGATGCGGATGGGTGTGCCGTCCTGGACCAGTTGCCAGATTTCATCCATGGCGTCATTGGTGACGGCTATGCAGCCGTCGGTCCAGTCCAGCCCGGCGAAGGCGAAAGCCATGTCGCCGGCGTTATTCGGCAGTCCGTGGATCATGATGCTGCCACCCGGGTCCAGGCCCCAGGCTTCGGCAAGTTCGCGGTCCCGGGGGCTGGGATAGGAAATGTGGATCGATTTGTAGAAGTCGCTGCCGGGATTGCGCCAATCGAGTAGATAGTCGCCTTCGGGCGTGCGCTCATCTCCCTCGTACAGTTTGTGGCCTACCGGGTTGTCTCCCAGAGATATCCGGTAGTAGCGTACGGTCTGTTCGCCACTGAGTAGATACAGGCGGCGGTCGCCCTTGTTCACCAGCACCTGCGTTATTTCCGGCAGCTCGCCGGGCGCATCGGCGGCAATCGGGGGTGGCATCATTCGGGCGTCGGCTCTGGCCAGCAGTTCGGAGGCCGTCGCCAACAGGGGGCACAGAATCAGAAGGGTGACGATTAAAGCGCGAACAATCATGGAGGTTGCACAACTCCCGGGATGGTTAAACTTTGTTCATCCGCTTTATACCATACCCTGGCGAGGGTGCGATAAGAGGTTATGTTACAGACTTTGGCTTTTTTTGACTGGCCCGCCTCACGAATCCATTTTCAGGCCTACTTTGGTCACCCGGTCGGCGTCAGTGGCTCTGGCGACCAGGGTCACCGGGCCAAGCACCACCTTGTCACCGACCACCGGATGGCCTTTGGTGCGCCGGGCAAAACATTCTGCCAGCGAAAGCTCGGGGGCCAGTTCGTCAAATTCGATGCCGTAGACCTGCTCGACGTCGCCCAGCAAGGCATCGCCGTTGAGGACGAAGTCGCCGAAGAAGGCGCGCTCGGCCAGGTGGCGGGGGGCTTGGCGGCCACTGAGCGCTTTGCCAAGGTCCGGGAGCAGTGCCGGTGTGGCAAACATGGCGATGACATCGCCGGATCTTACTTCCAGTTGCCGGGTCGGTTGCAGGCATTTGCGGCCCCGGAAAATCCCTGCGACCGCGGTATTGTCAGGTAACCGGAGGCGCCCGAGGGTTTTCGGGGTCTCCCAGACTTTGCCACGCAGCGGAAACAGCATCAGCTCATGATCACCCGCGGCGGGCACATCCAGCGGCAGCCGCCGGTAGGGTTCCTCTCCGGCAGGGACTTCCAGTTTCAGTTTGCGTGCCAGTGGTGCCATGGTGGTTCCCTGTACCAGCAAAGACACAAGCACAATAAAGAAAGCCGCATGGAACACCAGCTGGGCATCCGGCAGATCGGCAATAATCGGGAACAGTGCCAGCACAATGGGCACCGCGCCTCGCAGCCCGACCCAACTGATGAAGCCCAGCTCCCGACGATTGAACCCGAAGGGCCAGAGCGTGAGCAGTACCGTTGCCGGCCGGATGATAAAGATCAGCGCCAGGGCGAGAATCAGCCCGCCACCGGCCAGCGGAATGAGATCGGAAGGGTTGACCAACAGGCCCAGCATCAGGAACAGGCACAGCTGGGCCAGCCAGGCGAGGCCGTCGTGCACCTGCAGGATCATGGGCATCATCCGCACGTGCCGATTGCCGATTACCACGCCGGTGAGATAAATCGCCAGAAAACCGCTGCCGCCGATGGCGTTGGTGGCCGAAAACACCGCGATGCCGGCAGCAGCGACCAGCAAGGGATACAGGGAAGGCGTCAGCCGGATCCGGTTCACCAGTTGGACAACGGCGAATCCTCCGATCAGACCGGCGAAGATACCAATGCCAAACTGCCGTACCAGCATCATCAGGCCCTGAGCCAGAGCATCTTCCTGGACACTGCCGATCAGGGTAACCAGCAGCAGGGTCAGGAAGATCGCCATGGGGTCGTTGCTGCCCGACTCAATCTCCAGGGTGGCACTGACCCGTTCGTTCAGGTGCAGGCCCCGGCCCTGCAGTAAAGAGAAAACAGCGGCCGCATCCGTGGAGGAAATGATGGCCCCGACCAGCAGCGCCATCAACCAATGCAGATCGAAAACCCACCAGGCAACGACAGCGGCACCCCCGGCGGTCAGGCCTACGCCAAGTGTTGCCAGCATCAGTGCCGGACGCAGGCCCACCCGGAAGGTTTCTACCCGGGTACGCATCCCGCCATCGAGCAGAATAACGCCCAACGCCAGATTGGCGATCAGGAATGCCAGCTCGAAGTTGTCGAATTCAATGCCGCCCGGGCCGTCCTCGCCCATCATCATGCCCACCACCAGGAAAATCAGCAGTACCGGCATACCGACCCGACTGGACAGCGGGCTGAGAACAATGCTGATGACCAGCATCAGGGCGCCAACGAGGGTGAGTGTGGGATCCATCAGGCTCCAGACCAAAGAGGCTTGCCCGGGTGCAATCCCGGGCCTATATTGCTAGGGCAATCATTATGCAGGCGGGCGTAGCTCAATGGTAGAGCAGAGGCTTCCCAAGCCTACGACGTGGGTTCGATTCCCATCGCCCGCTCCATGCCTGCTTGAAACACGAGCGCCGGTCAGTGCAGCTTCAGCCGCGGATGCATGGCCCGGCTGATCTTGTCCATCAGCCAGATTACTCCGGTTCGCAGAAAACCGTGCAGGGCCACCTGGTGCATCCGATAGAGCGACACGTAGAACAGTCGCGCGACTTTCCCCTCGATATACATACTGCGGCCAGAGAGATTGCCCATCAGGTTGCCGACGGTGGTGTACTTGCTGAAGTTGATCAGCGAGCCGTGGTCGTTGTACACGAAGGGAATGGCTTCTTTGCCTTCCAGCCGGTTGCAGAGCGTCTTGAACAGAGTGTCGGCCTGTTGGTGCGCGGCCTGGGCTCTGGGGGGCACGGTGCGGTCCGCGTCCGGCTGCGGGCAGGCGGCGCAGTCGCCGAAGGCGAAGATGTTGGCATCCTGGGTGGTCTGCAGGGTCTGCTCCACCAGAAGCTGGTTGCCACGATTGGTTTCCAGGCCATCCAGCTCCGTCAGAAAAGAGGGCGCCTTGATGCCGGCGGCCCAGATGGTCATTTCCGAGGGAAGTTCGGTGCCATCTTTCATAACCAGGTTGTTCTCGCCAACTTTACTGACCGGCTGGCCGGTCAGTACGTTCACTTTCTGGCGTTCCAGTTCGCGGGTGGCTGCCGCTGACAATCGTCGGGGCAGCGCCGGCAGTATTCGGTCTGCGGCTTCAATCACGCTGATGGAGACATCCGAGGACTTCAGGTGATTCATGCCGTAGATGGGCAGCTCACGGGAGGCCAGGCGCAGCTCTGCGGCCAGTTCCACGCCGGTCGCTCCGGCACCTATGATGCTGATATTCAGCGAATGGGGCTGGCCCTGCAGCGCCTCGTGGTTCTTGCGCAGGAACGCATTCAGCATCAGGTTGTGGAACCGGCGGGCCTGTCTCAGGCTGTCCAAGAACAGGCAGTGCTGCTGAGCGCCGGGGGTGCCAAAGTCGTTGGCGGTGCTGCCGACGGCAATGATCAGGGTGTCGTAGTGAAGGTGTCGTTCAGGCACCACTTCCCGGCCCTCGTCGTCCCGGAAGGGCGCAATAACGATCTCTTGTTTGCTCCGGTCCAGGCCGCTCATGCGCCCGAGCTGGAACTCGTAATGGTGTTTGCGGGCGTGGGCGCGGTAATTGATTTCGTTGGCGCTGGCGTCCAGCGAGCCGGAAGCCACTTCGTGCAGCAGGGGTTTCCAGACGTGGGTCAGGCCGGCATCAACCAGAGAGATGCGGGCTTTGTGTTTCTTGCCCAGTTTATTACCGAGGCTGGTGACCAGCTCCAGTCCGCCGGCACCGCCGCCAACAACGACAATATGATGCAGGTTGTCCATAACGTTTCAGACCTTGAAGTGATGAGAGCCAAACGCTCTCGGAAGAAAGCCCTTGGCTGTCGTCACTGGTCCGGGTGCTGTTGATACGAGCGCTGAAACTGCCACGTATACTACCGTTGATGCCCGGGTGAGACAATTGAACCCGAATGTGCCGTGCCCGGATTCCGGGCACGGCCGGGCTGGACACACCGGGGTTGCCACTGCTACAAATTTTCCATCCATTGGCGGAACAAACAGGAGAAATCATTGTGAAACTGCAGGTTCAAGGTGTTGATGAAGGTCAGCCGATTCCTGAGAAATTCGCGCTCGGCGTGTTCAGTGAGCAGGACCACATGAGTTTTGGTCCCAACCGTAACCCGGAGCTGGTGTGGGAGGGCGCACCGGAGAGCACCCGAAGCTTCGTAGTGATGATGTTCGACCCGGACGTTCCCGGCGTGGCAGATGACGTTAACCAGGAAGGCAAAACGGTTGCAGCTGAGGTGCAGCGCGTGGATTTCTTCCACTGGTTGCTGGTGGATGTCCCGGCCAACATTAGCCGTATCCCAGAGGGAGAGGACAGTGACGGTGTCACGCCAAAAGGTAAAGAGTCTGGTCCCGGACCCATCGGTGTGCGCGGTATCAACAATTACACGCAGTTCCTGGCGGGAAACCCCGACATGGCCGGCACCTATGCCGGGTACGATGGTCCCTGCCCGCCGTGGAATGATGAAATCATTCATCATTACCATTTCGAGGTGCATGCCCTGGATGTAGACACTCTTGGTCTGGAGGGTGAGTTTGACGGCAACGATGTGCGCCAGGCCATGGCGGGCCATGTGCTGGCCAGCGCCAGGGTAACCGGAACGTACACGCTCAACCCTGATTTACGCCAGTAATCGCCAGAGCCGGCGCGTCTGGCCCCGGCTGGTGCAGTCGATGGCCTGAACGTGCCAAGAAGCCGCGATCTGTCTGCTCAGTTTGTGGCCCGGTAGGCGTCCAGGATGGACGCCATATCCTGGCCCAGCTGCGCCAGCTCCCTTGTCGTAAGGTCTCGTTCGGCCATCGAACGAAGCCCCATGATCTGCCCCTGAATGAGCCGGGCCAGCCGACGGCAGTCGGTTCCCGCTGCCAGCTCTCCCTGCTTCCTGGCGCTCTCCAACAGATCTGCCAGGCCTTGCTCTATCTCAGCGAGTACCTGCTGTGCCTGCACGTAAAGTTCGGGATTGGCACCGCTGGCCTCCAGCAGCGTCTTTACGATCAGGCAGGCCCGCGCCGGGGCGCATTCCGGGCTGGAACACTGCTTGGCAATATTCTCCAGATAAGCCTGCAGCCCTTCCACAATGTTGTTCTGGCCAGCCATGTGCGTGCCCAGCTGCTCACTCATTTGCCGGGCGTAACGCGCCAGCGCCTCTGAAAACAGCTCATCTTTGCTATTGAACGTTGCGTAGATGCTGCCCGGACGCATATCCAGGGCCTGTTCGATCTGTTTCATGGAACTGCCATGGTAGCCCTTGTGCCAGAACAGACTGACCGCCCTGTCGAGGGCTATCTCCCGATCATAGCTCGGAGGTCTGGGCATTCGCGTCACCGTTGGTCTTTTATTGAGTGTCCGCTCAATTATAACTTGAGTGAACACTCAAAAATAGTTACGGTGGCGTTGTTGAGTGATCGTTCATAAACTCAGAAAGGAGCACCGCGATGTTGGATTTCAAACTGCATGATCGTGAATCCGCACCAGAGAGCGCTCAGCCGCTTCTGGAAAACTCCGAGGAAAGCTTTGGCATGATTCCAAACCTGCACGCTGTGCTGGCAGAGTCCCCACAGGCGCTGGAGGCATACCAGAAGCTGCACGAGCTGGTGCTGGAGAGCAGCTTCAATAACGATGAAAAAACGGTGGTCTGGCAAGCCGTCAATGTTGAGAACGAATGTCACTACTGTGTGCCGGCGCATACCGGCATTGCCAAGTCGATGAAGGTGTCAGATGAGGTGATCGAGCCGTTGAGGAACGAAACGCCGTTGCCTGACGAT
Organism: Marinobacter sp. VGCF2001; assembly: GCF_049943275.1. Taxonomy (NCBI): domain Bacteria; kingdom Pseudomonadati; phylum Pseudomonadota; class Gammaproteobacteria; order Pseudomonadales; family Marinobacteraceae; genus Marinobacter; species Marinobacter sp. VGCF2001. Next base: position 324,998 of record NZ_JBNFVX010000002.1, read on the forward strand.
AAACTGGAAGCGTTGCGCACCTTCACCCTTGCGGTCATGCGCAAACAGGGCAACGTCAGCCAGACAGACCTCGATTCCTTTCTGGCTGCCGGTTACGGGCAGCGTCAGGTGCTTGAGGTAATTATGGTGTTATCTCAAAAGGTCATCAGCAACTACACCAACCACATTGCTGAGACCCCTGTGGATGAACCGTTCAAGAAGTTCGCCTGGAGCAAGCCGCAAGCCTGATATCACTGGCACGGTGCCACGCGCAGTCACTTCTGATTCGATAAACCGGCAGACAGCGGCGCTATTGAGCCAGTTTCTATCGCCGTCTTGAGTCATTAGCCGGACTCCCGCCTGTTGTATTGTGTAGTATTCGTTCAAAAATTTTAGTGGAGCGCTGATGTAACATCCCGGCGGTGATCGTGTCTCTGCTATAACAGCGTATGCTCTATACCTCACTAACGGGCAGAAACATGAATCGACAAAAGCTTTTACTCATTCTGGTGATTGCCGCCATCGTGGCGGTGTTCCTGGGTTTCGACGGGCATAAACTGCTCACACTTGAGAATTTGCAGGCCCATCAGCAGTCTATCGGGCACTGGATTGACCGGAACCTGTTGCTGGCGGTTGGAGGCTACGTTGTCATTTACGTTGCGGTAACCGCGCTGTCGTTACCCGGTGCAGCCATCATGACCCTGGCCGGGGGTGCATTCTTTGGCAACCTGTATGGCCTGGCCGCGGTATCCGTTGCCTCAACACTGGGTGCGTCGCTGGCCTTTCTGGTGGCCCGGTTTCTGATGCGGGATACCCTGCGCCGGCGCTACGCAGACACGGTGGCCAAAATGGACCGTGGCATTGAGAAAGACGGCGCTTTTTACCTGGCCACCCTGCGCCTGGTGCCGGTGTTCCCCTTCTTCCTGATCAACCTGGCCATGGGCCTGACGGCGATGAAACTGCGCATCTATGCGCTGGTGAGCTGGGTGGCCATGCTGCCTGGCACCTTTGTGTATGTAAACGCCGGTACCCAGCTGGGCCAGATCCAGTCCACCGGGGACATTGTCTCGGCCGATCTGCTGCTCTCCTTCGCGCTGCTGGGTCTGTTCCCGCTGATTGCCAAATTTGTGGTGGGCTTTATCCGCCGCCGCAAAGTGTACGCCGGCTGGCAGAAGCCCGAACATTTCGATTACAACCTGCTGGTCATCGGCGGTGGCTCCGCCGGTCTGGTCTCCGCCTATATAGCGGCGGCCGTGAAAGCCAGGGTCGCGCTGATTGAAAAGGACAAGATGGGGGGCGATTGCCTGAACACCGGTTGCGTGCCCTCAAAGGCTCTGATTCGCAGCGCGAAGGCCGCGGATACCTTGCGCCATGCCAATCGGTACGGGCTGGAGTCGGTACCTGTGAAAGGCTCGTTCAAGACCATCATGAACCGGGTCAAAGATGTCATTGCGAAAGTAGAGCCCCACGATTCCCCGGAGCGCTACCGCAAGCTGGGGGTGGACTGTATTGCCGGCGAAGCCAGCTTCGTGTCGCCCTGGGAGCTTGAGGTCCGGCACAACGATGGCCGCACCGAACGCCTCACCGCTCGCAGTATTGTCGTGGCGACCGGGGGCAAGCCGGCGGTGCCGCCCATCCCCGGTCTGAAAGAGATGCAGCCGCTGACGTCCGATAATCTGTGGGAGTTGCAGGAACAGCCTGACCGTTTGCTGGTGCTGGGCGGTGGTCCGATTGGCTCCGAACTGGCCCATGCGTTTGCCCGGCTGGGCAGCAAGGTAACTCAGGTGGAGATGGGCGAGCGCCTGCTGGCCAGGGAAGATGTCGATGTTTCAGAGCTGGTGTTGAAGCAGTTCCAGGCGGACGGCGTAGACGTTCGGTTGAAACATTCCGCCGCCGAGTTCCGTATAGAGGACGGAGAGAAAGTGGTGTATTGCTCGCACGAAGGCGAGCGTGTCCGAATTCCCTTCGACCAGGTGCTGGTAGCGGTGGGCCGTGCTGCCAATACCGCCGGCCTGAATCTGGACCGGATTGGCGTCGACACTTTGCCCAACGGAACCGTGCCGGTGGAAGAGGATATGAGCCTGCGTTATCCGAATGTGTTTGCCTGTGGCGATGTGGCTGGCCCCTACCAGTTCACCCACGCGGCTGCGCACCAGGCCTGGTATGCAGCGGTGAACGGATTGTTTGGTCAGTTCAAGCGGTTCCGGGTGGATTACCGGGTGATGCCCTGGGTGACCTTCACCTCGCCGGAAGTGGCCAGGGTGGGGCTCAGTGAAGCCGAGGCACAAGCACAGGGCGTGGCTTACGAAGTGACCCGCTATGGGCTGGATGATCTGGATCGTGCCATTGCCGAGAGTGAGGACCATGGCTTTATCAAAGTGCTGACCCCGCCGGGCAAGGACAAGATCCTGGGCGCCGTTGTGGTGGGCAGCCACGCCGGGGAAATCCTGGCCGAGTTCACCCTGGCCATGAAGCATGGCCTGGGCCTGAACAAGATCCTGGGTACCATTCACCCGTACCCGACCTGGAACGAGTCGGCCAAGTACGCTGCCGGTGAATGGAAGCGCGCCCATGCCCCCGAGGGCATCCTGAAGCTGCTGGAGAAACTGCACGGCTGGCGCCGTGGGAAAAACACGAAGACACCGAGGAGCGCCTATGCCCCTGACTGAAACCCGACCGGCCCGGAAACAACGCATTCCGGCCGTGGACGTTCTGGAACCGCGGGCCCGTGATAGCTGGACCCATACCCGCAATGGCGACCCGAGAGGGTACATTGATGCGGACAAGCTCAAAGAGCTGTGGATCCACACCGGCACCGCCTGCAACCTGGCCTGCCCCTTCTGTCTGGAAGGTTCCCACCCCGGCGATGGCCGCATTCCGGGCATGAAACTCAGCGACGTGAAGCCGTTTATCCACGAAGCCATCGACATGGGCGTGGAGCAGTTTTCCTTCACCGGTGGTGAACCCTTCGTGATCCGCGACTTCGTCAATATCCTGGATTACGCCAGCCAGCACCGGCCCTGCTTCGTGCTGACCAACGCCACGGAGCCGCTGCACAAGCGCCAGCATCAGGTGCTGCCTTTGCTGCGCAATCCCTACCCGATTCATTTCCGGGTCAGCCTGGACTTCCCGGACAGGGCCAGGCACGACAAGGACCGCGGCGACGGCAGCTTCGATGAGGCCTTGCAGGGCATCCGCTGGCTGGTAGAACAGGGCTTCAAGGTGTCGATTGCCCGCCAGACGGATCCGGAGGAAATTCCAGCGGATGTCGAGGCGGCCTTCCGTGACATCTTCCGGGAATGGAGTATTCCGGAGAACCTGGCGTTTACTGCCTTCCCGGATCTGGGTACCCCCGGCTCGGAAGACGGCAGCCCGGAGATTACCGAGACCTGCATGGAGAAGTATCCCACCAAAGAGGCGCGCTCCCACTTTATGTGCACCTATACGCGGATGCTGGTGAAGAAGGGCGATGAGGTTCGGGTGTATGCCTGCACGCTGGTGGATGATGATCCGCAGTACGATTTGGGTGGGACGCTAACCGAGAGCATGAATGAGCGGATTATGTTGCGGCATCACCGGTGCTTTTCCTGTTACCGCTACGGGGCCAGTTGTTCGGCGCCGGCCTAGGGCTTTGCGATTCGTTAAAAAAGTAAACCAGGGACACGACAATGAATGTTACCGAAGCCTCCCTGTTCTGGGGATTTCTGCTGGTGTACGGCGTGGTGATGTACGTGCTGTCGCCGAAGAGCAAGAACGCGAATTCGTTCCATAAAGGCGCCGACGACCAGGGTAACCCGGTGGGGCAGTGGTCACTCACGGCGAGTATTTTTATCAGCTGGGTCTTTGCCAAGTCGGTGACCAATGCGGCGAACCTGGGTGCCGCTTATGGCGTGGTGGGCGGTCTGGCCTATGCCAGCTACTGGTTGTCCATTCCAGTGGCGGGGTATGTGATTTACCTGATCCGGACCCAGACCGGTGCCCGGAGTTTGCAGGATTTTCTGACCTCCCGGTTCGGTCGGTTGGCGAGTCTGGCGTTTGCGGCGGCGATTCTGATACGGCTGTATAACGAGGTCTGGAGTAACACCGCGGTGGTGGGCGGCTATTTCGGGTTGCCCGGTGAGTGGGAGTATTACGCGGCGGCGATGCTGTTTACGGTGTTTACGCTGGCCTACAGCCTGAAGGGTGGGCTGCGGTCGTCGATTTTCACTGATGTGATTCAGGCCTTTGTGTTTGTGTTCTTTGTGGGGGCCGTGCTGTTCCTGATCATTCCGGCCAACGATACCAGTTCCCTGCTGACCAACGGCGAGTTTCGTCTTAATGCCGGTTTTGATCTTTTGCTGGTGGCCCTGCTGCAGCTGTTCAGCTATCCGTTCCACGACCCGGTACTGACCGACCGGGGCTTTGTGAACAAGGAAAAGACCATGCTCAAGAGCTTTGTGGTGGCCGGGCTACTGGGCTTTGTGGCGGTGTTTATCTTCAGTCTGGTGGGTGTTCATGCCCGGCTTAACGGCATTGAGGCGATGGGCAACGCGCCTGCTGCCGTGGGCCAGTCGCTGGGCCTCGCCGCGTTGTTCTTTATGAGCGTGGTGATGATGACCTCGGCGGGGTCCACCCTGGATTCCACTTTCACGTCGCTGGCCAAGTCGCTGGCGGTGGATTTGCCCAGGCTGGCGCAACGTGCCTCTGACAAGCTGCCGAGCATGAGGGTGGGTGCGATTGTGATGGTGATCTTTGCCTTCCTGGGCAACCTGCCGATGTTCGCCGGCACCGATATCCTCAAGGCCACAACCATTTCCGGGGCGATGGTCATGGGGCTGGCGCCGGTGTTCCTGTTCTACGGTTTCACCAAGTGGTCGCCCTGGAGTTTCCATCTGAGTTTCTGGACCGGCCTGGGGCTTGGTGTGTTGCTGGCGGTTGGCCTGATTCCGGCGAGCTGGGCGATTGGCGATGGCCAATACGCCATGTTGCTGGGGGTGAATGCCTACGGTTTTCTGATCTGCACCGCCGGGTTCTTTTTGCCGTTTGTGCTCAGGCTGTGGACCCGGCGCAGGCTTCCGGCCGGCGCTCAATCCGGGAGTTGATGGCGTCGACGCGGTTGCCGATTTCCGGGCCCGGCATTCGATGCCGGCTCTCGGATCGTTGCCGGATCTTTGGAGGCCTAAAGATTCCCGTGTCGTAATGACCAGGAATGCCCGGGTAATCAGGCCTTCGCCCGCTAAGCCTTTAGTGTTGAAAGCACCTTGGTGTGGGTTCAGCCAGCCTTAAGGCGCCCGACAACTAACCTGGATGGGGCAACTTGCACTGAGTGCGGTGTTTTGGGGCCTGACCCCCGGATGTTGCGGGTTGATGGCTTCGGAAGCTTGTCTGTCTGGCTCAATCTGTTTGCAAGTGGTACAAAATTTGATCTGGAACAGGCGCTGTTTTCTTTCCTGATTTAATCTTATTGACATTGGCGAATGCGCTAATCCGGTCTGTACTCTGAATCGCCGGGTTCGGCATGGCGTTCCGCCAACTTGAAATATATTTTGTGGTCTATATAATTCAACACTAACTTTTGGCAACGAATTGATCACGCTATGACATCAGAAGGATCGAATACCACCGCCATCACCCTGCGCAAACCGACGAAGGATGATGGCTACAGGCTCCACCAGCTGGTTGCGGAATGCCCGCCGCTGGACCCCAACTCTATCTACTGCAATCTGTTGCAGTGCAGCCACTTTGCCGAGACCGGCGTGGCTGCGGAGAAAGAAGGCGACCTGGTCGGCTTTATCTCCGGCTACATCCCTCCCCAACAGCCCGAAACGGTTTTTGTCTGGCAAGTTGCGGTTCACGAGAAAGGCCGTGGCCAGGGTCTGGCCAAGCGAATGCTGAAAGAGATCGTCGGTCGGGAGGCGTGCAAGAACGTCACCCACCTTGAAACCACGATAACCGACGACAATGAGGCGTCCTGGGCATTGTTCCGCTCTTTTGCGCGGGATCTGGGAGCCGAGCTCACCTACCACGAGCACTTCGAGAAAGAGATCCACTTTGGCGGCAAGCACGATTCCGAGTTCCTGCTGCGCATAGGGCCTTTCACGAAGCCGGTCTGACAGCCCGATCACGCCCGCAGGGTGTGAATTTCTGACGAGATTGTAGTAGCCGGCAGGCCGCCCGGGGTGGGCCTGCATGACGGCTTAAAGCAACGCTCGGCGGGCCTGTTGCGACCGATTTTTTACCGGCAGGTCCCCCCGCGCATTTACCTCGAACCTGATATGCTAAGAGGCAAGACAATGGAAATTTTCAAGTCGACTGAATCTGAAGTACGTGTTTACTCCCGCGCCTTTCCGGTGATCTTCAATCGCGCCAAAAACGCGCATCTTTACACCGAAGATGGCAAGCAGTACCTGGATTTTCTGGCCGGTGCCGGTTCCCTCAACTACGGCCACAACAACGACATCCTGAAGAAAGCGTTGCTCGAGTACATCGAGGCAGACGGCGTAAGCCAGGGCCTGGACCTGTTCACCACGGCCAAGCATGACTTCATTGAATCGTATAAAAAGCACATCCTGGACCCCCGTGGCCTGGACTACAAAATGCAGTTTACCGGCCCGACCGGCACCAACTGTGTTGAAGCGGCGATGAAACTGGCCCGTAAGGTCAAAGGCCGCAGCAACATTATTTCGTTCACCAACGGTTTCCATGGCGTAACCACCGGTGCGGTTGCCGCGACGGGTAACGAGCATCATCGTGGTGGTGTGGGTGTGCCCCTGGGCCACGTTGATTTCATGTTCTATGACGGCTATCTGGGCGAAGACGTTGATACCCTGAAGATCATGGATAAGGTGCTGTCCGACAGCTCCTCTGGTGTGGAACTGCCAGCGGCCGTGATTGTGGAAGCGGTCCAGGGCGAGGGTGGCTTGAACGCGGCCCGTGCCGAATGGCTCAAAGGCCTGTCCGAGCTCTGCAAAAAGCACGACATTCTGCTGATCGTTGATGACATTCAGGCCGGCAACGGCCGTACCGGGGAATTCTTCAGCTTCGAGTTTGCCGGCATCAAGCCGGACATCGTGACGGTATCGAAGTCCCTGAGCGGTTACGGTCTGCCCATGGCCCTGGTGTTGTTCAAACCGGAACTGGACGTATGGTCTTCCGGCGAGCATAACGGCACGTTCCGTGGCAACAACATGGCCTTTGTGACGGCCCGTGCAGCCATTGAGACCTATTGGAAAGACGACGCATTCGCCAACGAAGTGAAAGCCAAGACCAAGGTACTGGGCGATGCCCTGCAGGCGATTTGCGACAAGTACCCGGGTGAGTTCAAAATGAAAGGCCGTGGGCTGATGCGCGGTATTGAGGCGAAGCACGCGGACGTGACGGGGCCGATTACCAAGCGTGCCTTCGAACACGGGCTGATCATCGAGACCAGCGGTCCGAACGACGAAGTCATCAAGTGCCTGATGCCACTGACCACAAGCGAAGACGACCTGCGCCTGGGTGCGAAAATTCTGGCCCAAAGTGTCGATGAAATCATGCAGGAAGGTGTCAGCGCGGCGTCGTAAGGTGCCGCCACTCAATCCATTGGTTCCGCAGGATAGCAAGGACAATGACATGACAACGGCACAACATACCGTCGAGAAAATCGGCGGTACGTCCATGAGCAACTACGAGTCGGTGCGCGATAATATTATTATTGCCAACCGCAAGAAGAGCGAACTTTACCAGCGGATCTTCGTGGTTTCCGCCTACGGTGGCGTAACCAACGAACTGCTGGAACACAAGAAAACCGGCGAGCCGGGCGTGTATGCCCTGTTTGCCGACGCCGAGTCCGACTGGGCCTGGGGTGATGACCTCACCAAGCTGATCCAGCTGCTGACCGACATCAACGGCGAACTGTTTGCAGACCCGATGCTCAAGCAACAGGCCGACCAGTTCATTACCGATCGCATTGAAGGCGTGCGGGGCTGCCTGATCGACCTGCAGCGCCTGTGCTCCTATGGCCAGTTCCAGCTTGAGGAGCATTTGCTGACGGTACGCGAGATGCTGGCCGGTATCGGTGAAGCACACAGTGCATTCAACACCGCGTTGAAGCTTCAGCAGGAAGGCATCAATGCACGTTTTGTCGATCTGACCGGCTGGCGCGACAGTGAACTGTTGCCGCTGGACGAAAAACTCAAACAGGCTTTTGATGCGATTGATCTGACCCGCGAGCTGCCGATTGTGACCGGGTACGCCCAGTGCAAGGAAGGCCTGATGCGTACGTTCGACCGGGGCTACAGTGAAATGACCTTCAGCCGGGTGGCGGTGATCACCGATGCCCGCGAAGCGATCATTCACAAGGAATACCATCTGAGCTCCGCTGACCCGAAAATTGTCGGCGAAGAGAAAGTGGTTCCCCTGGGGCGCACCAACTACGATGTGGCAGACCAGCTCGCCAACCTGGGTATGGAAGCCATCCACCCCCGGGCAGGTAAGGGCCTGCGCCAGAATGAGATTCCCCTGCGGGTGATGAATACCTTCGAGCCGGAGCATACCGGTACGCTGATCACTGGCGATTACGTCAGCGAAAAGCCGCAGGTAGAAATCGTGGCCGGGGCCAAAGGGGTCTTTGCGATTGAGGTGTTCGATCAGGATATGCAGGGCGAGCCGGGGTCCGACCGCCGCATCCTGGATGTGCTGAGCCGTTTCAAAATCCGCTTCATGTCCAAAGACACCAACGCCAACACCATCACTCACTACGTCGAAACCACCCTCAAGCATGTGAAGCGTGTGGTGAAGGCACTTGAGGAGGCATTCCCCAATGCCGAGATCAGTACCCGGAAAGTGGCGCTGGTGTCTGCCATTGGCAGCGATATGAAAGTGCCCGGCATTCTGGCCCGTTCGGTGAAATCCCTGGCTGACAAGGACATCAGCGTTCTTGCCATCCATCAGTGTATGCGCCAGGTGGATATCCAGTTCGTGATTGACGAGGATAAGTACGATCAGGCGATCGTAGCCCTGCACGGGGCGTTGATCGAGCCTCACAATCACGAGTATGCCATTGTGGCGGCGTCCACCACCGCCAGTTAAAAGCCCTGCCCGCAGACGGAACCGGTCGCTCCGGATGCGGGTAACGGAGGAGTCTTGCCTCCGGGCCGGGCGCCAGGCCGGTCCTCCCTCTGAGGTTGAGGGGGCCGGCCTGGGGTTTCCGGCCGCTTCTCTTCTTCCCCACGTGTACTCTGTTTCCGGGCAATCCAGGCCTCCCTTCCCTGCGTATTTCTAATTGAATTTCAAACCGGTACCGAGCCATGCGTATGCAGAACCGGCTGGGACCGCTTCCGACTCTGCCCAACGATGGTGAAAGGGATTCCCTGGTCGGGTTGTATTTCAGGGACGCGTCCCGGCATGACCTCCTGAGCGAGACAGATGAACGTCGTCTGGCACGAAAACTGATCCGTGCGCTGCAGGTCATCCACACGGAGCTGATGTTACCCGACGACACGCCACAAACCCTGCGGGATGTCGTCGGCAGCCTCGGCGATGCCTGTGCATTTTCCAGACGCTGTCGCCGGGCTTATCAGCTCGCCATGGGCTGCCGGCACAAGTTGATCCAGAGTAACCTCAGGCTTGCGGTGCACATTGCGCGCCGTTATGGCAACAACGGCATCCCCATGTCCGATCTTATACAAGACGCCAACGTGGGGCTGATCAAAGCCGTCGAGCGTTACGACCCTGGCAAGGGTTTCCGATTCTCAACCTACGCTTACTGGTGGATCAGCGAAGAGGTGCGGCGCTGCCTGCAGCGCGGTGTGCGTGTGGTACACACACCGGAAAACGTGGTGGAAGAGATTCGCCAGTTGCAAAAGGCCGCCATGCGCCTTTACCAGTCTCTCGGGCGCGAGCCAACGCAAACGGAGTTGGCCCGCGAGCTGGAAGCCACGCCGTCACGAATAGGTGAGCTGCGTGCGCTGGCAACGCGAGAAGTGTCGGCTGATGTCCCGTTGGTGGAAGATGGTTCGGTAACGCTGGTGGACAGCCTGGATGCGGGCGCGGCCACGCGCCCGGACCAGTCGTTCGGAGCCCGGGACCGGATGATCCGACTGGAGCGGATGATGGGCGAACTGTCTGACCGTGAGCGGGATATCCTCACCCGTCGCTATGGCGTGGGCCTGAAGGAACCGGAAACGCTTCAGACCATTTCCGAACTGATGGGGTTAAGCCGTGAACGTGTCCGCCAGATCGAGAAGGCGGCTTTGCGCAAACTCCAGGCGTTGTTTGGTACAGATCCTGACGGTGCCTGATTCAGGCACCGTGCAGGAGGAAGAACCAGGCCGCCACCGTCATCTGGCAAAGCAGCACAATGGTGGTTAGAAACAGGCGAAGCTTGAGATACCAGGAAGGCCAGTAGGCGCGCATCCAGCGGGCATCAACGAGGTAAAGCAGCAAAAAAGCGACAATGTAGAGGGGGATTTTCTGAGGTGTCTGCAGCAGCAGGCCGATGCCCGCGGCCACGAAAAACAGCTGGCTCAGCAGCATGGTGATCAGCGGTGATTGCGGGTAGGCACGATTTTCCAGCTGCATGGCAATGGTCCAGTATATCCCGCCCATAAACGCGAGAATGCCCGCACTGTAGATGTAAAACCAGGCCATGATGGCGACGCTGTTGGCGGGCATGAGAAACAGCCCGGCGACACCGAGAATAAAGGGAATGAGGCCGGCGATGCCGACCAGGATGGCCAGACGGGCAACTGCAATCACGGCGTCTGCCTCTGAATCTGAATACGCAGCGGCTCAACGTCCGCCGACGCCATTCCCACCATTTCGTGGTAAGCCGACGGATGAACGATCTGTGTTTCACGGATTTGGAACCCGGAGAGGGTGTCCTGGATTTCCCAGGCGCTGCGGAACAGTCGCGTTTTCCCGCGCTTGTCTGAGAGCACGTTCATGCCGCCCGGGCCATGGAGCCGCGCCATATACTGCTGCCCCTCAAGAGAGATGATTTCCAGTAATTCAATGGCCGGTTGCCCGGACTCTTTCAATTCATCGAGGGTAATGCGCACCGTAAATCTCCCGAAGTGGCGTTTCCAGGGGTTTTACGAGCGATCGGGCTGGTAGGATCATTGTCCCAGTTGTCGGCACTCGGCGTGTACGTGGCATGAGACCAGATGATCGTTGACCATGCCGGTTGCCTGCATGAACGCATATACAATGGTCGGCCCGACAAAGTTGAAACCGGCGTTTTTCAATGCCTTTGACAGGGCCTCGGATTCGGGCGTGGTTACCGGGACGTCGTCGAGGGTTTGCCACCGGTTCTGGATAGGGCGGCCATCGACGAATTGCCACAGAAACTCGGAGAACGCGATGCCCTGCTCTTTCAGAGACAGGTAACTGCGGGCATTGCGGATGATGGAATGGACTTTCAGCCGGTTGCGAATAATGCCCGGATTCTCCAGCAGCCGCGCGATGTCGCGGTCGTTAAAGCGGACGATCTGCTCGGGATCAAACCCGGCGTAGGCGTCGCGGTAACTGTCCTGCTTGCGGAGGATGGTTATCCAGCTCAGGCCTGCTTGCTGGCCGTCCAGGCACAGCTTTTCGAACAGTGCCAGATCGTTGTATTCCGGGCGTCCCCACACGGTATCGTGATAGTGCACATACAGAGAATCGGTGCCGCACCAGGGGCAGCGCCTGGGAGTGTCAGTCATCGTGGCCTCGTTATTGACGGGCTCGAATCAGCCGGTGAAACAGGGGCTCCCAGTTGAGCTCAAGACTGGGCGACGGTGCCAGAGTGTAGTCGTCCGGTGGGGGCTCCAGCAAGCGGATGCCCGGCCAGGCCGTGACAGGGTCTTTGCCACCGCAGCGGGGATAGACGAGGGTGACCAGAAACCCGTCGGCATAGACGCAGCTGGCCTGCCACTGGCGGTCAGGGCGATCCCCGTAAAGCTCGAAATTTTTGCGCACTTCCAGCGTTTGCAGGTTGCCGGCAATGCCCCGCCCGGTGGCTTTCAGCCAGGCTTCCTTCAATGTCCAGACTTTCAGGAACTGAAAAGGATCGTTGGCTTTGAGTAACCATTCCTGTTCGACCGCGCTGAACCAGCGGCGGGTAACCCGGGCCCAGTCCGAGCTGCGCTGGCTGGGTTCCAGGTCTATGCCGAGCGCGCCCGGGCCAACTGCGCAGGCGGTCAGGCCCCGGCTATGGCTTAAAGACAGGTGAAGCCCCTTGGGGCTGGCCGAAGCGGTAGGCCTGCCCTCGACGGGGTAACAAGCTGCGGGAGCCTGACCACTGGCCTGGGCGAGAGCCTGGCGGATCAGCCATCGGCTGGCCAGAAATTCCCGGTGCCTGGCGCCGTCAAGACCGCTGAGAGTTCCGGCCTCACCCGGTGTCATCCAGGACGGTGCTCCGGGCAGCTCCCGGTTGATCTGGTGGCAAAGCCAGATGGCGGGCGGATCAGGGTTGCAGTCGTTGGATTGTCCAGCCATCGCCCTCTCTCACGTATTCAAATCGATCGTGAAGCCGGCTTGGCCGTCCCTGCCAGAATTCGATTCGCTCCGGAACCACCCGGTAGCCACCCCAGAAACTGGGGAGTGGAATCGCGCCGGAACTGAACTTGCGTTTCATCTCCGCCACTTTTTGCTCCAGCAAGCCACGGGAAGTAATCGCTTTGCTCTGTTCCGAGACCCAGGCACCAATCTGGCTGCCCCGGGGCCTGGAGGAGAAATAGCGCAGGGATTCCGCGCTGCTCACCTTCTCCACCGCACCCTGAATGCGCACTTGCCGGTTCAGGCCGATCCAGGGGAATAACAGGGCCGCTCTGGGATTTTCCTGGAGTTCCTGCGCCTTGCGACTGCCGTAATTGGTGTAGAAAACAAACCCCTGATTGTCGAAGTACTTCAGCAGTACTGTTCTCAGATCGGGCATACCATCGGCACCGGTGGTGGCCAGTGACATGGCGTTGGGCTCCAGAATCTCTGCCGTTCGCGCTTCTTCGAACCAGGTTTGAAACTGTTCGACCGGATTCCCGCTCAGGTGTTCCCGATCCAGCCCTTCACTCTCGAAATCCCGACGCATTTCGCCGATATCCATACTGCTCGTCTCCGTTGATTGACACAGGGAGTGATACGACAGCGGAGCATATCGGGTTCGGTGGCTGCTGTCAGGTCTGGCTGACAAATGCCGTGCGCGGGCGCTATGCTTGCAATACAAGCGGCCATGGCGCACCGGCAGACAAAGGGAGAGTTTTGTGGCTAAAAAGAAAACAGAGGGTCACCTGGCAAGGAACCTGTTGATCGGGGCTGGCGCGCTTCTGGGCTTTTATGCCCTGGCGGGTTTCCTGGTGTTGCCCTGGTGGCTTGAACGGTCGCTGCCGGAACAGCTGGATCAGCGTATGGGTTGGCAGGCCGAGGTGGAAGCGGTTCGCGTTAATCCGTTTGTTTTCAGTCTTGAGATGGACGCCTTTTCGGCACAGGACGCACAGGGCCAGCCGGTGGCGGCGTTTGACCGGTTGCGGGTCAACCTTGGCTTCCTCCGCTTGTTTCGCGGCATCATCGGCTTCGATGAAATCCGCCTGGTAGAGCCCGATGTGCGGGTGGACCTGCTGCAAGACAACGACATTAACTATGTTCGGGACTGGCGCGAAGCCAATCCGGAGACTGCCCCCCAGGATGCTCGGGGAAACTCCGGGCCTGCGCAGCCGCCAAAGCTTTACTTCCAGCAGGTCAGTATCGATGGTGGTGAGTTATTGTTCCGGGACTTTTCCCGGGGCGGCGAGCCGGCTGAGTTTCGGGTGACACCGCTGGATCTGACCCTGAATGATCTGGCCACCTGGCCCCGGGACGGCAGCGACAGCCAGTATTCGGTCATGGCGGCGCTGGGTGAGCAGGTCATCGAGTGGGAGGGAGAGCTGAGCGTAACGCCGCTGTACTCGAAGGGGCATCTGCGGTTGTCGGGTCTCCAGTACGATACCCTCGCCCATTTCCTGGCGCCGTACCTGCCTCTACAGTTAAGGAACGGATCGATAACGCTGGAATCCCGCTACGAGTTGGCCGGTGGCGAGCGATTTGAGCTGATCACCTCCGGCGGCAATCTGGCTGTCCGGCAGTTGGCGCTGGCACTCTCGCCGTCAGACGAGGCCCCGGCTCTGACCAGTGATGAAATAACCATTGAAGGCATCGGCTTTGATCTGAACGCCCGGGAAGCCACGGTTGGCATGATATCGATCGAGCAACCGTCACTGGCCGCGTCCCGGGGCGCCGGGGGTGAAGTGGACTGGCAGGCGGCGCTGACAAGCGGCGGCCAGGCCGAGGCAACCGGGCCGGAGAGCGGACCGGGCGAACCGTTCCGCTGGTCTGTTCAGGGGGTAGAGGTGTCCGGTGGCAATCTGCGCTGGCAGGATCAGTTGCCAGGCGCCGACGCCGCCATTGGCGTGAATGATCTGTCCGTTACCCTGGGCGGCTTGTCCCATCGGTTGGCAGAGCCGGTCACGTACGATGTGTCCGGGCAACTTGTCTCTGGTGGCCGTGTTACCGCAACGGGCCAGCTGACACCGGCCCCGTTCACTTTTGAAGCCGCGCTGTCTGGCAGTGATATTGTGTTGTCGGTGCTGCAACCTTATGTGGCCGAAGCCGCGAATCTTGAACTGGTGAGCGGCGGCCTGAGTTTCGATGGCAATCTGGACATTGATGGCCAGGACAAACCGCTGACCGGCACATTCAGTGGCACTGCAGACATCGAAAGGCTCACCACGCAGTTGCCGGGCAATCACGGGGAACTGGTGTCCTGGGAGCTGCTGAGACTGGCACCGGTGGAGTTTAACCTGAACCCGGCCCGGCTGGAGATTGGTACCGTCACCCTGAACAGTCCCTCGGTCAACGTGATCCGGACCGCCGATGGCGAGCACAATCTGCAGCAGATCATCCCGACCAATGAAGATTCCGGGGCCGCCTCCCGTGAGTCCGACTCATCGGAAGCCGAGGACCCGGGTTTTATTTTCCGAATTGGCGAATTGGTGCTGGAACAGGGCGCAGTGGCCTACACCGACCGCACACTGGAGCCACCGTTCAACACTGCCTTCAGCCAGCTTACCGGATCGGTGGCCGGCATCAGTAACATTCCGCCGCAACAGGGGCGTGTGGCGATTCGTGGCCGGTTGGCAGGCGTGGCCCCGGTGCGATTTGATGGCACCCTGGGGGCTCTGGGCACCGAAGAATCCAGTAATCTGAAACTCACCATGACAGATATGGCTTTGCCGGTACTCTCGCCCTACTTCGGCCGTTATCTGGGCTATTCGGTAGACAGTGGCAAGCTGGAACTGGCGATGGATTATCGGCTGACCGGCACCCGGCTTGAAGCCTCCAATGAGGTGACGCTCGATCGTATGGAGCTGGGCCCGGCGGTCGCCAGTGAACAGGCCATAAACGCCCCGGTTAAACTGGGGCTGGCGCTGCTCACCGACCGCAATGGCGTTATTGACGTGGACCTGCCAATCCAGGGGGATATGTCGAACCCGGAGTTCAGTGTTGGCCAGATAGTCATGCGCGCGTTCGTTAACCTGCTGGTCAAAGCGGCGGCCTCACCCTTCAGTATGCTGGGGTCACTGGCGGAATTGGCCGGATTCAGCAGTGAAGAGCTGGGTCAGGTGAGTTTTGTGCCGGGCACCGTGCAGTTGCCGGAGAGCGAAGCGCAGAAGCTGTCTGCGTTGGCGAAGGCGTTGAAGGACCGGCCGGATCTGTTACTGAATATCCGCGGTGCGGTTGCGCCCGAGGCGGATGCCCTGGCGCTGTTGAAAGCGCAACGGCAAGCCCGGGGTGAAGCAGTGACCGGTGACGCCTGGGCGCAAGCGCAGCAAGCCTGGCGTGACGGCGACATCCGTTTGCCACCCGAGGCCCTGGGGAAACTGGCGTCGGAGCGCGGAGTCGCGGTTCGTCGGGTACTGGAGAGCACACACAAGGTTCCGGACAGCCAGCTGTTTCTGCTGGACCCGGAACGTGACGCGCCGGTGGACGCGCGAGGCAATGTCACCGCCCGGTTCAGCCTGGATGTTCGCTGAACCCGTTTACAGGGAGTTTTGCAGCAATGACGAATAATAGCGGACGCAAGGTCAGCCACTTCTTTGCCTATGTCTCGCGCCTGCGCTGGATCAAGCGCTGGGGCCTGATGCGCAATGCCATTGATGAGAATGTGGCCACGCACTCCTGGGAGGTGGCAACCGTTGCCCATGCCCTGGCACTGATCCGTAACCGGCATTTCGCCGGCCAGATCAACGCCGATCGGGTGGCAGCCGCGGCGCTCTATCACGATGCGACCGAAGTCATTACCGGCGATATGCCGACACCGGTAAAATATCATTCCCGCGTAATGCGCGAGGCCTTCGGGGATATCGAACATAAGGCCGAGGCCGAACTGCTGGCGTTGCTGCCCGATGACCTCCGGGACGACTTCGCCCCCTATGTCCGGGAATCCCGCCTGGCGCTGGAAGAGAAAGAACTGATCAAGGCAGCGGACCGGCTCTCCGCCTGGTTAAAATGCCGTGCCGAGTTGCGCGCGGGTAACCCCGAGTTTGTGCCGGCGGAACAACAGATCCGCGAGCGCCTGCAAGCAGAGGGTCTGCCTGAGGTGCAGTATTTTATCGAGGTGTTTGCGCCCGGCTACGACCAGCCGCTGGACAACCTGCTGGGTTGAGCCGCGCACTGGCTCTGGTGCCGCTCACGGCGGACATCCAGTGCCATAGGTTTGCCTCTGGTGGGTCAATAAAGTGGCAAAGAACGAAAGCGCTGCTTTACTGAACAACCACAACAAGAGGTTTCCGCCATGAAAGATCTGATGAACAAGGTGGCCGTGGTCACCGGAGCCGGCTCCGGTATTGGCCGGTCCCTGGCCGAGGCGCTCGCCGCCCGGGGCTGCCGTTTGGCCCTCTCCGATGTAAATGAAGCCGGCCTGGCGGCAACCGCGGGCGCCCTGGGCGATGCCGATGTGAAAACCTACCGGTTGGATGTGTCTGACCGGGACGCGATTTACGCTCACGCCGAGCAGGTTCGCTCGGATTTTGGCCAGATCAATCTGGTCATCAACAATGCCGGTGTGGCGCTCTCTGCCAGTGTCCGGGAAACCACAGACGAAGACTTCCAGTGGTTGATGGATATAAATTTCTGGGGCGTGGTCCATGGCACCCGGGCGTTTCTGCCGCACCTGATAGCCTCCGGCGATGGCCATGTCGTCAATATCTCCAGTGTGTTTGGCCTGATTGGTGTACCAAAGCAGAGTGCCTACAATTCAGCCAAATTCGCGGTACGTGGGTTTACCGAATGCCTGCGCCAGGAGATGACCCTGGAGAATCAGCCGGTACAGGTCAGTTGCGTTCACCCGGGCGGTATCCGAACCAACATTGCCAACGCTGCCCGTATGGGTAAATCGGAAAACGCCGAAGCCCAGCGCAAGGGGTTCGACAAACTGGCGATGACCAGTCCCGAAAAGGCCGCCCAGATCATTGTCAAAGGTATTCTGAAAAACCAGTCGCGCATCCTGGTGGGGCCGGACGCCTGGGGGATCGAGGCCGTCAACCGGTTGTTGGGTTCGGCCTATCAGCCTCTGGTTGAGCGGTTTTCCCGCAAAAATCTGTACCGTTAACCGGTTCCAGGTCTTCGTTGGTTGATTATTTTACAACCAACGAAGACGGACTATACTTCTTGCCTGATCCAGGGAAGAGTCAGCATGAAACCGTCCAAGCACCCCGATTTGGGTACGACACTGGAACAAAGTCGTTCAGGTCTTCGGGACAATCACCGTCGATCGCTTACCCGCCTGTTATTTCTGGTGACCGCCACGGCTCTGACTGTGTTTGCTGGCCTGCAGTTGCTCAATGGGTATCCATGGGTGGCCGCGGCGGAACTGTGCGCCAGTGGCTTGCTGTTTTATGGCGTGCGGTGCCTGCAAACCACGCATCGGCTGCAGCAGTGGATTTACGCTTACCTGGTCTCGCTGTTTTCTTTTTTTATCGTGATCATGCTGTTGCCGGAGGCATCGATAGCCGCCTTTGTCTGGGTGTTGTTAATGCCGGTTCTGGCTTACCTGCTGCTGGGCAAGCATGAAGGCATGATACTGAGCCTGCCGTTCATGTTGGTGGGTGGCGTTGTTTATTACTTTTTTCTTGGCGATGTCGGCTCGGCGCATCGGATGATCGACCTGCTCAACATGATCCTGTGCGGCGGGCTGATGCAGGTATTCATGCATATGTATGAAGTGCGCCGGGAAGAGGCGGAACAACGCCTGGTCGATATGGCGCAGACCGATGCCCTGACCGGCCTGGCGAATCGCGCCAATTTCCAGTCTACGCTGGCTCGGACCATTGCGGAATGCGAGCGCAGTGCCACCGGTTTTGCTTTCGTGATCATGGACATTGACCATTTCAAGCTGGTCAACGACACCTTGGGCCACGATGCCGGCGATTTCGTGCTCCGTCGTATTGCCCGGTGTCTCACCGAGCGCCTGCGGGCTACCGATTTTGTTGGCCGCTTGGGTGGCGAGGAGTTCGGCCTGATTCTTCGGGATGCCAAGCCCGCGGATGCCTTCGAGCTGATGGACGAGTTACGCGAGCGCATTGCCGGCAGTGAGGTAGCGTACGGTAATGCCGGAATCCGGGTGACCGCGTCTTTCGGTATTGCCCAATGGCCGGACCATGGTCGCGAGGCGGAAACCCTGTTTTGTGTTGCCGACCGGTGTCTCTATAGCGGCAAACGGGCGGGCCGAAACCGTGTGGCACCGGCCGGGGCCTGCGAGCTAACGACGGCCACCGGTTCTGTGTCTGGAGGTATCGGTTGATTCGGGTATCCTAGTGGGCACACCCGGAGCCAAAACCGAGGACCCTGCGAACCATGTGCGAACTGCTGGCCATGAGCGCCAATACCCCGACCGATCTGTGTTTCAGTTTTACCGGCCTGACGCGCCGTGGCGGTGACACCGGCCCACACAAGGACGGTTGGGGCGTCGCGTTTTATGAAGGTAAAGGCGTGCGCTGTTTCCACGATGCCGATGCCAGTGCCTCGTCGCGTATTGCTGAAGTAGTACAGACGCACCCCATCAAGAGCGAGGTGGCGATTTGCCATATTCGCCAGGCCAATGTGGGTGAGATCTGCCTGTCGAACACCCACCCGTTCATTCGTGAACTCTGGGGCCGCTACTGGGTGTTCGCCCATAACGGCCAGCTTTCGGACTTCCAGGCAGACCCCGGTTTTTACGAGGCCGTGGGCACCACCGACAGCGAAGCCCTGTTCTGCGATATTCTGAACCACCTGCGCCATCATTGTGACCGTACCACGGACACCGAACAGGTGGTCGAGCGTCTGGTTAAATTGTCCCGTGGCTACGCCCGGCAAGGTGTGTTCAACCTGCTGCTGAGCAATGGCGACTGGCTGTTTACTTACTGCACCACCAAAATGGCCAGCATTACCCGCCGGGCGCCTTTTGGGCCGGCCCGGCTGAAAGACGCTGACGTTACGGTGGATTTCGAACCGGAAACCACACCCAACGACATCGTCAGTGTGATCGTTACCGAACCCCTGACCAGCGACGAAACCTGGGACATTTACCAGCCGGGGGAGTGGCGGCTCTGGCGCCAGGGCGTGGTGGTAATGCAGGGGCGGGAATTGTGAGCCAGTTCCGCTAGCGTTTTTGCCTCTCAATCCTTTGGCCGATGGCGGCCCCGGGCATGGCCTTTAGCATTTGTTCTGAAACAAGGAACGCGGTATCAGAACAATAAAGGGAACAACCCATGCCTGCCTCTCATCTTTCCGCAGCGGTCAACAGCGCTGCCAGTGACCGGATAGCGAGCCCGATCCTGCCGGAACCCGGGCGCTGCCATGCACGCACGGCCGAACATTTGATCCGATTACACGGCAGCCAGTCCAGCAGTTATTTTGCCCTGCAACCGGACTGTCGGCACTATCTGAGCCCCGGTCTTGGGCTGGTGCCCTATGTACCGGTGACGGTGCTCGGGCACCGGGTAAACGTGGTGCCGACACGGCCTCTGGCCAGCGCCCAGAGTATGGGGCGGTTACTGCAGGAATTTGAAAGCCGTGTGCCAGGGCCATCGCTTTTCGTGGGCGTGGATCAGCCATTGCTGCGGCCGTTGGCCGAACTCGGCTATGACGCCACGGTGATGGGCACCGAGTTCTCGGTGGATCTCGAAGCCTTTTCCCTTCGGGGTAAAGCGATGAAACAGCTGCGCCACGCCCGCAATCTCGACAAGCGTTGCCGGGTTGAGGTGCGGGAGCAAAATGGCAGCGCCGTGGACTGGCGCCAAGTGGCCCGTATCTCCGAGCGCTGGCGACAGGGCAAAGCGGTGAAGGAACGGGAGCTTGGGCTGCTCACCCGGCCGCCGGTGTTTGCCGATGAATGGGGTGTGCGCAAGTTCTACGCCTACGTTGACGGTGAGCTGGCAGGCTATGTGTTTTTTGACCCCTGGTACCGGCAGCACGAGCTGGCGGGTTATTGCGCCAACATTCTTCGGGCTTCGCCGGAGATGAATCGGCTGGGGGTGCTTGACCACATCATCCTGAAAGCGGCCAGCCAGTTCCGGGATGAAGGGGTACCGGCCCTGTCGTTAGGGATTGCGCCCTTGCATGGGGTGTGTCAGCGCGCGGGCGACAGGGCCGGGTTGCGCCGTCTCCAGCACGCGCTGTACCGCCATGGCAATCGCCTGTATGCCTTCCAGGCCCTGGCCTACCATAAATCCCGTTACCGTGGCCGGGAAACGCCCTGGTTTGTCTGTGCCCGGGATCTGGGCAGTATCCGAATGGTCGCCACGTTGATGAAGGGCACGGGATTGCTTGCGTTGCCATGAGCGGGATTCCGGAATCGGCCTCACGGTTTGAGACCCCGGCGGTGGTTGGGGGTGTCGGCACGGACTATGCTGACACTCGTTTATCACCGGTAGTGAGTTCCATGGTCGCTGAAACCAAGTTAACCCGGCCCGGGTTGTCGCCGGGATTGCTGCTCGAGCCTGCGCGTTTGAAGGCCCTCGATTGTATCGATCGGGTGCCCTTTGTTCTGGTGTCGGCACCGGCTGGCTTTGGTAAAACGACACTGGTCAGCCAGTGGCTGGATCAGGAAAAGCCGGTGTATGCATGGCTGACGTTGGACCCGCGTGACAACTCCCCTGCGTTGTTCTGGAATGCCATCGCCAGTGCCCTGGCACGGGTAGACCCCCGGTTTGCGATTCGTGAGAGTACCTTGCTGACGGCGCTGGAACCCGGTGCCGTGGCCGACCCGGCCACCATGCTGATCAACCGTCTGGCGGATTATTCCCGAACCTGGCAGGCACCCGGGCGACTGATTCTGGTGCTGGATGATTTTCATCTGATGGATCAGAGCGAGGTGTTGCAGCAGGTGCGGCAATTTATCGACTTTGCCCCCGGTCTGTTGCGGATTGTCTGTATTTCCCGGGTGGATCCGCCCATACGCACCGCCCAGTTACTGGCCCGGCAACAGATGGTCAGGCTGGGCCCGGAGGTGCTGGGTTTCGATCTGGCCCTGACCCGGAAATTCGTCCAGGCCCGCCGGGCTGATCTTTCAGAGGCGCAGATGCGCCAGTTGCACCAGCGCACGGGGGGATGGCCCGCGGTATTGCAGCTGTCTGCGCTGTCGGAGAACCCTCTCGGCGCCGGGCCAGAGCCGGGCCAGTCAGCCCTGGGCGACTATTTGTTCGAGGAAGTATTTGCTGGCCTGGAGCCCGGGCTGCGATCGTTCCTCCAGGATATGAGCCTGCTGCCCCTGTTTTCCAGAGACATTGCCGATATCGCTCGGGCCCGGGACGATTCCGAGCAGTGGATTACCGCCATGCGCGAGCGCAATCTGTTGTTCCAGCGTTATGGCGATACTGACCACTGGTATCGGCTGCACGATCTGCTGATGGACTGGTTACAGCGCCAGGAGCGAAGCCCGGAATGGGCCAGCGCCGTGCGCCTCCGAGCGGCCGAAGCTTTTCGCCAGCGGGGCCTGGTGGTGGAGGCGCTGGAGCTGTTCCTTAGCGAAGACAGTTTTGAACAGGGTGAGGCCCTGGTGCCTGCGCTGCTGCAGGTTGAGCAGCTGAACGGCTATCGGGCTCTGCCGGCGCGTTTTCCGGATCGTATCCGGCTTGGTTCGCCGGCACTGCGCCTGATGGAGGCACTGTTTGCCTTCATGGATGGTTACTATAACCGGGTGCTTGATCTGCTGAGTGCGGCGGATAACCTCTTACAGGCAGCCGACAGTTCACCGGAAACCGACGCCCTGGGGTTTGTCTCCATGCTCTTACGCTGGCCCTCGGCGCGTTTTGCCGGTCGCGAGGCCGAAGCTGATCATTCCCTGAAACAAATCCAGAATCGACTGACTCACGCACCCGCCGGTTTGCAGCACTGGGGGCGCTATACCCTGGGCACCGAAGCCTTCATGGAAGCACGGCTGGAGCCGGCCCATGCCCTGTTGGCGGAGGCCCTGGCCGGGGCCTTGCGCAGTGCAGATTATCCCTGCGCTTTGCGCTGCCTGGTCATGCTGGTGCCGGTTCTGATCCAGAGCGGCCGCATTGGCGACGCCCGGCGCTGTTATCAGCAAACCAGCGCCAGGCTCGAAACCGGCTCCGGGGGCAAGGAGCAGATGTGCCTGCTGGCCTACCTGGAGGGTTTGCTGGCGCTGGAATGTCACGATCTGTCGCTGGCCTCGCAGCGGCTGGATGAAGCGAATCAGTTTGCCGAATCCCATCTGACGCCGCTGGATCAGCTCTATCTGGCGTTTGAGCGCTTTCGCCTGGGAATGTTTTCGGGGGATTCCGAGCTCTGGCAGCGGGAACTGGGGCGTATAGAGCAGTTACACCGTGGGATGGGGCAGCCGCTCTGGCATCACAACATTCCGCGCCCGGAAGCACTTGAAGCCCTGGCGCGGCTGGCCGAAGGCAGCGCCTTCCCGCTCATGGTCTGGGCCCAGAGCGAGCCGGAGCCAATTGGCCGTAACCGTTTCTGCGCGCTGAACGAAAACCTGTTACGACGGGTCGGCCAGCTGCTGGCGGCCCGGCCGGTGGCCGAAGAATTGTCGGCGCTGCGGGCCGAGGCCGAGAAAGCAGGGTTGCAGCAGTTGGTTTGCCGGCTTGATCTGGTCACATTGATGGTTCAGGCCTTCGGCGACCAGGATCTCCGCGGGGCGGTGCTAAAACTGGATGGTTTGTTGGCGCTCTGGGTACCGCGAGGCCTGGTGCGGCCATTCGTGGATGCCGATCCCCGGTTGGATCAGCTACTGGAAGCCTGTCGGGCCGGCACCCGGGCGGCAACGGAAGCCGACCGCGTACTGGCGCTGCGGCAGGCGTATTCAGAGACCGGGGCAGCGGCAGGTGAGCCGGCACCACCACAAGGCCCCGAAGAATCACTGAGCGCGCGTGAGGCCGGTGTTCTGGACCTTCTGGCTGAGGGGCTCAGCAACAAGGCGATCAGCGAGCAGTTGGGGATTTCCGTGGCCACGGTGAAGTCCCATCTCAGCAACATCTACGGCAAGTTACAGGCCGGAAATCGGGTACAGGCGGTGGCCCGCGCCCGTGAGCTCGGCCTGAGGTCCTAGCCGATCAAAAACGAACTACTGTAACGTACGCCGGTTACCGGTTCTGTATTGGGGGGCGATGTAGTCCCGGACCTGTTCCTTGAATTGCCGGATCAGCTCGCTGTTGTCCTTGTCCCAGGGGTGAAAACCGGGTTTGAAGTATTGCAGCCATGCGGGCACCAGGCTGGAGAAGGAGCCGTTGATGCCCCACATCCGCCACAGACCTTTGGCCGCATCTTTCACCGAGAAGTGCTGCCGATCGTTAAACGCCATGCGGCCGGTGTACCAGGTACTGACAATGCCCAGAATGGCGGTACTGAACACCTGATAGAACGCCCGCTCGGCATAGGTGCCGCCGGCCTGGCGGAAGACATCGAAGGCAACTGCTTTGTGCTCGGTTTCCTCGATGGCATGCCACACCCACAGGGGGCGCATGGATTCATGCATATCCTCGCGGATATCATCCCGCTCCAGCAGCATATCGGCCATCATCGCGGTGATATGCTCAAGAGCGCAGGTAATGGCCAGTTGGTGACGCCGGGGGAGTTTGCGGGTTAAATCCAGAATGACTTTGAGGTCCCGTTCCATCTCGTCTACCGGCATTCCCTGATCACGCACGTGCTGGTTCATGGCGATGTGTTCCAGGGAATGCATGGCTTCCTGGCCGATAAAACCGCGTACCTCGGCTTTCAGCTTGTCGTCCTGAATCTGATCCCGGAACGCCCGGACCGAATCCACGAAAAACTGTTCACCTTCGGGAAACAGCACCGACAGGGCGTTCATGGTGTGACTGATCAGAAAGTTGTTGTCCACCCAGTATCGGGGCACCTGCTCGCCGAACTCGAACCCCATACGCTGGGGCTTGATGGAGACGTTGTCCGGTGTGTGCGAGGCCCTGGGCATTTCGGGCGTTTGGGTTGTGGTTGCCATGATGTGACTCCTGTGCGAATGAACGCTTTGGCTGATGTCATGCCGTCAGTCTGTCGGAGTCAAACCGCAGACGGAATGCGCGAAGAGGACGGCCATCGTCCACAATGGGACAGAGAATTGGCCCGGGCGACAGTAGACCCGGGGCTGCGGGCCCCACTGTGGCTGCCGCCGGGTTCTGATAGAGTCGAATACACGATCAATATCAATCAGGAACACGCGATGGCCGCAACCGGTGCAGACAACGAACCGCTGATGGCAGGGTTATTCCTGGTGCCCGGGGTTTATCTGCGGGTGCTGGCCGATGCCGTGCGCCAATTGGGCTACAACGACCGCACGCTCTATCAGGGCTTGAAGTTTACCGCCGAGGACCTGAAGGCTAACGACAGCCGGGTGTTTGTGGCCGATGCTACCGTTATGGCCCAGCGGGCGCTGGCGCTGGCGGGCAAGGAGGGCCTCAGCTTTGTGTTGGCCCGGCAACTGCGGCTGACCATTCATGGCACCCTCGGATTTGCCGCACTCACCAGCCCGACCTTTGAGGGGGCGCTGGATTCTGTGCGTCGCTACCTGCAGTTGCGCGCGCCTTTTCTCAGCATCAGCCAGTCTATGACGGGCGACAAGGTACTGGTGCAGCTGTGTGCCGAGTTTGCGGAACCGCCGCTTTCGGAATTTCTGGCCGAAACGGTCAGCGCCACCCTGATTCTCCTGACCGAGCAGTTGCTTGACCGGACCGACGCCGAGGCCCGGGGCTTTGCGCTTGCAGACGGCAAATTACCGGGTGTGTCGGTACATCTGGCCGGGCCGGAACCCGACTATTACCGGCGATTTGCGGATCAATTGCCGGTTCGGATCGAGTATGGCCAGCCGGAGCCCATGCTGACCTTTCCCCGCAAGCTACTGGAGGTACGAATGCGGCTGGCGGATGCCGAGGCCTCCCGGATGGCTCTTGAGCAGTGCGAGTTCGAACTGCAGAAAGCCCTCAGGGAGCAGGGCGATCTGGTTCTGGCCGTGTGCAATATGTTGCGTATGACGCCAGGCCCATTACCCTCTCTGGAAGCCATGGCTGATCGCTTCTGTGTGTCGTCCCGAACCCTGAAGCGCCGGCTGGCCGAGCGCGATACGCATTATCGCGAGATTGTTGAAACTGTATTGAAAGACCGGGCCATCCAGTTGTTGCGTTACACCAATCAATCGGTCAGCGAGATTGCTTACCAACTGGGGTACGCCGATCTTTCCAACTTCAGTCGTGCGTTCCGGAAGTGGACGGGCACCTCTGCCAGCGAGTTCCGTGAGGGTGGCCCGGACCCGGCGCCAGAGCTGGGGCCCTGAACGCCGATTGTGTTTCCGGTATATGCCCCCATAATCAAAGGCATACCGGGCCTGTGTTTTGTCCTCTGCGACAACATTTTATTCAACTGCGAACAGGGAGAGCCGTGCCGTGAACGAAAAACCTGACACCCACAGCAAACTGATTGGTTATCTGCTCTGGATTTTCGGATTCCTGGGTTCCCACCGTTTCTACTACGGCAAGCCGGTGACCGGGACTATCTGGTTCTTTACCCTGGGCCTGCTGTTTGTTGGCTGGATCATTGATCTGTTCCTGATTCCGGCTATGGATAAAGAGGCCGACTATCGCTTTCAGGATGGGCTGGTCAGCTTCAACATCAGCTGGATCCTGCTGACCTTCCTGGGGGTCTTCGGGGTGCACCGGATGTACATGGGAAAATGGCTGACCGGTATCCTGTACCTGTTCACCGGCGGCCTGTTTTTCCTGGGTGTGCTGTACGACTTCTGGACCCTGAACAGCCAGATTTCCGAGCGCAACCGGGCGGATCAGCTGGGCTGATTACAGCCCGGCCTCGCTTTCCAGTTCCGCCAGACCCTGCTCCAGGTAATCCAGCATCCGTTGCAGGCTGGGCAGGGTCCGGCGACAGCCGATCAGGCCGAATTCCACCTGGTCGTTGTAGCTGGTGAGCGTCATGTTCAGAGCCAGCCGGTCCATGTCGATGGACACCGGGTACATTCCCTCCAGTTTCGCTCCGTTCCAGTACAGGGGCCTGGACGGCCCGGGCACATTGGAAATCACCACATTGAAGGTCTGCCATTTGGGCGCCAGCCCGGTCAGCAGGTGGAACGCGGCCGGGGCCAGGGTCAGGGCAGTGTAATTGACGATCTCTTCCGGGCTCATGTGGCGGTAGCGCTGCTTGGCTTCATCCATGCCCCGGTGAATCATTAACAGTCGTTCGCCGGCCTTGTGCACATCGGTGTGCAGGTTGGCCAGGATAACCCCTACCTGGTTACCCCCCGAGCTGTCTTCCCGCCGCAGGGACACCGGCACAAACGCGACCAGCGGTTTCTCTGGCAAGGCATCCCGGTTCATCAGATAGGTGCGCAGAGCTGCCGCGCACATGGCGGTGACCACATCATTGACGGTGGTGCCGTAAGCCTTGCACACGGCCCGGATCCGTTTCAGGCACCATGACTGGGCGGCAAAGCGGCGTGAGCCGGTGATTTTCTGGTTCAGCACACAGCGCGGGGCCTGAAAAACGGAGTCATAGGCCGGGTCTTTGCGAGCCTGATTGACCGTTTTCAGAAGCTCCCGGGTAACGGTGGGTATGGTGCCGAGTTGTCGCCCGGTCAGGCCAAGGATATGGGCAACACTGTGCCAGAGTGATTGACGTTCTGTTGCCCGGTTGTCCCGGGTCAGGCAGGGCAAGTCCCAGATAGGGGGCAGGCCCTGTTCCGTAGGGTCTTCGCTCAGCATTTGGGTGGCCATGCGCATGGCAGACACGCCGTCCACCAGGGAGTGATGGATCTTGGTGTAGAGCGCAAACTGCCGGTCTTTCAGTCCCTCAATCAGATGCACTTCCCATAACGGTCGTTCGCGATCCATCAGATGCGAGTGTTCGGCCGACACGAACGACAACAGCTCCCGGATACGCCCGGGCGTGGGCAGAGCCTCGAAGCGGAAATGATGCTCCAGGTCCAGATGTTCATCCTCAACCCACACCGGCTGACCGAGGCGGTAACTCAGACGTTGACTGAACGGCCCGGTCACCTCGGTTTTTCGCCGAAGCTGTTCTGCCAGTTGCGCCACGTAGTTGTCGGGCGCGTCTTCGGGGAAGGAAAACAGCTGGAGGCCACCCACGTGCATGGGCTGCTGGCGTTTTTCCAGCCAGAGAAAGAGCTGGTCGGTGGGGTTCAGAGGGGTCACGGGGGCTTCCTTATTCTTGGTTTATGCCCCAATACTACCCCACCCGGAGCCGGTAAAAATTGGCTTTGGTTACCGCTTCTGGCAAATGCCCGGTGCTAGTCAATCCGGATGGTTGTGCGCATACTGCTGCTGAGTTGCAGTGACAGCCCAAGATTCAGCATTTTTCGGAGTTTTGCTTATGGATGTTCAGCAAGCCGTTCTGTCCCGCCGTTCGGTGCGGGATTTTCTGGAAACCCCGGTGCCCGAGGCCACGCTCAAGACCGCGATTGAAACCGCTACCCGGTCACCCTCCGGCGGCAACCTCCAGCCCTGGCACCTGCACGTGGTCACCGGCGATGCCCTGGCCCGGCTGAAAACCCTGATGCAGGAGAAAGTCAGCAAAGGCTTCAACGAAGTGCCGGAATACGAAATCTACCCACCGAAACTGCAGTCGCCCTACCGCGACCGCCGCTTCGAGATCGGCGAGCTCCTGTATCGCCAGCTCGATATCCCCAGGGAAGACAAAGCCGCCCGCTTCGAATGGTTCAAACGCAACTTCGAATTCTTCGGCGCTCCGGTGGGTCTGTTCTGTACCGTCGACGACAACATGGGTCCGCCCCAATGGTCCGACCTGGGCATGATCCTGCAAACCCTCATGCTGTTGCTGTGCGAACAGGGGCTGGACAGCTGCGCCCAGGAATCCTGGTCGGTGTATCCGAAAACCGTCAGCGAATTCCTGGGTCTGCCCGAACACCGTAAAGTTTTTGCCGGTATGGCCATCGGCTACGCCAACCCCGACAGCCCGGTGAACCAGCTCACCAGCCCCAGGGCGCCGCTGTCGGAGAACGTCGAATTCATCAGCTGACCCGAGCAAAAAAGCCGGAGCATCATGCTCTGCGAAGAGAACAGATGGTCCGGCGCCAATGCCAACAACAATGATCTGATGGTCCGGCCTGAGTCCATGGCCGGGAGCTGTCGTCCCTGTTAATGATTAAGCGATCTGTATGCCAACTTTTTCAGCCCGGTAATTCAAGGGCTTACACGATTCGTGCTGGCTGGGCGTGATGTGAGGCCGGTCAGTGTGCCCTGTCATGGTGCCATGTGCACAAACCTGGACCGAAAAACCGGAATCAGGCCTGCCGTGTCATCAGCGCCAGAGGAACCCGATAGCGGAAACACCGGGACTGCTGGCGAACCATCACGGTACAGGTTTTCCGGTTCACTCGGGTGATTTCACCCTGTTTCTCGTGCCGTCCCTCGCCAAAGCTCACGGTGTCGCCGACCTGCCAGTGACGGCGCGCCGCGGCCGGATCAGGTAATAACAGCGTGGAGTTCGGAATATCCAGGCCCAACTCATGCGCAAGCCCGGTCAGGTGTTCCCGGATGGCGAGTGCGGTGCCGTTCTGGTGCAGCCCATCCAGTGCCGCATAAAAATGCCGGTTGTGAACAGAGCCGTAATGCCGCTGCCCGGCGCTGTGCTGCAGCAAATGGGCAAATTCATGGCAGCAGGTGTGGGCCAGCAGGTTCAGCACGCTTACCTGGCCGCCGAAATAACCTCGCCCCCGTATCTCTCGCGTGGAGAGCCAGCCCTGGGCGGTGGCCGGTTCGTGCTTGGCGGCGATCATCCGCGCTCCGTAGGTAATCAGGTGCTGATTCTGGCGGGGATCGAAACGGTGGTAAGTCGCCAGGCCCGAGCCAACCCGCAAGGCCAGCCCGGCGCCCGGTCTTTTTTGCTGAACCCAGCCTTCAGCCTGCGCCCAGAGAATGTCTCGGGTGGCTTGGCACATGAGGGTGCCGATGGTGTAGGCGTTCGAAGATTGCTGAGGCATGAGTTTTGATTGTGCCGAAAACAGTTGCGCGGTTGTATGGATGGATAGCCTAACCAGCGTATTTACAAATTGCTATGGGCGGTGTTCGGCGGGAAAGCCCATCTCCGAAATCGCCATCCAGAAATGCGGTTTCTATCTCCCGGATCATGCCCGTTATCACTACCTTCTGGGCTTGCCCGAGCAGGAAGACCTGGACCGCAAAATCAAACAGGCCATGGAAGCCATTGAGGAGTACAAGCCCGAGCTGGATGGTGTTCTGCCAAAGGACGAATATTTTACGCTCACCCGCACCAGTAATGACCTGCTGGCGGAGTTGCTGAAAAACTTCTCGAATATACCCTCCGATGTTAGTGGCGACATCTTCGGCAAAATTTACGAGTTTTAGAGTGATGAGTCAGACAACGCCGACGAAGCCGCCGCTTGAACCCTCAATGTTAATCAGACAAACTGTCACCAGATGTTAATAAGTGGTGACGATTTGTCTGATTCCGGCTCTGTCCGATTCTCTCGGGCACAACTCCAAACCCTGTTCCGCCAGCACGGCGGCCAACTCCGCCTGAGCGAAGCGCTGGCCCGGGGCTATAGTCGGTACCAGTTCTATCAACTCCGGGACGAAGGGCTGATAGAGCCGGTCAGCCGTGGTCTGTATCGGCTGGCGGATCTGCCGCCCATCGAAAACCCGGATTTGGTGGCCGCCGCTACCCGTTTCCCCAATGCGGTGCTTTGCCTGATTTCCGCGCTGGACTGGCACGGCATCACCACACAGATTCCTCATCAGGTAAACCTGGCGGTAGCGCGGGATGCTCGCCTGCCGGTGTTGGATTACCCACCGGTGGCCGGGTACCGGTTCTCCGGGATAGCCTTCAGCGCGGGTATTGAACAGGTCGAGGTGGATGGCATAGCCCTGAACGTCTACAACCCGGAGAAAACCCTGGCGGACTGCTTCAAGTTCCGGAATCGTATTGGCATGGATGTGGTCCTCGAGGCACTGGAGCTCTATCGCACCCGGAAAACGTTTCGTCCAGGCAAGCTGATGGAATACGCCAGAATCTGCCGGGTCGCTAATGCAATAGCGCCCTACGTGGAAGCTAAACAATAGATGCTAGTCGACGTCTTGTAGTACTATTTTGTTGAGTGAGTAAAAAAGGAATAATTTGTACTCATGGATGCGTTTGAATTTGATGGAACCAAAAGTCAGGTTAATCTGGATAAGCACGGTATTGATTTCGTGGCGGCGCAGCAGTTGTGGAACGATCCTTATTTGCTGGAAATAAAAACAACGTGCGTGGATGAGCCCCGTTATCTGCTGATTGGCAAGATTGGGGATAAGCACTGGTCGGCCGTTGTGACATACCGGGAAGGGGGTATTCGCCTGATTTCGGTCAGGCGTTCCCGCAAGAAAGAGGTTGAGCTTTATGAAAGCTAAAGAGTTTGACAAGAAGTTTGATGAGGCCCAAGGGGACGTGATTGAGGATCTTGACCTGTCTTCTGCCCGGCGGGTGAATCAGGAACAAAAGCGAATCAATGTTGATTTTCCGGCCTGGGTCGTAGAGTCTCTGGATCGTGAGGCTGCGCGTATTGGTGTTACCCGCCAATCTATCATCAAGGTCTGGCTGGTTGAACGTTTGCAGGCGGAGGCCGCCAACAAACCACTCACACAGGACAATGCAGGCGGTGCCCACTAACGGAGCGGCAGAACTCCGGAGAATACCCACCCGGTCCATGGAGTCGGCAGGCCGATGGCTAGTTTTATTTCGGAAGACAACATTGAGCAGGCGCTGTTGCAGCGCCTTTAGCACATTCACGGTTTCAATGTGCTGGATTGCTATACGGCAAAGCCGGAAGACCTGAACGATGGCTCTCACCGCGCCGACAAGCGGGATGTGATTTTCCCGGTCGAGTTAAAACCGCCTGCCTGGCATTGAATCCCGGTATCTCTGAAAGCAAGATCGACGAAGCCATTGAACGGGTGATGAACCGGCGTGCGGCCATATCGCCGATTGCCGCCAATCGGGAACTGTATGACCTGATCCGGGATGGCGTGCCGGTGCAGTTTGACGATGAGTGCGGCATCAAACAGCACGACAAAGTCCGGCTGGCTCATTTTGGCGACCCGAAACAAAACCGCTGGTTGGCGGTCTCCCAGTTGTGGATCAAGTCGTTGGGCCAGGCCCCGAAGTCCGCCTACCGTCGCCCGGATGTGATCCTGTACGTTAACGGGCTGCCCCTGGTCTTTATCGAGCTGAAGAACTCCAATGTGCGGCTGCGCAATGCCTTCGAGGATAACCTGCGCAGTTACCGCCACGACATTCCCCAGTTGTTCCACTTCAATGCCTTCTGCGTGCTATCAAATGCCCTAAGACCCGGAACACCCTCTTCAACTGGTGTTCGTGTGCGCCATGTGGCTAACCGGGTCGCTTCATATCGCGTCAAAGGCCACAGCGGTGATCTGGTCGAGAAGAAAAACGGCGAAATCGTCGATTACTACAATGTGTTCCGCAATATGCGTAAAGCACTGAAAGATTATGCGCAGGGCGCAGATGGCGAAGAGCAGCCGGTTCAGGATAAGTCCGAGCTCTTCGAACTACTCGATGATGCGGTTACCCAAACACTCGAGTTCTGCCGGCAGCTCCTCGGCAGATGCGTACTATGAAGATCTGGTCCAGTACGTTGGTAACATTCGGGAACAATCAGAACGGCATATCCGTGAAGGTCTCAGCGAGGATGAGCTGGAGATCTATGACCTGTTGAAAAAGGACAAACTCACCAGGGCCGAGGAACAGAGAGTGAAGCTGGCGGCAAAGGATTTGATCATCCGACTGTTGGAAGGCCATCCGAAAGTGTTGGTTCAGGATTGGTGGAAGGATGGTCAGACTCAACGAGCTGTAAAGGCTGCGATTGAGGAAGTTCTGGATAAGGACTTGCCGGAGAGCTACGACCGGGTGGCGTTTAAAGAGAAGTGTGACAACGTGTTCGAGTTGGTGGTGGAGTTCGCGGCCACTGGCCGTAAATGGGTTGCCTGAGTTTACCGGAGAGCATACTAAAGCAGCCCTCCATTCTTGCCTTTAGGTAAGTAGTCGCACTCACTCAGATGCCAGGGGAAACGGTTCCTGAGATCTCATCGAACAAAGCATCGGGAAAGCTGATCACCAGGATAGAGTCCGCATTCTCGTCGTGGGTCACATATCCGGTAGGATGGCCCGGGTTTCTTGCTGCAAAGCCGCTGAATCCAGTTGGCAGTTGCATTGCCTCGGTTTTCACGCCGTTTTTGTCGGTAATTGAACGAAGTGTATCCAGGAACTCGGATGCAGAGGATACGTCGTCAGGCACTGGTTCAATTCTGAGAAAACCGACAGCTGTTTCGTTCTGGAAAATCGTTACATCGTTTGTATCAGAGCGCACCGCATCAATATGTTTTTTGTCGATTGAGACTGCATAATTTACGTTGGGAGAGAAGGATATCGACTGTGTTGACGTGCAGCCGGGTAAAAACCAGTGCGAGCAATAGAGTGACAATAATTTTCATTTGAGCAGACATCCATTGTTCATTATCTGAGAGACGTTTCCAGAAAGCTCCGGAATTGCAACCCGCTCGCCGTAAAATGCAGCTATTATCGCCTGAACGGCAGCGATATCGTCTTGAGTAAGGTTGATGTCGCTCACTATCAAACTCCTTTTGACAGTCTGAAAAATAAAAGGAGGAGGCAGCAGCCTCCTCCTTTGGCGATCAAGGCAGTAATCAGGCCTCGATCGGCGAACGCCAGTCGTCAGCACCGGAAGTACCGGCAACGGCGTGCTCCCAGGTGACCTTGCGGTAGGACAGCGATACAGTCACCAGCTGGGTGAAGTCCGCGTTGGCGGTGTCCTGGCAGTGGGGCATATTGCAGTTGATGTCGATGATGGTGGCATCTTCCAGGATGGTGGAGAAGAAGTGCTCCTGCTTGCCCTCAACGGAGGTGCGGTACCACTTCAGCTCGACCTTCGGCAGCATTTCGCCGGACGCCAGGGCGTTGTACATCAGCGGCGTGGCCTTGTTCAGGGCCGAGGTGAACTTGAACGGCTTGTGCACGCGCTGGCCGGAGGGCTGACCGGACTGGGGGTCGGTCGGCACGGTGACAACGTGGCTGAATTCCTGAACCAGCACTTCATCTTCGTGGCCTTCCACGTAGATGTTGCCGACGGAATCGGACGTGAATGCGCCCGCCGTGATGTTCCCCTGGGTTTGACCTTCGATGCTGATATAACAAGGAGTTGGCATAGTCTGCTCCATGACATTGTTGTGAGTGAATGTCCCGAGGTTGTTCCCTGGACGGTCCGGAGGTAAGCAAACGTCATGCCAGTTCCATAAATGCTATCTAAATCAGGTATATAGTGATTTTTTCCTGGTTTTTTTGAGGCTTCGGGCAAGCTGTTGCCTGGCGGTTGGGCGAGCTTTTGCTGGCCGGGCAAAAAATCGCCCGAACGGTTGCGCGCGGGTCAATCGCCGAATGTGGAAAGGCGTCAGCGCAGCCGGAAGCGCACGGGCAACGCGTAGGTGAATACCCGGCCCTGCATGGAATCCGGCACCGCCGGCAGTGGCGCCGCTTGTGCCAGCATCTCCAGCGCTGCATTGTCCAGCAATGGGTGACCGGAGCTGTCACGTAAGGAATGCGAGACCAGCGAGCCATCACGCCGGAATTCGAACAGGATGACCGGTGTGCCTTCCTGACCGAGGCGGCGGGCCCGGCGCGGATAGTCGTAGAAACGGGCCAGATGGCGGCTGAGCTTGCTCAGATAGCTGTCTACCTGTGACGACTGGCCGGCATTCTGCAGCGGTATTGCGCTCTGGCGGACATGGCTCTCTGCTTCCTGGCCGGCCGGTTGCTCTGGCGTCTCGGCTACTGGCTCAGTGGTCGCTTTTGGCGGAGTTGGCGTTGCCTCGGGTTCCGGCTCAGGGCTGGGATCCGGTTCAGGGGCGGTTTCCGGTTTGGGGGCCGGCTTGGGTTTTTGTACGGGCTCCGGCTTCGGTTTCGGCTTGGGTTCTGGGTCCGGTTTTGGCTTGGGCTCTGGCTTTGGTTCCGGCGGCTGCGGGGTGCGGGCGACGGGGGCAGGTTCCGGTTCCGCCGCTGGCGTTGCTGTTTTTTTGCCGGCAAGGCTAATCCTGATGGCCGGGGCGGTGTTCACGGCGCTGTCACCCAACACTGGCATCTCGGGTACCTTGCGAGGAACCGCCAGGACAATGGTTGCGGCGGTGATGATCAGGGCCGTCAGCAGGATCAGTAATTTCGCCAACCCTCTGGCGGTGGTCATGTGGCCGGTTCCGTCAATAACAGCACATCAACGTAACCACCGGCTTCCAGCACGCGTAATACGCTCTCAAGGTCGGTCATGGCCAGGCTTTGGTCGGCCGCGATTTTCAGCGGGGTGCTTTCGTCCGGCGCGGGTAAAACCGTTAACAGGCTCTCGGGAGTTTGTCGTTCGCCCCCCACCAGCCACCGGCCGTCTGCCTTTATCATCATATCGGCTTCCGGTGAGCGCTGTGCGTCAGTCTTTTCGCTATCGGGCAGTTCCGGTAGCGGCTCGTTGGTCAGCTGGCCGGCCACGATAAAAAACATCAGCAGCAGAAACACCAGGTTGATCAGCGGCAGCAATGCGTCTTCAACACGATCCAGCAAGCCTTTACCGGAGGTTGATGGAGGAGGAACCAGTTCTGTCATAACTCGGGTGTGGGGTTGCGTTGCCAGTGGGCGGTAATACCGGCGTTGTCCAGCGCGCTGAGCACCCGGGTGAAATGAGTTAGCTGGGTAGCGGGGGCCGTCGCCAGGTTTGCCTTGCCCGTGCCCTGCCCCCTCAATGCTGCTAGTAGCTGTGGCAGTTCATAGTCCTGGTTATTCCAGCGAACGGTACCGTCCGGGTTGACCTCAAGCTCGGGCAACGGTTCGCCGGAGGCCGCGCCCCGGGCATCGGTATCGTTCGAGAGCTCAAGATAACCCACTGGCAACAGGCGTGTCGTGAGCATAAAAAAAACCAGCAGAATGAACACCACGTCAATCAGCGGCGTGATCCGGATTGGCATGGGCCGCCCAGGCCGGGGTTCAACCAGCTGCATGGGCCAGCCGCTGATGCTCGTTGAACGAATAGTCCGGTGCGGCCTTCGAAGCGCTGGTTTCCTGTTGCTCAGCCCGGGGGGATTCGGGAGCCGTTTCCGAATCTGTTGCTGAAGCGTCTGGCAGAACGTTGAAAACACTCACCAGAGCACTGTTGATGGTCTTGTGGATGCGGCGCAGGCGGAATTCTATCCAGGCCGCCAGGGCGGCGAACGGAATGGCCACAACCAGGCCCGCTGCGGTGGTGGTCAGAGCCTCATAGATGCCGCCGGAGAGTTGGCTGGCATTGGCACGACCATCGGAGGCTGCCATGGCACTGAAGGCCTCCATCATTCCCATAACCGTGCCCAGCAAGCCCAGCAGTGGCGCCAGAGCGGCGATGACTTCGATGATTTTCAGTGGGGCCTCGAAGGGTTCCAGGGCGGCCTGGGCATCTCGTACTGCGGTCTCCCTCACTGCGCCGATGTGCGGGGCGCTTCGGCTGGCGTTCATGGTGTCTACCAGCAGATGCATCATGGGATTTTTCCGTCCCAGAATCCCGGCACCGCTGCGCAACTGCTCCGGTGCTGTCTGGGCTGGCTCTGCCTGCCACTGAGCCAGTAGCTCCCGCAACGGCCGGGACAAGCGCGGTGCGTAGAGAGCGCCGAACAGCATCAGATAAACGAACGTGACGGCGCCTGCTGCTGCGATGGCAATCAGAATAATCATCACAGGGCCGCCCATGTCGACCAGTTGGGCAAATGGCCCAAGGTCAGCCAGTGAAGTCGACGTGGCAGAAAGAGTATCCATAGGGGGAGATCCGGCTACGAAAATGGCGATCTAAATAATAACGATTATCACTGTAATTGCAAGTGAGAGGCCGCTGCTGAAGACCACAGTTACCCCAGCCAGCCTGCAGAACCGGCGGCCTGCCAGAGCAAGCGCAAGGCCAGTAGGGTAAGCACCACATTGAAGGCTGTATGAAACCATCGGTTATTGATGGATTTGAGCAGGTGCAGCCCGAGCCACGTGCCCGCGAAGCCGCAGGCAATCATGGCCAGAATAAAGATCAGCCATTCTGAAAAGACGAAGCCGGCCAGGCCGAACACCAGCGCTTTCGGCGCGTGCTGCAGGGTCATGGCGGTGCCGAAGGTGGCTACAGTGCGAAACCGGTCGGTATGAATCTGTTTGATAAACGCCGCTACCAGGGGGCCGGTGGCGCCAACGAAAAGGCTGACAAAGCTGGTGATGGCAGAGGCGACAAACACGCCGAACGGGCCAAAAGAGGCCTTGGGTAACCCGGGGCCCCAGCACAGATACAGCACGAACAGGGCAATGCTCAGTTGCCAAAGATGAGCCGGCAGGTCTACCAGCAGGCAGGCTCCCAGGCCGGCTCCGGCCAGCACGCCGGGGGCAAAGGTGGCAATTACCTTCCAGTCGATATGATGCCGGGTCAGTACCGCTCGGCCGCTGTTGGAGCCCAGCTGTATCATGCCGTGAACGGGAATAATCGCCGCCGGTGGCAGCCAGGATGCCATCAGTACCAGCAGCAGAACGCCACCGCCGGCACCCAGCGTGGCGGTAATCATTGAGGTAACCGTTGACGCGATCAGCAACAAGAAAATGGCGCCGGTATTCAGGGCTTCGGGAAACAAGGCCAGGCTCATGGAACTCACTCGGGTATTATCGTAAGCTCCTGAGTTTCCGGTTTATAACAACAATGTCCAGGGAACTTTTGCCTGAGAACAACACGTAGGGTTGCCAATGAAGCCGTCCGAATATCTCCGTTACGATGCGACTGCGCTCGCTGATCTGATTCGCCGGGGGGAAGTCAGTGCCCGGGAAGTGGCCGAAGCCGCGATCGGCCGTGCGGGCCAGGTCAATCCCCGGTTAAACGCGATTTGCCGACCGCAGTTTGAAGAGGCCCTGACCCAGGATTTCCCGGCGGAAGGGGCCTTCGCCGGTGTTCCGCTGTTGCTCAAGGACCTTGCGCAGGAACAGGCCGGACACCCCTGTACGTTTGGCAGCCGGGCCCTGCTGAAGAACATCGCCACGCGGGATTCGCACTTTGTCCGCAGCGCCCGGGAAGCCGGCCTGGTGTTCCTGGGGCGCACGGCAACGCCGGAATTTGGCCTGAAAGCCGTCACCGAATCGGAATTGTGGGGCCCAACCCGCAATCCCTGGGATATCGAGCGCACCCCCGGGGGTTCCAGTGGCGGTTCCGGTGCTGCAGTGGCGGCCGGGATAGTGCCTATGGCGGGAGCTAACGATGGTGGCGGTTCCATCAGGATTCCGGCGGCGTATAACGGCCTGTTCGGTCTTAAGCCGTCACGGGGCCGGATTTCGGTAGGCCCGCACGCGGGTGAGGCCTGGACCGGTGCCTCCACCGATCATGTGGTCTCCCGAACGGTCAGGGACAGCGCCGCCATGCTGGATGTTTTGTCTGGCCCCGCCAGTGGCGACCCGTTCATCATCAGCAAGCCTGCATCGCCCTGGGCAGACCTGATGCAGCAGTCACCCGGCCGGCTCAGAATCGGTGTGTTTACCTCCTCACCCTACGATACGGAGGTGGCGCCCGAGTGTGTCGCGGCGGTGGAGGAAACTGCGCGCCTGCTGGAATCCCTGGGCCATGAGGTTGAATACGCCCGCCCGGAATTCGACGGATTGGCCCTGGCCCGCTGCTATCTGGCCCTGTACTTCGGAGAAGTGTCTGCCTTGATGGCGCGGGCGAAAGCCGAATTCGGTGCCACTGATCAGGACTTTGAACTGGAAACCCGTTTGTTGGCTATGCTGGGCCGTACCATGCCGCTGCCGGATTACGTGCGCATGAGACAACAGTGGAACGACTTCGCCCGGGCTCTGGGGGCCTATTTCGACCGCTTTGATCTGTACCTTTCCCCCGCCACTGGCCAGCTGCCCGCCAGAATCGGGCAAATGGACACACCTGCCCACCTCAAGCTGATGGCCAGGCTGATGCTGGGTTTGAAGGCCGGAAAACTGGTGCACAGGAGCGGGCAGGTGGATCAGATGGCACTGGAAAGCCTGGCCCGGACACCGTTTAGCCAATTGGCGAACCTGACGGGCACGCCGGCGATGTCCGTACCCATGCACTGGACCCGGGACGGGCTCCCGGTGGGCGTGCAATTCGGGGCTGCTCACGGTGGCGAGGATCGGCTGCTGCAGGTGGCGGCGCAACTCGAGGAAGCCAATCCCTGGTTCAGCCATTACGAACGCCTTGAATCGGCGTTTTGAACCTTCCGCGGAAATAAAGTGTGTGCGGGGGGTTGTGATCCGCAGGCATGAACTCCACGTTTATCTTTCCAGGTGGAACAGGCTATGCTGTTAGTCAGGGACACCGGTTCCTGATTACCCTGATGGCATCGAGGAGGCGAGCATCTTATGAACCAATCGATGGCAATCGACGATTTGGTATCCGTAGCACAGGCTGAGGCCATGGGGGAGCTTGACGCGCCCATGATGGCCATTGTCCTGTCCAGCGATCAAAGCTACGACCTTCCTATCAACTCATTGGAGACCGATGCCGACAAAGCCCGCTGGGGACTGATTCTCCGGGCTGCGAGAGAACACGTGGAGGCAGACGCCGTGGCTGTGTTGTATCCGGCCTGGACGACGATTCGCCGGAAACCGGCCGACGAGCAACCCGAACCTGAGCAGACCGCGGCCGATGAAGAGTCCCGGGAAGATGAAAACGGCCCCATCGACACCTTGTTCGTGCAGTTACACACCCGGGATCGCATTTACTGGCGAGGGTTCGAGCAGATTCGTGATCCACGGCATCAGCGCATTATCGGCTTTCGCCGAATCAAGGCGCTGTCCACGGACTATGAACGAGACGATGCGCCTTCGGTCACATCCTGGCTCAGCACGTTGTTTGAGCCGCTGCCCGATGAAGGCGAAGAAACCGAAGTGGACAGGGAACTCTCCGATCTGCTCGAAGAGCCTGAGGTCAGTGCGGCGCTCTATCCGAGGCAGATGCGCTCGTTGCACTGAGGCGTTTGCCTGGCCGGATGTCAGCGAGCGGACATCAGGGTCAGGCACAGTTGCGCATTCTGGATAAAGTGACCAAAGGCAGCCAGTTGCTGCTCTGACGGCACGTAGCCTGCCGCCGCGTTGTCGGCGTAAAACAGCCCCACCAGACGGCCCTTGGCTTTCAGCGAACCGGTCAGGGCCGGCACTTTTCCCAGCCAGCGATCATAAGTTACGCCCTCACTTTGTTTTCCCGGCTCGTAAACAGCCGAGGTGGCGTGGGGCAAGAGTGCGCCCAGGGCACCGGTTCCATCTTTCTGGATGATGAAGTGTTCGCGCCAGGCGTCGGTGCCCCGGCCACCGACTTTGCGAGGAACCAGCGCATGGCCGGAACGATCCGTCATCAATAGTGCCACACGTTGCATACCGATGGCCCGGTGAATGCCCTCAATCACCAGCTGGCAGACTTCATTGATGTCCGGCTTTTCCGCCAGTGTCTGGGTCAGTTCCCGCAGAATCTGCAGTTGCAGATCGGCATCCATATCGGGGGCCGGTGCCGGCTCGGCGGTGTCCTGATTACCCGGCAGCAGGGCTGTTACCTGGGGAATGCCGAGGGATACAGCGACTTTGGTGGCTTCGCCGGCGTTGGCTTTGAGTTGGTCCCGGATGGCGGCTGGCGTCTCGCCCGTGTCGCCGGAAAGCTTCTCGAGCACCTTGTCCATCTCGGCACCACTCCAGCCATGTTCAGACACCCTGGCCATTTCCACGCTGTTCCGTACCAGGCTGCTGGCCATGGAGTTGGCCTTGCCGGGTGCCACGACTTCCTTGATGAACGGTCCCAGCGACCAGGCGCCAACCAGCCCGCGCGTAATTTCCACAAAGGTGGTGTGAAGCACGGCTTTCTGGGCGTCTACGGGAGGCTCGCCCAGCCTCAGGCGCTCTTCAAGCTCACGGGCCTGTTCGGTGTCGCAGGACCAGAACGCCAGTTCTCCGATGTTCATTAACAGAGCGCCAATGAATACTTCTTCCAACGCGTGATCCGTGCGCTTGGGCATCAGGCAGCGTGCCTGGACGGCAGCATGAATGGCCCGTGCCAGGCATTGCAGCAAATGCGGCCGGTCGTGTC
This sequence comes from Marinobacter sp. VGCF2001, assembly GCF_049943275.1. Classification (NCBI taxonomy): domain Bacteria; kingdom Pseudomonadati; phylum Pseudomonadota; class Gammaproteobacteria; order Pseudomonadales; family Marinobacteraceae; genus Marinobacter; species Marinobacter sp. VGCF2001. Next base: position 365,613 of record NZ_JBNFVX010000002.1, read on the forward strand.
GCTTGAGGAGCGAGTCGACAATCAGCGAGGAAATGGCCATGGATTTGACCGCGTCGAAGCCGATCAGGGTGATGGCCCGGCTTACCGTGCTGACTTGCGTCCGGGTCTGGTTGTAGAACACCGTGTTGGACAACCTCAGCACCTGAGATGTCAGCTGGGCATCGTTGAGAATGGCGTTCGCCAATTCGTTAATCGTGCTGTTGCGGCTGTCGGTCAGTTCGTTGATTTGCTTGAGCGTATTGGCCAGAACCGGCAGTTCAATTTTGCTCAGGTAAGACACCCATGCCTGGGTCGAATTCATCCTTGAGGGCGGATTTTCGGACGTTTTGGTCACGGAACGGGCGCGCCTCGGAATGGTATGCAGTCGTTAGTGTATTTTATGGATACAAGTTTAGCCGAGCCGGCCGGGGTCTGTCAGGTACCTTTTGGTGTAAGGGGAACTCCGGATACGCCGGTGTGTTAGTGTTCAGGATTCGGGTTTAATCGCCGAATAGGCTATAATCGCCGGCTTTTAACCACGTATCTGCAAGGCACTGATCGTGATTGTATTTGACCAGGTAGAAAAGTCGTACCAGGTGGCCGGCCGGGCGATCCCCGCGCTGCATCCCACCAGTATGACCGTAGAAACCGGTGAGGTGTTCGGCATCGTCGGCCACTCCGGAGCGGGCAAGTCCACGCTTGTGCGACTGATCAACAAGCTGGAACCCTCCTCTGGCGGCCGCATCCTTATCGACGATGAGGATATTACCCGATACAGCGCCGCAGAACTCCGGTCGTTCCGCCGCAAGGTGGGGATGATCTTCCAGCACTTTAACCTGTTGTCCTCCAAGACGGTGGCAGACAACATTGCCTTTCCGATGAAGCTGGCCGGCATCTACTCCAGGGCTGACATTCGCAGCCGGGTGGACGAGCTGTTGGCGCGGGTCAGCTTGAGTGAGCACGCCAACAAGTATCCGTCGCAGCTGTCCGGTGGCCAGAAGCAACGGGTCGGCATTGCCCGCGCCCTCGCCTGCCGGCCCACCATTCTGTTGTGCGATGAAGCAACCAGCGCACTGGACCCGCAAACCACCCAGTCGGTGCTCAAATTGCTGGCTGACATCAACAAAGAGCTGGGCCTGACCATTGTGTTGATCACCCACGAGATGGACGTGGTGCGCCGGGTCTGCGACCGGGTGGCCGTTATGGACGCCGGGCGAGTGGTAGAGATGGGGCCGGTCAGCGAGGTGTTTCTGCATCCGCAGCATCCGACCACCCGGGATTTTGTGTTCGAGAGCGAAAACGTTGACCGGGACGAACTGCAGGAAGATCTGCAAAAGGCCAAGGGTCGTATCCTGCGCCTGACGTTCAAGGGCGAGTCCACCTATAAGCCGTTGCTGGGCAGTGTCGCCCGCGAGTCCGGCGTGGATTTCAGTATTCTGTCGGGCCGGATCGATCACATCAAGGACACGCCTTATGGCCAGTTGACCTTGTCACTGGTGGGGGGTGATCTGGATGTGGCCATGAAGGCTCTGGAAGCCGCTGACGTTCATGTGGAGGTGGTGCGCTGATGGAAGCCTTGATGGATACCCTGATGGGTAACGTGGACTGGGCCGAGATTGGCTGGGCCAGCTGGGACACCCTGATCATGGTGGGGATGTCGCTGTTGTTCAGTGTGGTGATCGGCCTACCGATTGGCGTGCTGTTGTTCCTGACCGGAAAGCGCCAGTTGCTGGAGCAGCCGGTGGCGTATGCCGTGCTCTCGTTTGTCGTGAACGTATTGCGATCGGTGCCGTTTATCATCCTGCTGATTGTGATGATTCCGTTTACCGTGATGTTGATTGGCACTTCTCTGGGGGTCGCTGGTGCCATTCCGCCCCTGGTGGCCGGTGGCGCACCCTTCTTTGCCCGCTTGGTGGAAACTTCGCTGCGGGAGGTGGACAAGGGCATTATTGAGGCAACCCAGGCCATGGGCGCCAATGTTCGCCAGATTATCTTCGGTGCCTTGCTGCCGGAGGCGCTTCCCGGCATCATCGCGGGCATCACGGTGACCGCGATTACCCTGGTGTCTTACGCGGCCATGTCCGGTGTGATTGGTGGCGGTGGTCTTGGTGATTTGGCTATCCGCTTCGGATACCAGCGTTTCCAGACCGACGTTATGGTCATCACGGTTGCTTTGCTGGTGATTTTTGTCCAGGTGTTGCAGATGGTGGGCGACCGCCTGGTTCTGTATTTCAGCCGTAAATAATTAACGCAGGAGATTTGCTATGAACCTGAAGAAAACCCTGGTGGCCCTGGCGGCCGCTGCAACCTTTTCCTCTGCCGTTCAGGCAGAAACCCTGTCTGTGGCTGCCACGCCGGTACCCCACGCCGAGCTGCTCGAGTTTGTAAAGCCGGCACTGGCTGAGCAGGGCATTGAGCTGGATGTAAAAGTCTTTACCGACTATGTACAGCCCAACATCCAGGTTGATCAGAAGCGCATGGATGCCAACTTCTTCCAGCATCAGCCGTATCTGGATGAATTCAACGATGGCCGTGGTACCAATCTGGTGACGGTCGCCGGCATTCATGTGGAGCCGTTTGGTGCCTACTCCAGCAAAATCGACTCTCTCGATGCACTGGAAGAAGGCGCGGTTGTGGCTATCCCCAACGACCCTACCAACGGTGGCCGTGCGCTGCTGCTGCTCCAGAAGGCGGGCCTGATTACGTTGGAAGACGAAAGCAAGATTACCGCGACCCCGCGTGATATTGCCGATAACCCCAAAGATCTGGACTTCAAGGAACTGGAAGCCGCGACCCTGCCACGTATCCTGAACCAGGTGGATCTTGCGCTGATCAACACCAACTACGCGCTGGAGGCCGGTCTGAACCCGTCTGAAGACGCGTTGATGATTGAAGGTTCCGAGTCACCGTATGTGAACATCCTGGTGGCCCGTCCGGACAACAAGGACAGCGACGCCATGCAGAAGCTGGCCAACACCCTGAAATCCGATGCGGTGAAAGACTTCATCATGGAAAAATACGAAGGTGCGGTGGTTCCGGCGTTCTGATCGGGGCGGCAGTGCCTTCGGGCACGCCCAGTGCACAAAAAAAGGGCAGCCTGTTGGGCTGCCCTTTTCGTTTGCGGCGTCAGAATCAGTCGCCACTCCAGTTCGAGCGCGGGTCCGGCGTCATCCGCAGGTACGATTTCACCGCTTTATACCCTTTCGGAAAGCGTTTTTTGATTTCGTCTTCATCCTGCAGCGACGGCACAATCACCACATCACTGCCACTTTCCCAGTTACCCGGGGTGGCCACGCGGTGCTCGTCGGTCAGTTGGAGGGAGTCAATCACCCGCAGTACTTCATTGAAGTTACGACCGGTTGAAGCCGGATAGGTGATGATCAACCGGACTTTTTTGTTCGGGTCAATCACGAACAGCGAACGCACGGTCAGGCTGTCGTCGGCATTCGGGTGAATCATGTCGTACAGCTCGGCCACCTTGCGATCCTGATCGGCAATGATCGGGAAGTTGACGGTGCAGCCCTGGGTTTCGTTGATGTCTTTGACCCAGTCGTGGTGAGAATCCACCGGGTCTACGCTCAGTGCGATGGCCTTGGCGTTACGCTTGGCAAATTCATCTTTGAGTTTGGCGGTCAGGCCCAGTTCGGTGGTGCAGACGGGGGTGAAATCGGCGGGGTGAGAGAACAGAATGCCCCAGCCATTACCGAGCCATTCGTGAAATCGAATGCGACCCTCGGTGGTCTCCTGTTCGAAATCCGGCGCGGTATCTCCAAGACGCAGACTCATACGTACTCTCCTTTGACACGGTTGTTGGCAATAAAACAAAGTGCCGGCGCTGTTCGCCGTTATTGTTTGATCAGTGTATACCAATAAACATGGAGGTGGATGCGCCGGTTACAAGGGGGCTTGATCTGGCGCATCCAACGTTTGACTCACGGCCTTATCCGCCGTGCCCATACCGGAGGGCCGGCTCCGGCTTATTCCACCCCCAGCGCTTTTTGCTTGTCGAAGTATTCCCGGGTCAGTTTGAACACCACAGGGCTGAGTAACAGCAGGGCGATGAGGTTAGGCAGCGCCATCATGGCATTCAGGGTATCGGCCACCAACCAGACAAAGCCCAGATTGATGGTGGCGCCCACCGGAATAGCAATAATCCACACAATCCGGTACGGCAGAATGGCTTTGACGCCGAACAGGAATTCAATGCAGCGCTCGCCATAGAACGACCAGCCAATGATGGTGGTGAAGGCGAAAACCGCCAGGGCAATCGCCACCACATAGTTGCCGAAGCCGGGCAGCCCGGTTTCGAACGCCAGCGACGTGAGGGCGGCCCCGGTCTCACCGGAGGTCCAGGCGCCGGATGTGATGATCACCAGGCCGGTAATAGAACACACGATGATGGTATCGATAAAGGTTCCGAGCATGGCCACCATGCCCTGTTTCACCGGGTTCTTGGTCTGGGCCGATGCGTGTGCAATGGGCGCAGAACCCAGGCCGGCTTCGTTGGAGAAAATGCCCCGTGCAACGCCGAAGCGGATGGCCGCCCACACCGCGGCACCGGCAAATCCGCCTTCAGCGGCGGCCGGACTGAAGGCATAGCTGAACACCATGCTGATGGCGTCTGGAATCTCGTGAGCATTGATGGCCAGCAGGATCAGGCCGATCAGTACGTAGGATACCGCCATAAACGGCACCAGCGCACTGGCGACCTGGCCGATACGTTTGATACCGCCGATCAGTACCATACCCACCAGAACCATCAGGATGACACCGGTAACCCAGTGCGGCAGGCCAAAGTTGGTTTCCAGTACGTCGGCCACCGAGTTGGCCTGCACGGTGTTGCCAATACCAAAGGCGGCCACGGATGCGAACACCGCAAACAGAATACCCAGCCACGCCCATTTGCTGCCCAGGCCGTTGCGGATGTAGTACATGGGGCCGCCTACGTGGCTACCGCGTTCGTCCACTTCCCGGAACCGCACCGCCAGAACGGCCTCGGAGTATTTGGTGGCCATGCCCACCAGGGCGGTCAGCCACATCCAGAACAGGGCACCGGGGCCCCCAAGGAAGACGGCAGTGGCAACACCGGCGATGTTGCCCGTGCCCACGGTCGCCGAAAGCGCGGTCATCAGGGCCTGGAACGGCGGAATGTCGCCGTCATCGTCATCGCCGCGGGCGCGCCCGCTCCACATCAGCCGGAATCCGGCGCCCAGCTTCATGATCGGCATCAATTTGAGGCCAATACTCAGAAACAGGCCGACGCCCAGTATCATCACCAGCATAGGGGGACCCCATACCAGACCATTGATTTCACTAATAAAATTGGAGATGACTTCCATGGGTGCTCCCACTGTAAAGCACGGATGAATCAGAATGAAGGAGCCCGTAAAGGGCATAACCCGTTGAGTTTAGTCGACAATTATTCGATGTAAACCGTTTTCATCAAGCCGGTTTTTCATTTGCGCGTCTTTTGCCTATGTTTAGAGTCAGGAAGTGCCCGCCCGGGCACCGGTCTTCTGTCTGTGAGGAAGTTATTGATGCGTTCACTGAAAGTATCCGAAGTGATGTCGAATCACATCGAGCCGATTCGCTGTGGTACCCCGCTGACCCAGGTGGTAAAAGCGCTCCTGGCCAATCATGTCACCGGTTTGCCGGTCGTGGATGATCGTCGCCATGTCCTTGGATTTGTCTCGGAGCAGGACTGTATTCACTCGTTACTGGTCAGTAACTACCATCATGAGGGCGAGCCCATTGTCGACGATGTGATGTTCCGGCAGCCATTGACGGTTGCGCCGGGAATGTCGGTTGTCGACCTGGCCCAGAATCTCGGGGCCGGTAAACCGAAAGTGTATCCGGTGGTTGATCATGGCAAGCTGGTGGGCCTGGTCACGCGAACGGCCATCCTGGCGGAGTTTGCCAAAGTCGGTTTCAGTATTGAGCGGCCGAGTTACGCCGGCGCCGGGGACTGATCCAATTCAGGAACGATTGCCCCAGAGCATACTGAAGTCCATGGACGGCATTATTTCAGGCTCTTCCGGTTCACGCACGTTGTATTCCAGCAGGCTGGTGTCTCGTTCAAAGGTGCCGCTGTACCGTCCGCCCCGGGGATTGAAAATGGCTTGAACGAAAGGCCCCCGCGCATGCACGGGGCGGCGGGTGACCACGCCCACTTCGTTGTTTACAAGCCGCACCAGCATACCCGGCGGATACTCACCCAGCACCTGTAACAAGGCGCGCGGAATGGCGGGTCGGTACTTGCCATCCGCCAGGGTGGCAATCAGTTTACGAGCCTCGACAATATTCATTCTGTCGCGATACGCCCGCTTGGTGATCATGGCAATGTAACGCTCGGACAGAGCCAGGATTTCGGCTTCCGGCAGGATATCGCCGCCGCTGAGGCCATTCGGATACCCCGAACCATCGGCCTGTTCGTGGTGCTGGGAGATGATGCGTAACAGCAGTTTGTTGTCGATTCCGGCAGATTGCAGTGCGTCTATGCTGCGCTCGGGATGCTTGCGAATGACAGCCCGTTGATCACTCGTTAGCACCTTGTTGGAGGCATTGAGCTGGTCGGCCACCGGAACCAGAGCCAGATTTGCCGTCAGTGCGGCGGCAGTCAGCACCGTAGCGCGCTTCTCGTCGAGGCCAAACCGGTGGGCAATGAAATGGCACAGAATGCCGTAAAACAGAATTTGTTCATGAATGGTTGGGCTGATCGAATACAGGTGCACCAGAGCCAGGCTGGCATCGGGCGCTTCCTGGCAGGTTTTCTCCAACATCCGGCAAAGCCCCATCAGCCGTTTCTGGGCGGTGGGATCTTCCGAGGTAATGGCGTTGATCGTGGTTTCCAGCGTGGTCAGCAGGTCGCCGTAATCGGCGAACGGGTTTCGCTGGCGAAGATCCTCAAAAGTTTCCTTTTTCCGCGGCTCAATCTTGCGCGGTTTGAACCGCCCGCGCTCGAACAACTGCTCGAGTTGGCTATTGGTCTGAATCACATAACCCTGGCGCAGCAGGACATTGCCCTCGGCGTCGAAGACATCCCAGGGAAGGGGTTTGCCGATGGTGAGGGCTCCGGGGGCGATTCTGATCAATGAATTGGACACGATCTTCCTGTTGGTGTTTCCGTCATCTGGAGGGATGGCCGGCAAATGGGTTCCGAGCTGATAGTTGTCTTAGAGCTGATTATAAAGTGGATTGAGTTGGAATATTAGAGCAAGGGCAAGTGTGAGCAAGATCACAGCCTGTCGCTTTTGGTGGTAGATTTGTTAAGAATCGTTGCTTTGGAACGACCGTTTGAAAAGCGTGCGCTATTCTTGGATACGAAATAAGACTTTTGCCGGACGCCGGACCTCATACCTCATGTTGTATCGCCTGAAAAACGATTTTCGTTTATCCATCATTACCTTGCTGGGAATCAGCGGGTTTCTGGGCGTTACGCCGTTTGCCGTTCTCCGGTTTATGCAAGGCAATGTTCTGGCGGGCACAGTGGACGCGACGATTCTCGCCAGCCTTGGCGGAGCCATGGCTTATGCCTGGATAACCGGCGATACCCACCGCGCCGGCGTGTTGATGGCCGTCATTTCCGCATACGGTGCTGTGATTGTGGGCACCATTGTTGGCGACCCGGGATTGTTCTGGCTGTATCCCTGCCTGGTGACCTCCTTCTTTCTGGTGGGCCCGAGATACGCGGTCATCATTAACTTGTCGGCCATAACGCTGATGATGGTGATTGGCCTGGCATTCAGCAGCCAGGAGCAGATGTGGTCCTTTGCTTCCACTGCGGTGGTGGTGAGCGCCTGTGCTTACGTCTTTGCCCATCGTAACCGCAGCCAGCGGCGCCGGCTGGAACAACTGGCCACTATCGACCCGCTCACCGGCGTAAAAAACCGCCGGTCCATGGACGAGGAGCTGGATGTCGCAGCGGCTAATGCCGAGCGCTCCGGCCTGCCCTATGCCCTGGTGCTTCTGGATATCGATCACTTCAAGAGTATCAATGACGAATACGGTCACGGCCTGGGCGACACGGTGCTGACCGAACTGGTGGCGCTGCTGGAGAGCAATACCCGCCGTTCCGACCAGTTGTTCCGGTACGGCGGTGAGGAATTTGTGTTGCTGTTGCCCGGTGTTGACGGCGTTAATCTGCGGGCGGTTATGAACAACCTGCAGCAGGTGCTGCGCAAGTACCTGAAGTACCCGGGTGGCCCGGTAACCGCCTCGTTTGGTGTGGCCCTGCTGGGCCATGGCGAGAGCGTGGAGGGCTGGCTGGCCCGGGCTGACAACGCACTGTACACCGCCAAGGAAACCGGGCGAGACCGCATTGTCTACGCCGAGGAACTGGATTAGCCGTGTGTGCTGGCCACCGTTGCCGCATCCATCGGCGGCTCAGGCTGATAGCGAAACAGGCGCCATCCTAACAGCAGGCTGGCGGAGGTGAGCCCGGCCGTCAGTCCCACCCAGAAGCCGGCGGCGCCCAGAGTTGGCCATAGCCAGCCCGTAAAAGCCAGCACATAGCCCAGTGGCAAGCCAATGCCCCAGAATGAAAACAGCATGATAAACATGGGGATGCGGGTGTCTTTATAGCCGCGTAGAGCGCTGATGCAGGTGACCTGGATCACGTCGGCAATCTGGAACATGGCCGCAAATGTGAGCAGGCGAATGGTGACGGCCTGCACCTCCGGGTCGCTGGAGTAGAGGCTGGCGATCGCTGCCGAGAAGACAAACAACAAGCTGGCGAACAGCAGGGCAACCGCTGAGGCAAGAATCAGCGAACTGCGGGAGATCAAACGTGCAGAATCCGGCGCCCGGGCGCCCACCAGAAAGCTGACGCGCAAGGTCAGGGCCATGCCGATACTCAGCGGCAGCATGAACAGCAAAGAGACCACGTTCAGCGCTATCTGATGCCCGGCCACGACCACCGGCCCCAACGGCGCAAGGAACAGGGCGATCACGGAAAACATACTGGCTTCCACAAAGATGGTGAAACCAATGGGCACGCCGATACGCAGAATGTAGCGCATACCCTGCCAGTTCGGTTTCACCCAATCGGCCATCAGATGGAATTGCCGGAAGGTTCTGCTCCGGTTCAGATACACCAGCATCGCCAGGGCCGCCACGCCGTTGGAAATAGACGTCGCCCAGCCACACCCCACGCCACCCATGGCGGGCAGCCCGAGTTTGCCGTAGATGAAGATGTAGTTCAGGGGCAGGTTGATGAGCGTGCTGAGCACCGAGAACGCCATGATCACCCGGGTATGGCCAAGCCCATCGGTCAGGCCCCGGAGGGCGTTGATCAGCAAAAGCGCCGGAATGCCCCAGGCAAAGGCGTTAAGGTAGCCCTGGGTGATCCCGGCGGTATGCGGGTCGAGCTTCAGTTGCGCCAGCACAGGGTGTACGTTGGTCAGCAGCAGCGCCATGATCACGGTGCCTGCAGCGGCAAGGTAAATGCCCTGCCAGGTCGCAGGCATGATTTTCTGATGGGTGCGGGCGCCGTTGTAGCCGGAAATGATGGGTTGAAGCGCGCCAAGCATTCCCATGAAAAACAGGAACAGCGGCATCCACAAGCTGCTGCCGATGCCCACCGCCGCAAGATCCTCTGCACTGGCATGACCGGCCATCACCGTGTCGATAACGCCGTTGGCCATCTGTGCGACCTGGGCCACCAGAATCGGGCCGCCCAGCACCGCCAGGGTTTTCCATTCCACCAGCGTACGCTGAATCAGAGGCTGGCGGACTTCGGGTAAAGGCTGATGAGTCTCATCCATGGCGTATGGATTATCCTGCGTAACGTGGAGAATGGCGAACCGGCAATCATACCCTACCCGGCAGGGTCCGGTTTATAGGGAGTTCCCCGTTCGTAGCGCTGCAAAAGAGTCTGGAAAGCATTACAGTGGGCGCCGTTCAATAACAGGGGTGGCGCAATGGCTTTACTGGTTCTGGTTACCGTGCTCTGGGCATTCTCGTTCAGCCTGATCGGGGAGTTTCTGGCCGGCCGCGTAGACAGCGATTTTGCGGTGTTGAGCCGGGTGTTGCTGGCTGCGGTGGTGTTTCTGCCCTTCACTCGCTGGCGTGGAGTGCCTTCGGGGATGCGCCTGGGGATATTGGTAACCGGTATGCTGCAATTCGGCATTACCTATCTGTGCCTTTACCGCTCCTTCAGTTACCTCACGGTGCCGGAAGTTCTGCTGTTTACGATTTTCACGCCTTTGTATGTGACCCTGGTAGACGACGCCCTGGCTCGCCGTTTCTCGCCGGTTGCCTTGCTTGCGGCGGCCATCGCGACGCTGGGCGCCGGCGTTATCCGGTACGATGGACTGAGCGAAGATTTCATGATCGGGTTCCTGCTGCTGCAGGTGGCGAACTTCACCTTTGCTGCCGGCCAGGTCGGTTACAAGCACGTGATGCAGCGCTACACCCTGGCGCTGCCGGGTTACCGCACTTTTGGCTACTTCTTCCTCGGGGCATTGGTGATTGCGCTGCCCTCATTCCTGATTTTCGGCAATCCGGAGAAGCTTCCGGCAACGCCTTTGCAATGGGGAATCCTCGGCTGGCTCGGCCTGGCGGCCTCGGGGCTGGGACTGTATCTGTGGAACCGGGGGGCTTGTGAGGTTGATGCAGGTACCCTGGCGGTGATGAACAATGCCCTGGTGCCGGCGGGCTTGCTGGTCAATCTGCTCATCTGGAACCGCGACGCGGACCTGCTGCGCCTGGCTATCGGCGGTGCGGTGATTGGCTTCTCTTTATGGCTAAATGCCCGCTATCACCCGAGGGCGCGGCTGGCGGCGGCCTCGTAAAAGCGCGCTGCCGTTAAAACGCCAGAGCCAGCAGTCGTTACACGAAGCGTCATACGGTAACGCATTGGCTGTTTCCTTGATCTTTATCTATAACTAGACTCTAGCGCCCCAAAATCCCGAAGCCTACGGATAAAACGCTCTCCTGATGCGCAAGAACCTGCCTGTTACCCAACGCGAGATCCACATCCCCGACGGTATGCGGTTGATCAGCACCACCTCGCCCAAAGGGGTGATCACCTACTGCGACGATGATTTCGTTACCATCAGTGGATTCACCCGTGAAGAACTGATTGGCCAGGCCCACAACATCATCCGCCATCCGGATATGCCCTCAGCCGTGTTTGCTGATATGTGGGCGTATCTGAAGGCCGGCAAGGCCTGGATGGGCGTGGTCAAGAACCGCTCCAAATCCGGAGATCATTACTGGGTCAGCGCCTATGTGACGCCGATCTGGGACGACGGGCAGATGGTGGGCTACGAATCGGTTCGGGTGGCGGCCACCCGGGAGCAGATCGCCCGGGCGGAGCGCCTGTACAAAAAGATTACCGACAGCCGGCTGACCTCGGGATGGCGTAATAAAGTGTTGTCGATGGCGCGTTCGGGCTGGCCTTTTGGGTTATCGCTGGCACTGAGCCTGGGCGCGTTGGCTCTTGATGCCCCGGCCCTGGCCATAGGGCTGGTGGTGGCCGGCCACGTGCTGGGATTCGGCCTGGTGTTTGCCTCGCTCTCCAAGCGCCTTCATGCTCTGTTGGCACTGCGGCCGGACGCCTTCCAGGACCCGGTCGTTGCCCGAACCTACAGCGACGAGCGTGGCCTGATGTCACGCCTGGCTCTGCTGTTGATCAGTGAGGAGGCGCGTATTCGCACCGCGTTGGCGAGGATTGATGACCAGGCGGAGCAATTGCTGGATCAGGCGACGACCTCGCACGGTTATATCTCCGAGGGTGCCTTGGCCATCGCCCGCCAGCGTGCGGAAACGGACCAGACCGCTTCGGCGATTAATGAAATGACGGTCTCGATCCAGGAAGTGGTCGAAACCGTCAACCATAATGCCCAGGCGGCGGAACAGGCGAACCGTCAGGCCCATGAGGGTAGTCAGCGCAGTGGTGAGGCGTTGGCGGCCATTGAACAGCTGGTCAAACAGGTTCACGGCATCGGCGAGTCTGTGGGGCGCCTGGGCGAATCGACCCGCACCATTGGTGAGGCGGCCGACCTGATCAGCGGCATTGCCGATCAGACCAACCTGCTGGCTCTGAACGCCGCCATTGAAGCGGCCAGGGCCGGTGAGCAGGGCCGGGGTTTTGCCGTGGTGGCCGATGAGGTGCGCTCGCTGGCCCAGCGAACGCGGCAGTCCACGGTGCGCATTCACGAGGTCATTGAAGAGTTTCGCGCCCAGGTGGAGGACACCGTTAATGCCGTCGCCACCGGCGAAGCTATTGCCGGCACGAGCCTGGATCAGGTGCACGAGGCAACCGAAGCGCTGAATGACATTGTCCGTTCGGTTGATGGTATTTCGGAGAGTTTCATCACCATGTCCGCGGCCTTTGAAGAGCAGGGGCAGGTGTCTGACGAAATTAACCGCCAGGTCGTCAACATTGCGAGCCTGGCAGACCAGAGTGACGAGCAGGCTGAAGCTGCCAAGCAGAGCAGTGACAATCTGAGCAAAATGGCCCGGGGCCTGAAGGATCTGATTGTCCGGTTTTCCGGGAAATCCCACTGACTGATAGCAGAGCTCCCGGTTTAACCGCAGGTATTTGACTGTCGCCTGCCCCTCAGCACTGGCATCGTGTCGCCAGTGCTGGCAGAATTCCGCTCCAATAGCCTGCACACTGTGCAAGGCCATCTAACAATTCGTATTTTCCTCAGCCAAAAGCACAGGAAGCAAACACATGACACAGTCCAACTCCGCAGCAGACAGCGGCAACGGCGCGCGCGGACTCTGGTCTTCCAAGCTCGCGTTCATTCTGGCGGCTACCGGCTCTGCCGTAGGCCTGGGTAACGTCTGGAAGTTCCCGTACGTTACCGGCGAGAACGGTGGCGGTGCCTTCGTTCTGGTGTATCTGCTCTGTATCGCCATCATCGGTATTCCCATCATGATGGCCGAGGTGTTTATCGGCCGGAATGGCCGCCATAACCCGATTACCAGTTTCCGTCTGGTGGCCGAACGCAACCTGGCTTCGCCGGTCTGGCGTGTTTCGGCCATCGTGGGTATGTTGGCCGCCTTTATTATTCTGTCGTTCTATTCCGTGATTGGCGGTTGGGCCGCTTCCTACATTGGCCACGCGGCGATGGGAGACTTTACCGGCGGTACTGCGGAGTCTGTGGGTGAGCTGTTCGGTGGCCTGCTGGCCAGCCCGATCCAGCTGCTGGCCTGGCACACTCTGTTTATGGCGTTGGTGGTGCTGGTGGTTTCCCGGGGCCTGAAAGGTGGTCTTGAGCGCGCCGTTACCATTCTGATGCCGGCTCTGTTCCTGCTGCTGTTGTTGGTGGTGGGGTATGCCACCACCACCGGCCATTTCGGCGAGGCAGTCAGCTTCCTGTTTACCCCCAACTTTGAGGCGTTGACGGTGAAAGGCGTGCTGGTGGCGCTGGGTCACGCGTTCTTCACCCTGAGCCTGGGTATGGCCATCATGATGGCGTATGGCTCCTATCTGGGGCGCGATGTCTCCATCGGCCGCACCGCCGTCAGTGTGGCGATTATGGACACCGTTGTCGCCCTGCTTGCAGGCCTGGCGATCTTTCCGGTGGTCTTTGCCAACGGCCTGGAAGCGGGCGCAGGCCCGGGCCTGATTTTCCAGACTCTGCCCCTGGCTTTCGGTAATATGCCCATGGGCAGCCTGTTTGGCACGCTGTTCTTTGTGCTGTTGTTGTTTGCGGCCTGGACTTCCGGTATTTCCCTGCTGGAACCGGTGGTTGAGTGGGTTGAGGAAAAAACCAGCCTGGCGCGCACCGGTAGCTCGATTCTGGTGGGTGTGTTGTGCTGGGCGCTGGGGATTGTGTCGATCCTGTCCCTGAACGTCTGGTCTGATGTGACTCCGCTGGGTATGTTTGCGGCGTTTGAAGGCAAGACCCTGTTCGACCTGCTCGACTACTTCACTGCCAACATCATGTTGCCGTTGTCTGGCCTGTTGACCGCGCTGTTTGTGGGCTGGTTTGTGGCCAAAGAGTCGCTCAAGAGCGACCTGGCCCTGCAGGGTGGTGCTTTCACCCTGTGGTACAACCTGATCCGGTTTGTCACGCCGATCGCGGTCGCGATTGTGTTTGTGTACAACCTGACGGCGTAAGCCCGAGCCTTAACCGGCTTGATAAAACCGGCGCCTGCGCAAGCAGAGCGCCGGTTTTTTTTATGTCCGCTCTCCGACCTTGCCGCCCAGCAAAATGCGCACGGCGGTACAGGCATCTTCGAGCTCTTCATCCCGCGGTTCCCGGCCGCCGATGATGTCGCTGTACAGGCAGGATTCGGCAATTCGCACCATGAAGTAAGACAGGCTCTGGATGTTCATGGGCGGGCTCAGATGGCCGGCCCGGACTTCGTCTTTCAGCAGCCGGGTGTTCACTTCTACCGTGCGGGCGTGCAGCGTTGAATGGGAGGAGGTCAGCATTTTCAGCGCATACTCCGGGTCCTGATGCAGAAATTTTCGCAGCGGGGAGAAATGCAGGATGGTGGTGTTGATGTGCCGGAATACGCCGACGACGTAGTCGACACCGTGGCCCGGCGTGATCTCCCGGGCTTCCTTGTAGAGCGGTTCGTACAGTGACCAGAGAATTTCACCAATCAGCAGATCCCGGTTGCCGACCCAGCGGAACAGGGTGGCGCGGCCAATATGAAGATCATCGGCCAGCGCAGCCAGGCTGATTTTTTCTCCCTTGAGCCACAGGCGGCGGGCGCGTCGGAAAGCGTCCAGGGGGGTGGTTTTGGCGATGGGTGTGGTCACTGCGTTCCCTTTTGCTGATTTGCCGCCATTCTATCGGTTGCCCTGGCTTTGGGCCATGGCATCAAACCCACAGGTTGCCTACCGGTGTGTCCGGGCTGAAGTGGTGAAGAATCTGCGCCTGCAACAGTTCCGCCGTTGCGATGGCATCAATCAGCGCGTTGTGTGAGGCGTAATGGGGCAAACCATAGCGCAGACGACTGTCGGCCAGCCGGATAGACACGGGTTTCTTGCCCAACAGCTGTTGCCAGCGGCTGGGATTGCGGTCCGGATGCAGGTGAGCCTCAATGGCCATGGTGTCGATGACCGGAAAAAACAGTTTCTCCTGTAATCGCCACTGCAAGGCAACGTTCAGAAAGGGCCGTTCAATGTTGCGGTAGTGGACGACAGGGATCCGGCCGTTGAGATGCTGGAACAGTGGGTCGAGCACCTCCTCGAGGTCTGGTGCGTTTTCGATTTCGCTGTGGGTGATGCCGTGGATCGTCACCGAGGTTTTGTGCAGGGGCAGTCTGGGACGAACCACCTGGTGCCAGCACTTGCCAAGCTGAACGCCGTCGAGCGTAAAAGGCACCAGCCCGATACTGACAATGGAGTGCTGGTCTGCGTCCAGGCCGGTGGTTTCGAAGTCCAGCGCCAGTAAGGGTATCTCCCGGATGGGCGTGTCCGGGCTGGGGCAACCGGCCTCGTAAAAGGCACGGATACGGGCATCTTTCGCCTGCCCGGCATTCAGCCGATAGTTTTCCGGCCAGTCCCGGGAGAGGTTGTTGCTCCGGATGACCCTAGACATTACGGTTGGCTCCTCCCGCGTTGTAGCGGAAGCGCAGGAATTTCTGGGCGTTGCTGACAATCTGGAAGGCGTCTTTCAGATGGCTGCGCTCAAACGGCGACAAGTCCTCCGGGCGCACGTTGTTGTCGGGCTCGCGTTCTTCCTCAATGGCCAGGGCCTGATGCCGGATACGAACAATGGAGATGAACTCCAGGGCATCACGCAGGTTGCCGGCATCGTCATCCAGCATCAGCCGGGTCTTGGCGATGTCCCGGAGGCGTTCAAAGGAGTTCTGGGCCCGGGAACCGCAGGCCAGGGCGTGTACCCGGATAAGATCCGACACGGGAGCGGTACCCCGGCGCTTCAGGTTGAAGGTTTTCTGATGCTTGCCGTCTTCTTCCAGTACGAACGTCCGGAAGAACCCCAGTGGCGGCGTCCGGTTCAGGGCATTTCTGGCAAGGAAGGTAAGGAAGCGCTGACTGTGGCTGGCTTTTTCGACAATCAGCGTTTTCAGTTGTTCCGCAAAGTCGGTTTCCCCGTGGATGCCGTCGAGATCGAAAAAAATGTTGCTGTTCAGCAATGCTTCGGCCTTGGGGTTATCGATCCAGTCGGTGAAATAGTCTTTCCAGACACGCAATGGTTGCCGCCATTTCGGGTTGGTGGCCATGATGTCGCCGGTGCAGTAGGTATAACCGCACTCGGCCAGGCCATCGGAGACAAATTTCGCCAGCGCCAGGAAGTATTCGTCGTGTTCTTCGGGTATGAAACTGTCGTCCAGAATCAGCGCGTTGTCCTGATCGGTTACCACCAGTTGCTCATCCCGGGCCATGGAGCCCAGCGCCATGAAACAGTAGGGCACCGGCGGTGGCCCCAGTTTTTCTTCGCCCAGTTCCAGCAGCCGCTGGCTGAAACTGCGGCCAATGCCGGCCATGGCACTGCCGATCATGTGCGAGTTGGCGTCTTCGTTTACCATTCGCACAAAGCTGTCGCGCACTTCCCGACTGATCTTTTTCAGGCCTTTCACGTGGTTCTGGTGGTAGATGTTGCTAACCAGGTACAGGCTGCTCTGGCTTTCATACTTCACAATGTCGGACAGCGCGATTACGCCGCGCACTTCGTGGCCTTCCATCACCGGCAGGTGGTGCACGTTGTTGTGCAGCATGGTGAGCATGGCTTCAAATATAAAGGCACGCACACTGATGGTGGTCAGGTCTTCGGTCATGATCTCGCTAACCGGGGTTTCCGATGGCAGGGCGTTGGTGACCGCCCGGGTGCGCAGGTCGCGGTCGGTGATGATGCCCTGGAGCCGGGGTGACGGGCCGCTTTCATCCATCAGCAACAAAGCGGAAACGCCTTTGTCGGTCATGATGCGCGCGGCTTCCTGAAGGCGCACGGTGGTGGGGGCGGAGACCGTGCGGCGATTGATCAGGCGGGTGACCCGGGAGGACATCAGGTCGTTGGACTTCTGCTGCCGGGAAATGGCCGAACGCAAGCGGCTGTGGTCCTCGATTTCGACAAAATCGGCGAAGTTTTCGTCGTGTTCCCAAAGATGCTGGAAGATCTCCAGAGGAATCTTGTAGATCAGGCAGTCTTCAATGGCCTTGACCGGGAAACGCACCTTTTGATTCCGCAGCAGCCCGAACTGACCATAGATCTCGCCTTCGCCCAGACGGTTGTAGAGCTCGCCCGAACGCCGGAAGATTTCCACCGCACCGCTGCGAACGTAATGCAGCCAGGTGTTCTGCTCGCCCAGTTCGAGTATGTCGGTGCCGGCCCGGTAATAGGCGATTTCAATGCCGGAAACAATGCGCTCCAGCAAGTCGTCGGGCATTTCATCGAACGGGGAGTGTTGGGTTATATGGTTGCGGATATCAAGCAGCTCGGCCTGCATGGGGTCTCCAGGATCTGAGCGGGATTATTGTTCACAGGTTATCGCTTGCCTGTGTGCTGGGAACTAGCCTGACTATAGCAGGTGTCGGTTCAGTTGTTGTACCTTGGCGGCGGAATCACGCAGAGAGACGGGTTTATGGTCAATAAGTTACTGGTGACCGGCGGCATACGGTCGGGCAAGACCGGGCTGGCGGAAGCGCGCGCGCAGCAAGCTGGCGGGGCGGTAGTCTACGTGGCTACAGCCACCGCCGGAGACGAGGAAATGGCCGAGCGCATTCGTCGCCATCAGCGGCAAAGGCCCGGGCATTGGCAACTGATGGAAGAGCCGCTGGCGCTGGGGCAGGTGCTCTCCGGTTACAGCCAGCAGCCAGAGCCGCCGCTGTTGCTGGTGGATTGCATGAGCCTGTGGCTGAGTAATCTGCTGTTTGCGGAGGAACCCCGGTTTCAGGCGGAGCGACGGGGGTTTCTGGAGGCGGTTGAACGCTATGCGGGGTCTCTGGTGATCGTCACTAACGAAGTCGGGCTGGGTACCATCGGCATGGACCCCCTCACCCGCCGGTTTGCCGATGAGCTGGGCTGGCTGAACCAGGCGCTGGCCGAGCGCTGTGATGAGGTGGTGATGGCGGTGGCCGGGTTGCCTCTGACCCTCAAGGCTGGTGGCTGATCAGGCTGCGAAACACGCCGTATTCGGATCGGTCGATTTGTATCCGGCTTCGGCAGGCATAAGGCACGGCAAAGCCGGTAAACGACTTCTCCAGCGGGATGCCCAGAACACTGGCCAGAATCATACGGATGACGCCGCCATGGCACACCACCAATACGCGTTGGCCATCGAACGTTTGCTGGCAACGTTCAAACCCGCGCAGAACCCGCTCAAAAAAGTCGCTGACCGGCTCCCCGCCGGGTGGGTGGGCGTTCACCGGGTCGGCCCAGAATTGCTGGAGCTTTTCGCCGTAGCTCGCCCGAACCTGGTCACCGGTCATGCCTTCCCATTCGCCGAATCCGATCTCTCTCAGGTCTGCTTCCAGATGCAGCGGTAACCGGTGCTGTTCCGACAGTTGCCGGGCAAAGTGCTGGCAGCGTTGCATGGGCGAACTGATAATGATGTCCCATTGATCGCGGTCGGTCACTGCAGCCGTCATCTGCTGCCAGCCCAGATCGCTCAGCGGGTCGTCTTTGCTGCCCCGGAACATCTGGCCGC
Source organism: Marinobacter sp. VGCF2001 (assembly GCF_049943275.1). Classification (NCBI taxonomy): domain Bacteria; kingdom Pseudomonadati; phylum Pseudomonadota; class Gammaproteobacteria; order Pseudomonadales; family Marinobacteraceae; genus Marinobacter; species Marinobacter sp. VGCF2001. The sequence continues at coordinate 384,171 of NZ_JBNFVX010000002.1, forward strand.
CTTCGGGCTCGCCGTGGCGGATCAGGTCGATTACCGTTGTGGTCATCCTGAAAGTCTCCTGTTCATTACCCTTCAGCCAGCGGATTGGTCGCTGACCCCGGCGTCGGCAAAGCTGGCCATCTGATTGTGCAGGGCACAGGCAGCCCGCAGTAAAGGCACCGCGACCGCCGCACCGCTACCCTCGCCCAGGCGCATACCCAGATTCAGCAAGGGCCGGGCGTTGAGGGCCTGCAAGATCGCATTATGCCCCGGTTCCGCGGAGTGATGGGCGAAATGCAGCCAGTGCCGCAATTCCGGTTGCTGTTTGCAGGCCACCAGAGCAGCCACCGAAACGATAAAACCATCCACCAGAACGGGAATACCCCGGCTGGCCGCGCCCAGAATAGCCCCGGCAATGGCGGCAACTTCCAGCCCGCCCAGAGACGCCAGCACCGCCAGTGGCGTGGTGTCGTTGCCGTGGCGGGCCAGCGATCGGACGATCACCGCCGCCTTGTGGTTCACGCCATCGGCATTCAAACCGGTGCCCGGGCCGGTGAGAAATTCCGGTGGTTGCCCCAGCAGCTGGCAGGCAATGGCGGTGGCGGATGTGGTGTTGCCGATGCCCATATCACCGGCAATAAACAGATCAGCACCGGCCTGGTGGGCACGCTCGGCCGCGGCATCACCGGCCTGCAGGGCCGCGGCGACCTCGTCTGCCGTCATCGCCGGTTCCAGCGCAAGGTTGCGCGTGCACGGCCGGATTCGGGCATCGATCACGCCGGGCAGGCCATCGGCCACGTCACCCACAGTACCCAGATTCACCACCTCCAGGGCTGCGCCAAGCTGCCGGGCCATCACGCTGATGGCTGCGCCGCCACCAGCAAAGTTGGCTATCATCTGGGCGGTGACCGCCTGCGGAAAGGCGGAAATGCCCTCGTCACACACGCCGTGATCACCGGCGAAAATAGCCATGTGTACCCGGTCTGCCCGGGGCTGATCGGTGTGTTGCTGGCCGCACAGGGTAATGGCCAGCTGTTCCAGTTGGCCGAGGGAGCCTGGGGGTTTGGTGAGGGTGTTCTGGCGGGCTTCGGCTCGCGCCATGGCGCTGAGGTCGAGTTGGGGGGAAGAGGATTGCCAGCTATTTGGAGGTGTCATGCTCAAATGGCCTATCGTTGGTTGATCGCGGGCAGCCTGGTGGAGACTGCCCGGCAAATGTTGCTTATTCCGTTACGAAGGCGATGTCATTCGGAAGCAGGCCACGGGGTGAATCGACGAACTTGATCTGAGTATCGTCAGACGGGCGGAGAATCCGGATGCCAGGTGATGCCGTGTTGGCATCTGCAACCCAGAGGTTGCCTTTGGGGCTCAGTTCAATATCCCGGAAATCGCCTTTGGAGAGATCCGCGATGGTTTTGAAGCTGTCACGGCCAACAGACGGGTCAAAGCGTTGTACCGCAGTGTTCTGATAGTCGGTCAGGTTGATCAGGTAGCCTTCGGTTGCGCTGATGATCACCAGATCTTTGATCTGACCCTTGTCGGCTGTTGGTTGAATCATGGAAGTGACATTGTAGTTGCTATCGATAATGTCGACGCTGGTGCCATTGCCGTAGGTGGAGAAGTTGGTGCCCAGGTTCTTGACTACCAGCCCGATCCCTTCATGGTACTGAATGTCAGCCGGGTTGGTGCCTTCCAGTGGAATGCCTTTCAGATTGTCATCAGCGCCTTTGCCGGTGTCGATTTCTTCATTGGTTGAGACATCGAACACCGCCACGTAACCGGTATTGTTGGGCTCATAGTTTTCATCAAGGCGTTGGAGGGTCACGAATAGCTTATTGTCTGCCAGAGCGGCGGACGATATTTGAGGTACCTGGCCGGCGCTGCTGGCAGGCACATAGTCGGAAAGTTTCAGAGGCGGGGTGTCGGTGAAAAATTCAGCTTCGTTGCGTGCTGACGGGTTCACGATGGAAATTTTGTCGCTGTTGTAACGGATCAAATAGGCCTTTTGATCGTTAACCGTAATCAGGTTGTACGGGTTGCCGGTGTTTTGCTCACCCTCAGGAATTACACTGAACTCATCCCAGGTCTTCTGGGCGTAGTTGGCCATGTCGATCTTGGAAATATTATCCAGATTGTAGCGCCCCAGCAGGTAGTGAAAGCCTTGTCCTCCGACCACTGCGATGTCTGAGCCGGTCTCGTGGTAAGGGCCCATAATGTCGTAGCTGGCAGAATCCAGATTGACATAGTTGACACCGCCCGAGCTGAAATCGGAACTGACAGCAGCCACCACGCCGGCATTCGTTAAGCCTGGGGTCGGTTCGAGGGAGCTGCTGCTTGACCCGCTGCCCCCGCACGCGCTCAACAGCAGTGGGATTGACAGGCTGGCCATTGACAGGATTCGGTTAACCGGTTGCGATTTCTTTAGCGATGCCATGAAACATCTCCCTGATGCAGTGATTGGTTAAAAGGCGTGTGTCAGATTCAGAAACCAGCTTCGGCCGGGGCCGGGGAAGCGGTTGAAATCCTGATAAAGAGTGTCGGTGAGGTTGCGTACTTCCAGCGACAGCTCGCTTTCCGAGCGGTTGGGCCAGATGTTCACCCAGCTGGCTGTCAGATTGGCCATTTTCCGGGTATCAGCCTCCAACAGATTGGCCGAGTCGTAATACAGCTCATCGTCGATCTGATAATTTAAATCGAGGGTGAACGGACGCAGGGTCCACCGGCTACCCAGGCTGTAACTCTGGTGATAGATACCCGGCAGATGCTGCTCGAAACGGTCGGCAATGGCGGAGTCAGTGTTTTCGGATTCCTGCACGGTGGCGCTACCGTAGAGCTCCCACCAGGGGCGCAATCGCACCAGGGCATCCAGTTCTGTGCCGTAAATGTCAGCGGCCAGGTTGGTATAACGGCCAACACCGCGGGCATCGTAGGTGGCGACAACGGCGGGATCCAGCTGCCGAAAATAAACCGTTGCCTCAACGTGCCCCCAGCCCCGTTCCAGCCTGACGGAAGTTTCAACGTTGAAAGACTCCTCGGCTTGCAGATTTTCGTTGCCGACGAACAGTCCCTGCTGGCCGTAAAGCTCCTGCAGGGTGGGAATGCGAACTTCTTCAGACAGTCCGAGGGAGAGGGTCCAACCGCCGGAGAGGTATCGGCTTAGGCCAAGTTGCCAGCTGCTGTAACGGTCTGATGCGTCGGTTCGCTCGACGGCACCGAAGCCGGTGGTTTCGCTTGATTCGTCGTCGACCCGGTAGTGGCGATACGTGGCCTGTGTGCGCCAGAGGCGGTCGTCGCTTTGCCACTGGTGAGCGAATGCGGCGGCTATCCTGTGGCGTTCGCGGTCATCCGGTTGTCTTGCCGCCAGGCGATCTGTCTGAGTGTAGTCGTACCCGGCGACATCGGCGGTGGCCGACAGTGTGTGATTGCCAAGTAACCAGGTCAGGGTGTTAACCATGCCCAGTTGTCTTGTGGTGGTATTGGTGTCGCTGGTGCCCAGCCCAACCTGCCCGGCCCGGTTGTTATAACGCTCGTCGATATCCGCCCAGATCAGTCGATGGCTCGAATGTAGCCGGCCGTCCAGCCATTCTTGTTGTTGATAATGCAGCTGCGCGCGCAAGGTTCGGTTGTCCAGAAACGCCCGGTTGTTTCGCCAGTTTTGAATACTGGGCACCTGCTGTTGATTGTCGTTGTACTGCACCAGGGCATCGAGTTTGCTGGTGTCATTGATTTCCCAGCCCAGCTTGGTGCTCGCCGCTTGTTGTTCGTAGCCGGCGTTTCGGCGTTTGGTGTTGGTACCATCGTTGGGGTTGAACCAGGCCCGTTTGTTGGGGTATTCGAAATCGTTATTGCTGCTTTGCCGATCCAGCGATACCCAATAGTAAAAATTTTCGCGGCTACCGCTATTAAACACACCCGTCTTGTATGTATCGAAAGAGCCACCGCCCAGGTTAATGCGCGTGGTGTCCTCAATGTCTTTGCCGAGGGTTTCCATGACCACCACTCCCCCGATGCCCGCGTGGGCAAACTGAGCGGGTGCGCTGCCCGGGTAGACCTGAATCCGGCTGATGTCATGCAGCCCCAGTTTGCCCATGTCGACGCCGCCGGTGACCGGGTCGTTCAGCAACATACCATCGACGACGACTTGTACCTGGCGCGCGGTGGAGCCCCGGAGCGAAACCGATGAGTAGCTGCCCAGGCCGCCACTCTGGCGAATCTGTACGCCGGTCTGGGTACTGAGTACATCGGCCAGATTGGCGGTGCGGTTCTCAAATTCGGTGCGTTGGATCACCCGAACCGGGCCGGTGGCCTGGCTGGGGTCGACATCTGTGGCGGCGTTCATGGGTCGGCTTTCGACCACAATAAAAGGCAGAGTCTCTTCGGCATGAACCGAGCCGATGGCGAAGACAGAGAGGAGAAGGGCGATTTTTTTCATCGAAAAACTGGATACCGGCTGCGTTTGTATAAACTGGCAACCAGAGTCCTTCTTTCCGGTTGCCTGAACAGCTACCAAAAGAGAAGAGGCGCGTGCGCCCGCTCCGTGTTCTGACCCTCCGTCACAAACACTGATAGCCGGTAGCAGGCCGGTCTCCGGGCTTGCGGCTGGCGTTCCCGCCAGAGTAGGATGCCTTCCCACAGCGCTGGGCTGCAGTGGCTGGCGCGAGGCCATTCCTCTCGTACCGCTTACCGTTGCGGGGGCAGCGTCGGATTTTAACCGAACTTCCCAGTTTCACCCGCCGAAAGATCGCGCATTGCGCGTTTGGGGCAGGCACCTGCTACGGATAGAAATTTTGGTGGAGTTTACGGGGCGGTCAAGAAACCGTCAATCAATGACGACAGGTTCAGGGCCAACTCTGGCTCGGAGACGGTATGCTGATTCGTTTTTTCATACTTTTTTTTGCGCTGATCGGCCCGGCGGCCGCGGAGGTTTGCGCGACTGATGACAACGGCAAGGGCTTGTGCCTGCCCGCGCCGGCCCAGCGAATCGTTGCGTTGTCTCCCGGAGCCGCCGAATTGGTATTTGCCGCCGGCGCTGGCGACCGGGTGGTGGCCGTGGTGGAATACAGCGATTATCCGCCTGCGGCAAAACAGTTGCCGAGAGTGGGTAACCACACCCGCATCGATCTGGAAACGCTGGTTGAGCTGGATCCAGACCTCGTGATTACCTGGGTATCCGGCAACCCCGCCGAGCAGGTGGCCTTGCTGGAACAACTGGGTCTACCGCAGTTTGCCATTGAACCGCGTACCCTTGAGGGCGTGGCCACCGCGTTGGAGCGGCTGGGCACGCTTACCGGTGCCAGCGACAGCGCGACGGCCGAGGCCACCCGGTTCCGAACGGGTATAGCTGCACTGGCCCGACAGTATCAGGCGCGTGCGCCTATTCGAGTGTTTTATCAGGTGTGGGATCAACCTCTGATGACCATCAGCAACGACCATCTCATCGGCAAAGTGATCCGGATGTGTGGTGGGCAGAACATCTTTGGTGACATGGACCGCCTGGTACCGCGTATCGGACCAGAAGACGTCCTGGCCCGCAACCCACAGGCGATACTGACCGGCAGCTCGGATTCGGGCGACAGGGGGGCCGCCGAGCTCGATCTATGGCGGCAGTTCCCCTCGATCAGTGCCGTGGCACATGGCAATCTTTTGACCATACCCGCTTCGCCTATTTCGCGGCCGACGCCTCGCTTATTGGAAGGAGCGCGCAATGTGTGCGAAAAACTGGATCTGGCCCGTGATCGCTTGCGCTGACCGGGCGACCCGGGTGAGGAACGACTAATGACGCGTGCCTTGCTGGTTTTGTTGCTGCTCGCGGGGGCGGCCTGTGTGTTTGCTCTGGCCGTGGGTAGTGTGGCTGTGACGCCGTCGGAACTGTGGCAGGTGATGACCGGGCAGGGCGAGCCGTTGAGCCGAACGCTGGTGCTGGAGCTGCGCCTGCCAAGAGCGCTGTCTGCGTTTGCCGCCGGGGGGCTGCTGGCCATGGCGGGCGCCCTGATGCAGGTGTTGTTACGCAATCCGCTGGCCGATCCGTATGTGTTGGGGCTTTCCGGGGGCGCGGCCACCGGTGCCTTACTGGCGATGCTGCTGGGGGCGGGAATGCTGCTGGTCTCGGGTGCGGCCTTCGCGGGCGCCCTGTTCGCGACCTTGCTGGTCTTCGGGCTGGCCCATGGCACCGGCAGCTGGACACCGTCGCGACTGTTACTAACCGGGGTAGTGATTGCCGCCGGCTGGGGCGCTGCCATCACGTTGATGCTGGCGATTACCCCCGCCCACCAGCTGCCCGGGATGTTGTACTGGTTGATGGGCGATGTGGCTTATGCCCGGACACCCTGGCCAGCATTGCTGGTGCTCTCGCTGGCGGTGATTGCACTGACCCCGCTGGCCCGTAGCCTGAATGTGCTGGCCAGAGGCCCCATGCAAGCGGCGGCTCTGGGCGTGTCGGTAAGGCCGCTGGAGTGGGCTATTTATCTGATGGCCAGTTTGCTCACCGCGACCGCGGTAACCTTGGTCGGGAGCATTGGTTTTGTCGGTTTGATCGTGCCCCATATGCTGCGCCTGGTGCTGGGGAATGATCAACGGCTGATACTGCCGGCAAGCGCTTTGGCCGGTGGCACGCTACTAGTGCTGGCCGATACCCTGGCGCGTACCGTAATCGCGCCGGAGCAGCTGCCGGTTGGGGTGATCACCGCACTGCTTGGCGTACCCACCTTCCTGTTTTTGCTATACCGGAGCCGGTGATGAGCGGACTGTCGACCAGCGAACTGATTATTGATATTCCGGGCCGGCCAGATGGTTCAGCGTTGAATCTGCAAGTCGCACCCGGCGAAATCTGGGGTGTTCTGGGCCCTAACGGCGCGGGTAAAACCACCTTGCTGCATACCCTGGCCGGATTGAAACCACCCAGACAGGGTGGGGTAGAGCTGGGCGGTGTGTCGCTGGGCCGGATGAATCGCCGGGCGCTGGCCCAAAAGCTGGGACTGGTGTTTCAGGATCGCCTGGAAAGTTTCCCTGCCACCGTGCTGGAGACCGCCTTGATCGGTCGCCACCCCTGGTTGTCGCTCTGGGAGAGCGAGCAGGGCGAGGACTTCGCCCGCGCCGAGGCTGCGCTGTCCGAACTGGATGTGGGCCATCTTGGGTCGCGCCTGTTGAGTACGCTGTCGGGCGGCGAACGCCAGCGCGTTGCGATTGCCACCCTGATGACCCAGGATCCCGGCATCTGGCTGCTGGATGAACCGACCAACCATCTGGATCTACACCACCAGGTGCGAGTGATGCGTATGCTGCGTTCACAGGCACGTGTAGGCAAGGCCGTGTTTATGTGCCTGCACGACCTGAACCTGGCCGCGCGCTGGTGCAGCCACGTGCTGTTGCTGTATCCAGACGGCCAGGCCTGTTGGGGAACGACAGACACCATGATGGTCTGCAGCGCACTGGAGCGCCTCTACAACCAGACACTGATTGAATTGTCCGATCAGCAATTCCGGCTCTTTGTACCCACCACCGATTGAGGAGAACGTGTGAAAGACGGCGCCAAAGACCCCGAACGCCACGCCAAGCGCATGGCCGCCAAGCAGAAAATCATGCAGGAGCGCATCGCCCGCGCCCAGAAAGAACAGGGCGTGTTGCTGGTGCTCACCGGCCCTGGCAAGGGCAAGAGCAGTTCCGGCTTTGGCATGGTGGCCCGGGCCCTGGGCCATGACATGAAAGTGGGGATTGTGCAGTTCATCAAAGGTGCCTTCAGTACCGGCGAAGAGGCTTTTTTCCGGAACTTGCCGAACGTCACCTACCACGTGATGGGCGAGGGCTACACCTGGGACACCCAGAACCGGGAGCAGGACGTGAAAAGTGCAACGGCGGCCTGGGACGTGGCGGCTGAAATGCTGAGCGATGACAGCTACGACCTGATCCTGCTGGATGAGCTGAACATTGCCCTGAAGTACGACTACATCGATCTGGACCGGGTGCTGGACGACCTGCAGGGCCGTCCGGAGATGCAGCACGTGGTGGTGACCGGTCGTGGTGCGCCGCCGGAGTTGATCGACCTGGCCGATACCGTCACCGAGATGGGCGTGGTCAAGCACGCGTTCAATGATCAGGGTATCAAGGCCCAGAAGGGTGTGGAGTTGTAAATGCCCACCCTGATGGTGCAGGGCACCACCTCGGATGCCGGTAAGACCACCGTGGTGGCGGCTCTGTGCCGGTGGCTGGCCCGGCAAGGCGTGTCGGTGGCGCCGTTCAAACCCCAGAACATGGCCCTGAACAGCGCGGTGACCGTGGATGGCGGGGAAATCGGCCGCTCCACTGCCTTGCAGGCGCTGGCCTGTGGCCTGGCGCCCCACAGCGATATGAATCCGGTGCTGCTGAAACCCCAGAGCGATTGCGGGGCCCAGGTGATCCTGCGCGGGCAGGTGCATGGCAACATGGACGCGCTGGATTACCACGCCTACAAAGCCCAGGCCATGGCAAGCGTGATGGTAAGCTGGCGAGCATTGAGCGAGCGTTACGACGTGATCATTGCCGAGGGTGCGGGCAGCCCGGCGGAGATTAATCTGCGGGCCAACGACATCGCCAACATGGGCTTTGCCGAAGCGGCCGATTGCCCGGTGTTGCTGGTGGGGGATATTGACAAGGGCGGTGTCTTTGCCCAGCTGGTGGGCACGCTGGCGCTGATTTCCGAGAGTGAACAGGCCCGTACGGCAGGCTTTATCATCAATCGGTTTCGTGGTGATATTGGGCTGCTGGAGCCGGGGCTGGAATGGCTCGAAGCGCGCACCGGCAAGCCGGTATTCGGCGTTCTGCCCTATCTGCATGGGCTGGTGATCGATTCCGAGGACAGCGTCAGCACCACGGGCACCAGTGAGGCCGGGGCCCTGAACGTGGTGGTGCCGGTGCTGCCCCGGATCAGTAACCACAACGATTTTGACCCGCTTCGGCTGCATCCCGGGGTGAATCTGACCTTTGTCGGCCCGGACGAACCGATTCCACCGGCGGACCTGATCATCCTGCCCGGCAGTAAAAGCACCCGGCGCGATCTGCAGTGGCTGAACCAGCAGGGCTGGCCGGAGGCGATTCGTAAACATCTGCGCTATGGCGGCAAGTTGCTGGGCATTTGCGGCGGCTTCCAGATGCTGGGGCAGGGTGTGGAAGACCCGGAAGGCCTGGAAGGCGAAACCGGCCGTACCGTCGGGCTGGGGCTGTTCGACATGAGCACGCGCATGGTGCCCGGCAAGCAACTTAAAGAGGTGACTGGTGTGCTGGGCAGCGCGCTGTGCGCTGTTGCGGACAACATAACGCTGACCGGCTATGAGATGCACAACGGCATCACCGAAGGCTCGGCGCTAACCCGACCGTTTTCGGTGTTGGATAGCCGGGCGGATGGTGCCGTTAGCGCTGATGGGCAGATTGCCGGCACCTACGTGCATGGCCTGTTCGACGCTCCTGCCGCCTGTGACGCCATTCTGGCCTGGGCGGGCCTGAACCGCGAGAATGGCCGGGCCGTCGATTATCAGGCCCATCGCCTGCAACAGCTTGATCGCCTGGCCGATCAGGTGGATCAGTGCCTGGACAAAGAGCGGTTAAGGAGACTTTTGCAGTTGTGAGTAACCCGAATGATCCCTTCAGCGATGCCCAGCGCGAAGGCTTGTACCGGGCCATCTTCGAGCGCCGGGATGTGCGCTCCCAGTTCCTGCCGGATGCCATTCCGGAGGAGGTTCTGGCGCGCATCCTGAGAGCTGCCCACCACGCCCCGTCGGTCGGCTTCATGCAGCCCTGGGATTTCATCGTGATCGACAGCCTGGCGGTGCGCGAGCAGGTGCTGGACAGTTTTAACGAGGAAAACGCAAAGGCCTCGGAAAACTACACCGGCGAGCGCCAGCAAACCTATCGGACCCTGAAACTGCAGGGCATTCTGGAAAGCCCCATCAACCTCTGCATCACCTGTGATCGATCCCGCGGCGGCCCCAATGTCCTGGGGCGTAACTCTATTATGGAAATGGACCTGTTCAGCACCTGCCTGGCGGTGCAGAATCTCTGGCTGGCGGCTCGGGCCGAGGGTATTGGCGTGGGCTGGGTGAGCATCCTGGATCAGGATGTGCTGTCGAATATCCTGCAGTTGCCGGATCATGTATACCCACTGGCCTATCTCTGCCTGGGCTATGTCAGTGAATTCCTGGAGCAACCGGAATTACAGTCCAAAGGCTGGCGTTCCCGGCTGCCGCTGGAGGATCTGGTACATGGTAATACCTGGGGTGGCGCCCTTGATCAGGAGTCCCTGCTGGCCCGGTTAAAGCAGGTCTGACATCGCGGTAGACGTCAGTTTCCTATTGGCGGCAGATCCCTCACCAGTGATTGCAGCTCGCGAGTGATCGCAATCAGCTCCTTCAGCAATTGGGGGTTCACGTCCATGTGGCCCTCGTATTCGGCCAGATTGCGGGCCGAATGACACTTGTCCAACACGCGCCATTTGGCATTGGGTAAGCCAATGGTGTGTTGCAGGCACTGGAACACAATATAGCGGCTTTCGGAACGATACCCGTGCCATCTCAGGGCGGCGAGCGATAATGCGTGGGCGGCGCCATAAGCCAGAGAGAACTGGCTGTCCTCAGACAATCCCTCAATGCAGGCGTCCCGGAGCTTGGTGTCGGCAGCCTTGAGCATACCGTCGAATTCCCGGGCATCGGGTGGCTCGGGTTTAAGTCGTCGGATTTTGACCAGATTGTCGAGTGCGTCCATGCAATGTGTCCCGTCTTAGTGGCTGAAGCGGAGTTCGAGGCGGGGTTGTTCCAGCACCCGGGTAACAAAACTCTGATTGTCTTTGATACGCTGCTCGAACTCGGCGGGAGAGTATAACGTGGGATTGATGGTTCGTTGTAATCGTTGTTCGGCAGGTGCCAGCAGTTCCATAACCTCGCTGTAACTGAGGTCGTGGCCGATGAGCATGACATCGACATCGCTGCCCGCATGGGCATCCCCTTTTGCCACTGAACCGTAGATAAAGGCTTGTTCCAGGGTATCCGCCAGTGGCGCCAGGGCTGTCCGAAGCACATCGGAAATACCAAAGGTTTTCTGGACGATGTTTTTCAGCTCATCGAAGATCGGGTTGTCCGCATTGGCCTGGTAGTGATTCTGATTGCCTTGGCGGGTCATGGTGACCAGACCGGAATCGGTGAGTTTGGCCAGTTCCCGGACAACGGTACCGCGCCCCATGTTTGCCAGCCTCACCAGTTCATTCAGGTACAGGCTTTGGTCTGGGTGGCCGTAGATAAGCGCTAGCAGGCGCTGTTGGGTTTTGGTAAACAGTGCGTCACCGATACTGGTTCCCGGCATAGTCAGTTTTCATCTCATGAGTCTCAATATGGGTACTTTAGTACCTTTTTTGGGTATCTTAAACCCCATATTGGGATCTTTAAGTCCCAATATGGGGATTTCCGTGGAGAGTCTATGAAGTTTTCTGTGTTTTACCAGCAGGCCCTGGCCCGTAAGGGTGGCGAGCAGGCCTTGAAATCCCTGTTGCCGCCGATTGTAGAAAAGCATCGCCTTGCGGAGATCAGCGACGACCGCTATCTGTCTGAAATCACCCGCTGCATCTTCAAGGCCGGGTTTGTCTGGCGGGTGATCGAGAACAAATGGCCGGATTTCGAAGCCGCGTTCGAAGGTTTTGTCCCGGCCTACTGGCAACAGGTGCCGCCGGAGGTGCTGGAGCAACTGGCCACCGACGAGCGCATTGTGCGCAATATGCAGAAAATCCGCACAGTGCCTGAAAATGCCCGGATGATTATGGACGTGGCGAAAGACCACGGCAGCTTTGGCCAGTTCCTGGCCCAGTGGCCATCTGACGATCAGGTGGGGCTTTTGTTATACCTGAAACGCAACGGCGAGCGCCTGGGTGGCAATTCGGCCCAGTACTTTCTGCGCCGGGTCGGGTGGGACGGCTTTATCCTGTCTCACGATGTGGTCACCGCACTCACCCGCGCCGGTATAGTAGACGCTTCGCCGGGCAGCAAGAAAGGCATGACCCAGGCCCAGGGAGCGTTTAATCGCTGGCACCGGGAGACCGGCCTGCCCATCAGCCATCTGTCGCGCATTGTCTCGTTTACGGTGGATAACTGACACTCGCGCCAGCGTTACAGAAACAGCAACAACACCAGCTCGCTGAACACCACCGCCGCCCCCAGGGCGTCGCCGGTATAGCCGCCGAGCTGACTGCGCAGGTAGCGCCCCCACAGCAGGGCCACCAACAGCACCGAGGCGATGGCGGCGGGTAACAGCAAGGGCTGAAACGCCGACAGGCCGGCTGTTAACAGCAACACAAACGCAGAGGCGGCCAGTAAACGCTGGCGGGAGAAGCCATCAGCCACCGGTTTGGATTTGCTCTTGTCCGGGTCGGTCACGTAGGGCAGGGCCGCCATCAGCAGCAGGGGCGTCAGCCGGGACACGGCAGGTGCCAGCAGCAACGCCAGCCACACCGAATCCGCCTCCACCAGCAGCGCCACTTTCAGCAGCAGGGCCATCACCAGCGCCACGGTACCGTAGGTGCCGATGCGGCTGTCTTTCATGATCGCCAGGCGTTTTTCTACCGTGTAACCACCGCCCAGGGCATCGACACTGTCGGCCAGACCGTCTTCATGGAAGGCGCCAGTAACGAAAAGGTGCAGGGTGACTACCAGCATGATTGCCACCACCGGACTGGCGATCAGCGACAACACGGCATAGGCAGCGCAGTACCCCAGCCCCAGCAGCAGGCCCACCAGGGGGAAATACACGCTGCTCTGGTTCATCAGGCGCTGGGAGTAATCAATCCGCACCAGCATGGGGATGCGGGTCAGAAACCCGAGGGCCAGCCAGAAAGCCTGCCATTCGTGGGCTATGCGTACGCGAGAGAGCAAGGGCGCCTCCATGGGACATGAAAGGCGCCTATTGTACGCCAGAGTGGCGGACTTTGCGGCTCCCGGCGGGCTTCAGTTCAGCCAGTCGCCGGGCTGTCGGGTGGTGAAGCGGGTCACCGTGTCGGGGCTGGCGCAGCTGGCGGTCATCTGTTGGTCACTCAGCAGGACATAGCGGTCGCGGTGGGCGGTGCCCATGGGTTGCGCGCCTTCGAGAGTGAAACAGCTCAGGGTTTTGTCATCGGCCACCATCAGATAGCTGTCCGGGGTTTCTTTCATCCACAACCAGGCGTTGCGGTTTTCCTGTTCCAGGTCGCTGAAATAGCTGAAATGGGTAAAGTCCCGCTTTGAGAACAGGATGAATTGTTCGCTGAAATCAATCATGCCGAGCTGGCCGCCAGCCGGCACCATCTGCTCTGCTGCCGCCAGGACGTTGCGGGGCGTGCGCAAGGGTTCCAGAATCCGGTAGCCCCAGGTGGTGAACAGCAACCAGCTGAGCATCAGCGCCAAGAACCACCGGCCCAGTGGGCGGCCCCGCCAGCAGGTCATCAAGGTGCCGAGCCAGAGCAGGCCGAGCGAAAGCACCAGGGTGCCGGCCTCGTGCAACCGGGCCGGATCCTGGCTGTAGTCCGCAACTTTCTCGGCCAGCTGGGGGTGATCGTTCCAGGCCATTACGCCAAGCAGGATCAAGGCAAATCCGAGCACGCCATGCAGGCCGGTCAACAGAGGGCCGAACCAGCCGGCTGGCCGGTGAGTGGTGACCACCGGCGCCAGCGCCAGCGCCAGCATGGGTAGGGCCGGCAGGACATAGACCCCCCGCTTACCCGGGCTAAGGCTGAAAAACAGCACCACCAGCACAATCCAGCCCAGGGTGACCAGCAGCACCGGTTGTCGTCGAACGCTGTTGGCAAGTTTAGGGAGTACTGCTAGTGCCAGCAGGGGCAAGGGAAACCAGAGTGTCGGAATCACGCTGGTCAGGTAGTAATACCAGGGCTGGATGTGGCCCCAGGAGTCGGCGTAACGTTCGCCGGTCTGTTTAAATAGAATGTTGTTGCGATAGGCCAGGGCCTCGTCGGTGCCAAGATGGTTCACGGTCAGTACCATCGGAATCACCCAGGCAGCAACAACGGCCAGCATCACCAGCGGGCCCAGCGCGCAGCGCCAGGTCAGGGTACCAGAGAAGCGGCTTCGGTCACGGAGCTTGAGCGCGATCATGGGAACAAACAGCAGGGCCGGCAGGAAGCCGACGCCTTTGGTGATGATGCCCAGCCCCATGAATCCCCAGGCGACGAAGTACCAGCGCCACGATGGCTGCACGAAGAAATGCCGGATCAGACCGTAACAGGCCACCGTGATCCAGCAGGCGACCATGGCGTCAATCTGGGCTTTTTGCCCCTGGATCAGGAACTGCGGCGCAAGCATCAGTAACAGTGCGGCAACGGCGCCGGTTTTCTGGTTCCAAAGGCGCGTGGCCAGGTCGAAGACCAGTGCCAGGGTCAGCAGGCTGCACAGTGCATTGGGCAGCAGAAAGGCGATTTCGAGGTTGCCAGTCAGCCAGTAGAAAAAGGCGATGGTCCACATGAATACCGGGGGTTTGTCCGGATAGAGTTCGCCGCCGCGCATGGGCAGCAGCCACTGCCCGGACGCCACCATTTCCCGGGCGACTTCGGCGAATCTGGGCTCATCGGCCGGCCAGGGCGAGCGCAAGCCAAGGCCAGACAACAGCAGCAATGCCGCCAGGGCCAGCAAAACCAGCAGCAGCCGTTTATGGGGCAGATCGAACAAGGTATAGGGTAAGTGCCGAATGCGGGCTTCGAGGTTCATATCTACAACTCAAGACGGGTCGGAAACGGAATCAGCGAGGGTCTGGTTACGCTGGTGGTGATACAGGAAGGCACCGATGGCGGTGGCCAGAGCGAACAGCAGGGCACTGACCACAAGCTGGACGAAACGGGCCTGACCGATACCCGCGCCTGCCAGGGCGAAGATCAGCATTTGGGGAAAATAACCCAGTACACTGCCCAGCAAGAAGGGCAGGAAGCGTATGCCGGAGCAACCCGCGAGCAGATTGGTTGCCAGGTTGCTGCCTACGGGTAGCAAGCGGATCATCAGGATCTTCAGCAAGGTGCCGGTTCGAAAGAGCGCATCGAAACGCTGCATACGTGGCTCGAAGCGGCGCAAAAGCGGGGCCCGCAAGAGCCAGCGCGCCGTGTAAAAGCAGCCCGCCGCCCCCAGCGCCGTGGCCAGGGTCGACAGAATCGTTCCCTCGATGCTGCCGGTGGCAAAACCCAGCACAAAGGCCAGTGCCTGGCGCGGTGCGCCGAGACCTGTCAACAGAGCGCCCAGCAACGTGATGACTGCCAGCCCGGCCAGTCCGTGACGGTGGAGGAAATCTGCCACGGCGCGTTGGTCGCCGATGAACCCGAACCCGTGCCCGGTGATAGCGAAATAGCCGGCCAGTAGCAGGGCGATGAGGGCCAGCCAGCGAAGCTTGCCGGCCATCTCAGGCCTGTTCCGTCATGGGGTGTTTGCCGGTGTTGCCGGCGGTGCCGACAATCCGGGGCACCCGGGTACGACGCAGTAGCCACATCACGCCGATCATATCCACAATGCCGGCCCAGGTCCGGTTCCAGGCGTTGTATTTGGAAATGCCGGCGGTTCGTGGCCGGTGGTTGACCTCAACCACCGCAATGTCACCCCCCAGGCCTCTGACCAGCGCCGGAATGAAACGGTGAGCGTGGTCGAACCAGGGCAGTTTCAGGAACGTCGCGCGCGGGAACAGTTTCAGCCCGCAGCCGGTGTCCGGAACGCCATCGTGCAAAAACGCATCGCGAACACGATTGGCCAGCCGCGACTGGAATCGCTTCCAGAACGAATCTTTGCGGTTTCGGCGGTAACCGGCGATGCAGAAATCTTCAACCTGCATCCGGTTGGCTCGCTGCAGCAGGGCCGGGATGTCGGCGGGGTCGTTCTGGCCGTCGCCGTCCATGGTGACAATCCAGCGACCCCGGGCCTGACGCACGCCGGTGGCTAATGCACCACTCTGGCCAATGCTCTGGTCATGGCGGATGGCAATCAGCCGGCCGCCATGGGCCGTTGCGGTACGCCGGGCCGTTTCCAGGGTCTGGTCGAGGCTGCCGTCATCGACGATCACCACCTCAAAGCCGGAATAATCGCGCATGACCGTGAAGGCTTCGGTCAGCAAGGTACCGATGTTGTCCTGTTCATCTTTCGCCGGAATAACCAGCGACAGGGATGAGTGATCTGGCATCCGGAAAGTCTCCCCAAAACAGTAATCCAGAGATCAGGTCTCTCTGGTGTGGGGAGTGAGTATCTGCCTGTAACCTTAATCTAACCTTAACGCTGGCCGAGTTCGACACGGTATCGGGTAGGTAACCATACCTGTACACACAGGCCGGGACCGCCATCGGGCCGATCTGCAAGAATCAGGTGGCCGCCGTGCAATTCGGCGATACGGCGTGCAATGGCAAGGCCCAGACCCGCGCCACCTCCCTGGCGCTGGTCCAGCCGGACGAACCGGCTGAGGGCCCGCTCCCGTTCGGCGGGATCAATCCCCGGCCCCTGGTCACAGACGTCAATACTATAACCATCGCCGACGGCGGTCAGCGTCGTGCTGATGACGGTGTCCTCCGGGCTGTACTGAATGGCGTTGGCCAGTAACGAGCGCATCAAAGTGTTGATCAGTGCGCTGTGGCACTGAATCATGCTCTGCCCGAGTTTGTCCTCCAGCACGGGTTCAATGTGTTTGCGCAGTGCCAGGGGGGCAACATCCGCAATGCTCTGTTCCAGAATGGCAGACAGGTTGTTGTCACTGGGAGAAAAGTCGATTCCGGCATCCACGCGGTTGAGCAACAACATTTGTTCAACCAGGTGCACCATGCGGTCGACGGAGTGGATCAGGTCCTGGGACAGGTCTGGGTGATCGGCGCAGGCTTTTTCCAAATTCAGCCGTAACGCGGCCAGGGGCGTACGCAGTTCATGGGCGGCATCGGCCGAAAACCGGCGCTCTCGCTCCAGGGCGGAATCCAGGCGTTTGAGCAGGGCATTGACGGCTTGTACCAGGCCAGCCACTTCTTTGGGTGCCTGTCGGTCGTCCAGCGGGTGGATGCGTTCCGGGGCCATGTTGCGAATGGGTTTTTCCAGCCGGGCCAGGGGGCGGAAGCCAATCTGTACAGCAATGATGACGGTAATCAGCAGCAGCGGCAGCGCCAGAATCAGTGGTAATACGTTACCCAGTGCCAGCTCCTGGCTTAACTCTCCGCGAATGTCCTCTCTCTGTGCCGCACGAATCCAGAAGCTGGTTTTCGGGTCCTGCAGAGTAAAGGTACGCCAGCGGTGACCACGGGATTCGGTCCAGGCATAGCCGGGCGCCAGGCCCAGGTTGTCGTCGGCGTTCAAGGTATCGAGTAGTGGTTTGCGATCCGGCGTCCAGACTTCAAAGGCCAGTTTTTTCTCATACTTGTGACCGACACCGCCCGGAAGGATTTCATTGTCATCCGCCTCAAAATCGATGTCGACGGCGGCATCCAGCGGCAGCATCAGGGTGTCACTCAGTGTGGTGGGCAACTCGGCCAGGGCCTGTGTGTCCACCAGATGGCGAACCAGCCCCTGCACAATCCGGGTGCTCTGGGCCAGTTCGGCGTCAAACAGTTCTTCCAGTTCGTGGTTGCTTTCGACGTAGCTCCACACCGCCGCAACCAGGGCGATGATCAGTACGGTTGAGGTGACGAGCAGCGTCAGGGTGCGGGTCAGTGACATTCTGTTGCTCCGGCGGCGGCTTCGGGATCAAGTACATAGCCCACGCCACGGATGGTTCGGATGGTCGCTTTGCCCACCCGCCGGCGCAGGTGGTGAATGTGTACTTCCAGGGCATTGCTTTCGGCTCCGGAATCCCAGCCGTAGAGCTGCTCTTCCAGCCGCCGCCGGGTGGCAACCTGGCCGGGGTGGCGCATCAGGTAATGCAGAATCTGGAATTCGCTGCGCGGGAGCATAACGGTGACCGGGCCTGCAGCAAGTTGGCCGGATTCGGTATTGAGCCGGAGGCTGCCTACCTGAAGTTCCGATTCTCCGCTGGCCGACAGTCCACGTCGCGTAACCGCACGGATTCGCGCTTTCAGTTCCGCCATGGCGAAGGGCTTGGTCAGGTAGTCGTCGGCGCCGGCATCCAGGCCGGACAGTTTCTCGTCCAGATCTGCGCGGGCGGTCAGAATAATTACCGGTGTTTGTTTGCCTGCCTGGCGCAGGCCCCGGAGCACCTCCAGCCCGTCCAGCCGGGGCAGGGTCAGGTCGAGTATCACCAGATCAAAGTGTTCCTCCCTCAAGGCGGTTAAAGCTTGCTGGCCGTCGTCCAGCCAGTCGAGGGTGTGCTGATCCTGGCGAAGCATATCGAGCATGGTTCGCGCCAGTGGATGGTCGTCTTCTACCAACAGTATGCGCACAGGTGAGTCCTTTTGCCGGTAACGCAAACGAGTGTGCCACAGAAAGCTTAACGTCGGCTTAAGAAATCTCCCGCCTGGCGTTAAGGGTGGCTTAAGGCTGGGTGCCTAATCTGGCAGCCGTACCCAGAAGGTCCGACTGACCCTGGCTGTTGGAGAAACCCGATGACCGATCCTTTGACCCTTTCCGCCTGTTGTCCGCCCGATGCCCCGGAGGTTGTGCCCTTGCTGCGCTGCGCCGGCCGCTGGTTCAGTGAGATTGTGCCGGGCACGGTGATGGCCGACCGTGTTGCCGCCTTTATCCAGCGCCGGTTCCGGCAGGCCTACGGCGCCGAGCCCACACTGCGTATTCCCTCGCTGCTGGCGTTAACAACGGCCCAGGGCAGTTTGATGGCGGCCGTGGGCGTGCGTGATGCGTCTCGTGAACCCCTGTTTCTGGAGGATTATCTGGTGGCACCGGTGGAAAGCCTGATGCCGTTGCCTGGCGTCGAGCGTGGAAGAATTGCCGAAATTGCTCATCTGGCCGGGGTTGAGGCCGGCGTCAGCCGTTATCTGTTTGCGTCCCTGTCGGTCTGGCTGAACACCGAGGGCTATCAGTGGGTGGTGTGTACCGGCACCGACCAGCTCCGGAACAGTTTCCATCGCCTCGGAATTGCCACACACCTGATAGGTCAGGCCGATCCTGCCCGGCTACCCGATGGTGGTGCAGGTTGGGGTCGCTATTATCAGCACCGCCCGATGGTTATGGCCGTGCAGGTTCGTGATGGTGTGGAGGCGTTGCGGAAGGCGGGCCTGTTGCAGCTGGTTCAAACCGCCGCGGTGCGCGAATCTGCCATCTCAGACCTCCCGGGAGGTGCCCATGGCCAGCTTGCCTGAGCAGTTTATCGAGGTTGTGGCCCGGCATCCGGAGCGCATCGCGCTTAGTGGGCCAGATGAGCAGCTGAACTATCGCCAGTTACACCAGGCAGCTGCATCCCTGGCGGGGCAGTTGCGGACCTTGGGCGTAACGCGCATCGGCTTGTGTGGCGACAATACCCCGGCCTGGGTGGTGGCGGATCTGGCCTGCCTGATGGCGGGTGTGGTGTGTGTACCGGTGCCGGTATTTTTTTCCAAAAGCCAGACTGAGCACCTGATTCAACAGGCCGGGCTGGATGCGTTGTTATTCAGTGCCGAAGCCGAACAGGCGGAAACGATCGGCCATGGGGTCTGGCTCAGGCAGTTGCCGGTGTCTGCCACCGCTGCCGGGACGCCGGAGCATACCGCCAAAATCACATTTACCTCTGGCAGTACCGGCACGCCCAAGGGCGTATGCCTGTCGGCGCAGCAGATGGCCGCGACCGTTGGCGCGCTAAAGCAGCGGCTGCAGGGCGTGGAGCTACAGCAACACCTGTGCATCCTGCCGCTGGCGACCTTGCTGGAGAATATTGCCGGGGTGTACCTGCCTCTGCTGATGGGTGCCACGGTGACGGTCGCCCCGCTGCAAACGCTCGGTATGACCGGCAGCAGCGGCCTCGACCTGGACCCGTTGGTGGCCGCCCTGAACCGCTATCAACCCCACTCACTCATTCTGGTGCCCGAGCTGGCGATGGCGCTGGTCAAGGCGGCCGAGCAGGGCCGGCTGGCCACCGGTTCTTTGCGTTTTCTGGCGGTTGGCGGTGGTCGGGTGTCGCCGGATCTGTTGGCCCGAGGTCAGGCGGTCGGCCTGCCGTTGTTCGAGGGTTATGGCTTGTCTGAATGTGGTTCGGTGGTGGCGTTGAACATACCCGGCGCTGCCCGAGACGGCACGGTGGGTCTTGCGCTCGACCATGTGCAGGTAAAGGTGGATCACGCGCATCGGATTCTGGTGCGAGGTAATACCCATCTTGGCTACCTGGGTGACGAGCGCAAGGCAGAGGGCTGGCTGGATACCGGGGATCTGGGGGCGCTGGATGCCGAGGGTTATCTGGCCGTGAATGGCCGGGCCAAGAACCTGATCATCACCAGTTTTGGCCGCAACATCAGCCCGGAATGGCTGGAAAGTGAATTGATTCAGGCGCTGGGGGCTGCCCAGGCGGTGGTCTTCGGCGATGGCGAGCCCCGCCCCAGTGCTCTGGTGGTAATCCGCGACAGTCGCAGCCCTGACACCGTGCATGACGCCCTGATCGGGCTCAACGCCGGTTTGCCGGATTACGCCCGGTTGCAGGCGGTCTATCTGCGCCGACAACCATTGACCCAGGCACAGGGCTACATCACCGCCAACGGTCGTACGGTACGGCACCGGATTCAAACCAGCCTGCCCGCCCTGATGGCTGACGCCTTTCCCCTTTTTATGACGCTTTCGGTACCCAGGGGCACCTCGACAAAACAGTTAACGCCAGGAGACTCCAATATGGCATTTTTTGATCAACTGCAATCTGAAACCGCTCAGGCCCGGGCCCATGTCACCAACGCTCCGGTTATCCAGGCTATTGGCGAGGGACGCTTTGGTCTGGAGGGCTACACCTGGTTCCTGACCCAGGCCTATCACCACGTGAAGCACACGGTGCCACTGATGATGGCCTGTGGTGGCCGGCTGCCCGAACGGCTGGAATTCGTGCGCAAGGCACTGGTGGAATACATCGAGGAAGAATACGGCCACCACGAGTGGATTCTCAACGACCTTGAAGCCTGCGGTGAAGACAAGGAAGCCATTCGCCATGGCCAGCCGGATACTTCCATCGAGCTGATGGTGGCGTATCTCTACGACCGCATCCAGCGCGGCAATCCGGCCGCGTTTTTCGGCATGGTGCAGGTGCTCGAAGGCACCTCGATTGAACTGGCGACGCCCCTGGGTGAAGCCATCCAGAAGCAGCTGGGGCTACCCGACCAGGCCTTCAGTTATCTCTATTCCCACGGTGCCCTGGACCAGGAGCACTTCGAGTTTTTCCGCAACCTGATGAACGACATCACCGATCCGGACGACCAGATGGCGATTATCGAGGCCGCACGCATGGTGTATCGCCTGTATGGCGATATGCTGCATAGCATTCCGCTGCCGGCACGTGGCAAGGAGCAACGCCATGAGGCTGCATGACCGTACCTTCCTGCTGCTGGGCGGTACCGGTGGCATTGGCCAGGCCCTGATCGGGCCACTGATCGATCAGGGCGCGCGTGTGATTGTCGCCTCCCGGCATCCGGACCGACTGGAAAAATGCGCCGGGGTTTGCCCTGTCTCCCTTGATCTGGCCGGCGCGGACCTGGACCTGCAACTGCAACAGCTGAGCGAACGGTACCCGGATATCGACGGCGTTATCCACTGCGCCGGGCAGAACCAGTTCGCTGCGCTGGAAGCCATGCCGGTCAGCGCCCTAGATGCCCAGCTCAGCGTTAATCTGCGCTCCGCCATGCTGGTGGCACGGCATTTTGCGCCAAGATTCCGCAAGGCGGGAATGGGTGCCCTGGTTCTGGTGGGCTCCACGTTTGGCAGTATCGGATTTCCGGGTTACACCGCGTATTGCGCCAGCAAGTTCGGCCTGCGTGGTTTCAGCGAGGCCTTGCGGCGTGAGCTGGCGGATACCCAGGTACAAGTGGTGTATGTGGCACCGCGCGCGACTGCCACCGCCATGAATCCGGAGTCGGTGAACGAGCTGAACCGGGCTTTGGGCAATGCCATGGATGCGCCCGAGGCAGTGGCTGCACAGATTCTTCAGGCCATGGAGAAGGATCAGCGCCGGCGCTTTCTGGGTTGGCCCGAAAAACTGTTTGTAGTGATCAACGGCCTTTTGCCAAGGCTTGTGGATAAAGCCATGTTAAAGCAGCTGCCGGTCATCCGGCGCTTTCTGAACCAGGGAGTTGCGTCATGAAGTGGATGTTGATGGTGTTGGCCGGACTGGTTGTCCTGCCGGTCTGGGCTGACGATGTATCCGGTGACTTGGCCCGTATCCAGCAGCGCTGGGCCGAAATTCAGTACCAGTTGCCGGAAGATGAACAGGAAACGGCCTTCGAATCACTGGCCGACGACGCCGGAGCTATGGTGGCCCATTATCCGGACCGGGCTGAACCCCTGATCTGGCAGGGTATCGTGCTCAGTACTTACGCCGGTGCCAAAGGTGGCCTGGGCGCTCTGGGGCTGGTGAAAGAGGCCCGGGCATCGCTGGAAGCGGCCGTTGAGATCGATCCCGCAGCGTTGGAGGGCTCCGCGTATACCTCACTGGGTAGCCTCTATTACCAGGTGCCGGGCTGGCCGTTGGGGTTCGGGGACGACGAGATGGCCCGCCAGTACCTTCAGAAAGCGCTCGCGATTAATCCGGAAGGCATTGATGCGAATTACTTTTTTGGTGATTTCCTGATGGAACAGAATGAGCCCGAGCGTGCCCGGGCTTACCTTAAAAAAGTGCTGACGGTGGCCAACAGGCCGGGTCGTGAGGTGGCCGACCGTGGGCGGCGAACGGAAGCCCAACGTCTGTTGCGCCGTATGGAGTAATTAAGTCGCGGTGGTTCTAGCGGTGGGCTACACTTTTGGTAATAGCTTTTGCGGACCCTATCGCTATGCCAGGAAAAGAAAAAACCTCCCCCGCGTTGGGCGAAACACCTCCGTCTTCCGAGCGTTTTTTTCGGAAACTGGCCTCCAGTGTGCCCGGTGTTCTGTTTACCTATCAGGTAAGCGCCGACGGGCAGTCCCACCGGTTTCCCTTCATCAGCGATCGGGTTCGGGATCTGTTCGGGATTGACCCCGAATTGCTGCAGGGAGACGCAGCATCCATGTTTACGCTGATTGCCGAAGAGGATCGGGAGGGCATTGAGGCCTCGATCATATTGTCTTCGAAGACTTTGTCGCCCTGGTGCTATCAGGCCCGAATGAGAGAGCGTAGCGGCCAGCTGCAATGGTATGAGGCAACCTCCATACCGGAGCAGCAAGCCGATGGCAGCATCATCTGGTATGGCCAGTTCATCAATATTGATCATTACAAGGCGCTGGAGCAGAACCTCAGGAAAAGCGAAGAAGAGGCGTCTTATCAGGCCCGTTTCCAGCAGATGATCGCAGCCTTGTCGGCGGAGTTCATCCACCTCGGGTTCAGCACCATCGACGAGTGTATTGATCAACTGCTGCAGGCGATTGGCGAGTTTTTTCAGGTCGACCGCGCGTATGTCTACGCCTTTGCCGACAATTTCTCGAAAATGACCAACACCCACGAGTGGTGCCGGGAAGGCGTGACCGCCGTCAGGGAATCTCAGCAGGAGGTGGATGTTTCAGGCTTTGCCTGGTGGCAGGCGCAAATCCGGGGCATGATCGAGCAGGACAAGGTCGTGTTTGTCGAGGATGCGAGCGCCTTGCCGGCGGAAGCCGCGGAAGAAAAACACCTGCTGCAGTCGCAAGGTGTGCAATCCATGATTTGCGCGCCCATTATCGTCCGTGGGCAGGTCATGGGCTTCTTCGGAGTGGATTCCCTGAGCCTGCGGCCCTGGCGCCGGGACCAATCCCACCTGATGATTATCGTCTCCGGACTGCTGTCTGGAGCACTTGAGCGTAACCAGCTGGAAGAGGAGCTGGTCAGCCGTTCCATCCGCGACCCTTTGACAGGGCTTTATAATCGACGTTACCTCCTGCCCCGCATGGAGGAAATGCTGGCCGCCTGTAACCGGTACGGTGAAAAGTTCTGCGTGGTGATGTTTGATATTGATCACTTCAAACGGATCAACGATTCGTTCGGGCATCTGATGGGCGACAAGATTCTCCAGCGCTTCACCGCGCTACTCAATGAATGCAGCCGAACCACCGATGTGGTGTCCCGTTTTGGCGGAGAGGAATTCATTGTGGTGTTTGCCGGCGTGAATCAGTCGGATGTGGCCGGCCTCACCGCGCGGATTTTTCAATCCGTCCGGGAGGAAGCATTCGACTGTGCGGGCACAACCTTGCGCTTCACCGTCAGTGCCGGTGCGGTGTGTGTCTCCGAATTGACTGAACAGCCGGTAACCCCGGAGGCGTTGATCAGCTTTGCCGATGAACGTCTTTACCGGGCCAAGGAAAGTGGTCGGAATTGTCTGGTTGATGCATTCGGGGTATCGCGGATATAAGAAAACAGCATTTCACCTTTTATATCGTTTCAGTATATCCTTATTCTAAATTAAGGATCAGGCGACTTCAGAGGTGAACACCATGACTCAGCCGATTGTTCAGCATTTTTTCGACGAACCCACCAATACCTTCAGTTACGTGGTGCGGGATCCGGACAGCCGCGCCTGCGCTGTTCTGGACTCGGTACTGGACTTCGATTATGCCGCTGGCCGCACGGATGTCCGGTCGGCGGAGGCCATCGTCCAGTACGTTCGCGACAATGGGCTGACCGTGGAGTGGATTCTGGAGACCCACGTGCATGCCGATCATTTGTCGGCGGCGCCGTATCTGCATGAGCGCCTCGGGGGGAAAACCGGTATCGGGGCGAGAATTGTCCAGGTACAGGAAATATTCGGAAAGGCGTTCAACGCCGGCACCGAGTTTGCGCGTGATGGCAGCCAGTTTGACCGGCTGTTCGAGGAAGGCGATACCTTTGCCATCGGCAGCCTGGAGGGGCGGGTATTGCATACGCCAGGCCACACACCGGCCTGCCTGACCTACGTTATTGGCGATGCCGCGTTTGTCGGCGACACGCTGTTCATGCCGGATTACGGCACAGCGCGTTGCGATTTTCCCGGGGGCGATGCCCGGGTTCTGTTCCGGTCAATTCAAAAAGTACTGGCCCTGCCTCCGCAAACCCGCCTTTTCCTGTGCCACGACTACAAGGCACCGGAGCGTGATGTGTATCAGCACATGACCACCGTGGCGGACCAGCGCGAGGCCAACGTGCACGTGCACGAGGGGGTGTCTGAGGAAGAGTTTGTGAAGATGCGGACCGAGCGCGATGCCACCCTGGATATGCCCCGGCTGATTCTGCCATCGGTTCAGGTGAATATGCGCGCGGGGCACCTGCCACCGGCCGAGGATAACGGTCAGGTTTACCTGAAAGTCCCGATTAACCGGTTCTGACAGGCCCATGAATCTGAAACGCTATCTGCCCATTCTGCAGTGGGCGCCGCAATACGGCCGCCACCAGGCAACCAGCGATCTGGTGGCCGCGCTGATTGTGACCGTCATGCTGATTCCACAGTCCCTGGCGTATGCCCTTCTGGCCGGCCTGCCGGCACAGGTCGGTTTGTACGCCAGTATTCTGCCTCTGGTGATTTACGCCGTGTTCGGCACCAGCCGAACACTGTCGGTCGGGCCGGTCGCCGTGGCTTCTCTGATGACGGCAGCGGCGCTGGCCCCCCTGGCGGAGGCCGGAACATCGGACTACCTGGCCGGTGCCGTCCTGCTGGCGGTAATGTCGGGTCTGATGCTGACGGTGATGGGCTTGCTGCGACTGGGGTTTCTGGCCAACTTTCTGAGCCATCCGGTCATTTCCGGTTTCATCACCGCCTCGGGTCTTGTCATTGCGGCGAGCCAGCTCAAGCATCTTTTCGGAGTCGAGGCCGGGGGGCACAATCTGCTGGATATCTGCCTCTCCCTGCTGCTGGCCCTGGACAACGCCAACCTGCCTACCCTGGGCATTGGCGTGGGCGCATTGGCGTTCCTGTTGTGGTCCCGCCGGTACCTCAAGCCGTTACTGAAGCGGCTGGGCCTGGCGCCGAGGCTGGCGGATATTCTCACCAAAACCGCCCCCATTCTGGCCGTGGTGATCACCACTCTGCTGGCCTGGATGTTGGCGCTGGATGAAGCTGGCGTGCGGCTGGTTGGCGATGTGCCTTCGGGATTACCTCTCTTTACCATGCCAAGCCTGGATATGGGGTTGTGGTCGCAGCTTGCGGTCAGTGCGCTGCTGATCAGCGTGGTCGGTTTTGTGGAATCGGTGTCTGTCGGGCAGACCCTGGCCGCGAAACGGCGCCAGCGCATTGATCCGGACCAGGAGTTGGTGGGGCTGGGCACTGCCAATCTCGGGTCCGGGTTGTCCGGCGGTATGCCGGTCACCGGAGGTTTTTCCCGGTCGGTGGTTAACTTTGACGCCGGCGCTGAAACGCCGGCAGCAGGGGCTTTTACCGCTGTTGGCATCGCCCTGGCCACGCTGTTTCTGACCCCGGCCATTGCCTGGTTGCCCCAGGCCACGCTGGCAGCGACCATTATTGTGGCGGTCATGACGCTGATTGATCTGCCTGCGCTCGGCCGGACGTTCCGCTATTCCCGAACCGATTTTGGCGCCATGCTGGCGACCATCGTGCTGACCCTGGCGCACAGCGTTGAGGCCGGGATTATTGCCGGCGTGTCGCTGTCGATCGGTCTGTTTCTGTACCGCACCAGTCGTCCGCACAGTGCGGTGGTGGGCCGGGTGCCGGGTACCGAACATTTCCGCAATGTGCTGCGGCATGGCGTGGAGCTGTGCCCGAAAGTCACCTTCCTGCGGGTAGACGAAAGCCTGTATTTTGCCAACGCCCGCTTTCTGGAAGAAACGGTGATGGATCTGGTTACCCGGGAGCCTGAAATGACCGATCTGGTGATGGTGTGTCCGGCCGTGAATCTGATAGATGCCTCGGCCCTGGAGAGCCTGGAGGCAATCAATGAGCGCCTCAAGGATGCAGGTGTCCGCTTGCATTTTTCGGAGATTAAAGGCCCCGTCATGGACCGGTTGCAGGGCACCGAGTTACTGGAACATCTGGGGGGGCGCATCTTCCTGAGTACCTTCGAGGCCTGGCAGGCACTGACTGGCCGGATGGCAACAGCTGCCTGATCGGCCAGTGTGTTGTGATCTCATTGACGGTGAACGGGGTATGTGTAGACACTATCCGTTCATCTAACCGCACCCATACCGGGACCGTGCCATGGGAATGACCGACAATTTGCTGTCCACCAGTCAGTGGCTGATCACCGCCACCCTGTTTGTCGTGATCCTGTTGCGCGTGCTGCGGGCCGTGGACTGGGCCGGTTTGCGCGGTGATACCGTGCGCCAGCATACGTTTTTTGGTGCGGCGGTGGCGCTGGGCTTTCTCTGGCAGCTGAGGGCGGGTATTTCACCTGGCCTGGCCATTCATATCTTCGGTATTACGGTGATCACCCTGATGCTTGGCTGGGCACTGGCGATACTGGCTGGCCTGCTGGCTCTGGTGATTACGGTCATCACCGGCCGCGAACCGGTTATGATGTTTGCCGCCAACGGTCTGGTGACGGTGATGGTACCGGCTCTGGTCAGCCACGGCATTATGTTGTGGGAGCGCCACCGCAATTTCCGGAACTTCTTCGCCTACATTTTTTTCTGCGGTTTTTTCGGAGCGGGCCTGTCTGTGGCCGCGGCCGGCGTTGTCATGTGCCTGATGCTGTGGTCCAGCGGCACCTACAGCTTTGATGAACTGACCCATGAATACCTGAGGTATCTGCCCCTGTTCATGATCCCGGAGGGGTTCATCAACGGCGCCTTTGTGACGGGCCTGATGGTGTTTCATCCAGACCGGCTCAGCACTCTGGACCAGAAGCGCTACCGGTGAGCCCGGTTGGCGCTATATGTACTCTCCAAAACCGTTGTTTGACCGCAGATCACTGACATTGGGTTGGTGGCGCCGGCTGTTGCGCCAGTCGTTCAGCCATTCCGGAACACGATCTGCCGGCATTGGCCGGGCAATACCGTAGCCCTGAATCAGACCGCAGCCCATATCCCGGAGCGCGGTTGCATGCTCCAGAGTTTCCACCCCTTCGGCCAGCACCGTATGCCGGAACCGCTGGGCTATGAAAATGATGCTCTCAACAATGGCCCGATCATTGTTGTCGCTGACGATATCGCGGATAAAGCTTTGATCGATTTTGATCATATCGATCGGTAAATTGCGCAGGTAAGTCAATGAGGAGAAACCGGTTCCAAAATCGTCCAGTGCTACCTGCAGCCCCAGTGCGCGGCACTGGGCCAGTGCATTGGCAGCACTGTGGGTATCTTCAAGTGCCGTCGATTCCAGGACCTCCAGAGTAATTTTTTGCGGATCAACGGAGGGATAGCGCTCCAAACAGGCCGAGATCTTCTCTACAAAGGCGGAGTCCGTCAGGTGATTGGCGCTGATGTTGATGCACACCGGGAGTGCCTCTCCCGCCTGGCGCCACTCGTCCATCTGGCGCACGGCATTGCGCAGGACCCAGTCACCCAGGGGGATTTCAAGATGGCTCTGCTCGACTGTGGGCAAAAACTGGCCGGGTGGAATCAGGCCTTTTTCCGGGTGATTCCAGCGGATCAGCGCTTCAAAGCCGCAGATTTCGGAATCCGCCATTCGAAGCTGGGGCTGGAAATGCAGTTCGAATTCGTTGTTTTCAAGTGCCCGGGCAATCTCAATCAATTGAAAGCGGCGTTCGTTCTGCCAGGCATACTGGCCCGGGTCAAACACCGCGAACTGATTGCGGCCGCGTTCTTTGGCGGCCGACATGGCATAGTCGGCATGGCGGATCAGGCCTTCGGCGTCGGTGTCGTCCTCGGGGTACCGTGCAATCCCGAGGCTGGCGGTGAGGATCATGGGTTTATTCCGGATGGTGATCGGGTCGCTGATCATCGAGAGAATCTGCCGGTAATCCTGCTCGGAATAGTCGCCTTCAAGAATCAGTACAAACTCATCGCCGCCAATTCTGGCGATAATGGTCTCCGCATCCAGCCGTTTACTCAGGCGATCCCCGATCGTACGGAGGGCTTCGTCGCCAACGTCGTTGCCCAGCTGATCGTTCACCTGCTTGAAACCGTCGATATCCAGATAACCCACCACCAGAGACTGATGGTTTCTGCGGGCCTTTTTTTGGGCGGTTCGCAGTCTTTCTTCCAGCCATTGTCGGTTGGGCAAGCCGGTAAGCGGATCGTAGTTGGCGGCGCGGTCCAGTTCCGTGGCATGGTTCTTCAGCGCCGTGATGTCAGAGAAGGTGGCCACGTGGTAATAGGAGCCGGGGCTTTCAAGGTGCACCCGGCTGATCGACAGCAGTTCGGCGAACTCGTCGCCATTCTTGCGCCGGTTCCAGACTTCGCCACGCCAGTGGTCTTCCCGATCAATTGCTCGCCACATACTGCGGTAAAAGGCCGGGGAATGCCGTCCGGAACTGAGGATGGCCGGGTTCAGCCCCAGTACTTCGTCCCGGGCATAACCGGTAATCAGAGTGAAAGACGGGTTTACATCAACAATGCGGTTTCTGTGGTCGGAGATGATGATGGCGTCGTGGCTGCGCTCGAACACACTGGCCGCAATGCGCAAGCCACGCTCGCCGTTTTTCCGGTCCGAGATGTCTGTTTGTACTATGACAAAGCCGGGCTCTACACCCTGAGCTTCACCCACCGGCGTGCAGTAGGTGTGCACCCAGTAGGGCTTGCCTTCGCGGGTGTACTGCAGCAGGTCCATTTCAAATTCGGTATTGCAGAACAGGTGCTGGCGTATTCGGGTGATGCTGTCCCGGTCGGTCTCAGGGCCAGCCAGAATGTCGCTGGGGCGGCGGCCTTTGATGTCTTCCAGGCGATAGCCGGTATGCTGCTCGAAGGCGGTGTTCACCCATTCCAGAGCACCACCGGCATCGAGTATCAGAATCATATTGCGGGTGAGCCTGGCAACAAGCGCCAGGCGCAGGGGGTCGATGGCTTCTGACGGTGTTTTCATGGGCAACGGCTGACATCGGCTCGGCTGGGAATGTGTTGCGTTCTCGACTCCCTTCAAGAATAGATGAAGTTATCATTTTTAACATAGCTGATGAAATAAGCTATTTCCGACTGTTCGATATCCATTTTTTGCAGACGGCCGTGGAGGATAGCGGGTTCCGGAAGCCGTCGATACTGGCAATGGGTTGCTTGTTTTTGATATCAATCAATTTTTTGGCAGATCGCGGGGTGTTGCCTAGGTTCGCCAGCGCGAGTGCTTCTGAAGTTTGCGTTGCAGCGTGCGCCGGTGCATATTCAGAGCCCGGGCCGTTGCGGAAATATTGCCCTCGTGTTCGTTCAGAACCCGCTGGATGTGCTCCCACTCCATTTCTTCCACTGAGGGTGGCTCGGTGCGCAGTTGTGGCGCGCCTTCCAGCGGCTCGAAACCGTGGATGAGCTGGCTGACGGTCACCGGTTTGCACAGGTAGTTGACCGCGCCCCGGCGCATGGCCTCGACCGCTGTTGCGATGCTGCCGTAGCCGGTCAACACCAGGATTTCCAGGGAGGCTTGCTGCTCGAGCAGTTCCGGCAGCAGTTGCAAGCCGCTTTCACCGGCCAGATTCAGGTCCAGCACGCAGCGGTTGAACTGGTTTGTTGCGCCGGCAGTGAGCGCTTCGGCACGCGTGTGTGCCGGGGTGCAGTCGATACTCTGGCGCGCCAGGGAACGGCCGAGTACCTCCAGGAATGCCGCGTCGTCATCGATTAAGAGCCAGTGCTCACGTTCAGACACTTTCAGAATCCTCTTTATTCCGGCCGTTGGGCCACGGGCAGATCAATGACCATTGTGGTGCCGGCCTCGGTCACCCGTGCGCGAAGACTACCGCCCAACCGTTGTATGGTGGCGTTGGACAGAAACAGCCCAACGCCCAGGCCACTCCGTGAGTCCACCACGTCCTGGCCCGGTGCTCCGGCAAAGGCACTCTCCAGTCCGTCACCATGGTCCTCGACAATCACTTCCAGGCGATCGCTGCCGGGCAGCCGGCAATGGACGGCAACCCATTGCGGGCTTGCGGTCAGGGCGTTGGCCAGAAGATTGAGCACCGCCTGGTCCAGGGTGGCGTCGACGGTTACCTCGGCCTCAGGCCAGTGGTCGGCCCAGGACAACCGGCCCGCGGGCCACAGCAGCGTGGCGGATTCCCGAAGGCGAGACAGCCATTGCCGCACCGGCAGCGTCTCCGGTTGGGCCGTGCGCGCCTGCACCGCCGCCTGGGTCAGTTGCTGTAGATGGTTGCTGCAGAGCATCAGCTGTTGCTGCATGGTGTCCAGGTCTTCCCGCAGATGGGGGTCGCTCTCTGCCGCCGGTGTTGCACGGATTTCATCCAGAAGCAGGGTCATGGTGTTCAGAGGGGTGCCCAGCCGATGGGCGACGGCGGCAGCAGATAGGCCCAGTGCAATAATCTGTTCATCGCGCAGGCGGTTTTCACGGAATTGCCCCAGCTGGGCCTGCTGGGCCCGTAACTGTCTGGCCAGAGTGCCCACCACCAGTAACAGAATGGCGGCGGTCAGTGCGAAGGTCACCCACATACCCACCAGGTGCAGTTGGGCCAGGTCGGCCTGATCATGCCGGTGTTCAATGGCGGGGGTATGCCAGAGTACCAGTGCGGCGTAGACCAGAATGCCCGACACGGTGAGTACGATGCCCTGGCGCCCGGGCACCAGGATGATGGCAACGGCAATCGGCAGCAGCAGCAACGACACGAGCGGATTGGTATAACCGCCTGTCAGGTAGAGCCAGATTCCGATCAGTATCAGATCGGCGGCCAGGGTCAGGCTCACCAGAATGGCAGAAGCGGGTGGCCGCCGGCTGAACCACAGCCATCCGAGCGTGGCCAGAACACCGTAGAGCAGGCAAAGCAGCAGCGACTCGGCTCGATGGGCGAGAGTGATGATGGTTTCGGCCACGGCCACCGCCACCAGTAAGGTCAGAATAATGGCCAGGCGCATACCCAGAAGGTAGCGGGCCGCGTGGCGAAAGCCGGTCTGTGAGTGTGTTAACCATTCCATGGCGGGCATTCTAGCAGTGTGTGCTTAGCCCGGGTGCGAAAAAAGGTGCGCTATTGCGTCTGGTCAAGCCTCTGGTAACACACCAGTTCCTGTTTCACTACGTCGCCCTGGAGCAACAGGGCCGGCTGCGTTGTCCGGTATACCCGGACAGCACGTTCCGCTTCGGTAGCGCCCCCGGGCTGAGAAACTTCGCCCGGCAAATGCCCGGGGTCGTATTGGCATTGGCCGGATTCCGGGAAGAGCGCCACATAGGCAATGCCGGTTTCCACCAGATCCTGGAAGAAATGGGAGCCATAGGAAAGGTCCGGGACCATCTCGCCGGCATTCTCGGACACCTCCACCAACGCACTGACGCCCGCGATGTCCGCAAACCGCACCGGCACCCCCAGTTCCGGGCTGCTGGTGCCCCAACGGCCGGGGCCGATCAGCAGAGTCCGGGCGTTGTCTGCCCGCACCAGGTCGCCGATGTGCCGGGCAACGTCGTAGCGCTGGCTGATGCTCAGGCTGGCATAGCGGTCTGCGTCGACTCTGATAACCCGGTCAATACCCAGGTTAATGTTTCCGCCCATGAAGTGGCCCCGGGTCCGGAAAATCTGTCGCCCTGCGGGCAGATGGTCGGGTAGGGCGACCGGGCCGGTTTCACCGATGGTGGCCAACGGCCGGCATTGGACCAGATTAAACGTAGGATCACTGCCGCTGTTCAGGTGCAGGGTGAATTCGATGTCCACCGGGTGCCGGTAACCGGCTTCCAGAGTCGATAACAAGTCCGATAGCCGCTGAATAAAGCCCGTGTGCTGAACCAGAGGGCGAAACGTCAGGCGCCATACGGGCCCGGGCAGGCCAATTTGCTCTGCCCGGGCGCTGGCTTCCCGATCGATCTCGCCCAGTTCGGCCACCGGCAGGCTGTCGGTTGACTCCAGTAACTGGGCCATGGGGCGGGTATTGAGGCTGCCGGCCTGGAGGTCCAGCAGGTCCACCAGGTGCTGGGAGAACCGGTAGTGTTCGTCGTTGTTGCGGAACGGCTGGCGCGTGGGGTGGTCCAGCGCCATCACGCAGGCGTGGTCACCCTCGATGCGGTCCACCGCTCGGGTGCCCAGCCCCATCACCAGGCGCACCATGCCGGCCTTGGGGTTCATGGTGCTGTCCCAGGCAAAGGTATTTCGGGAGACGCCGACGCCGGCGGCATCCGGCAGGTAATAGCGGCCGTGAAAACGGCCGTTGACCCGCTGAATAAGCAGGGCCATGGGCTCCTCGCGCTGATCCAGTCCCCGCTGTTTGCGGTACACCAGTGCGTCTTCGCTCATGGAAGAGGCATACACCTGGCGGATGGCATCCTCGAGTTCCTCCAGGCGCTGTTCCGGCGGCCCCTGGTTAATCAGGAAAACACTGTCGTACTTGCCCGCAAAGGCGTTGCCAAAGCCGTCCTCTTGCAGGCTGGAGGAGCGCACCAGAATCGGGTACTGGCCGTAGTGGTCGAGCAGGCGTTCCAGCTCGGAGCGGATTTCCACCGGAAACCGCCCCCCGGTAATGGCCTTGCGCAGTGCCGGTGCCTCGCTCAGATAGCCCTCTTGGGAGCGTTGGCGCATGACCGCCGGCCATAGCCCGTTGTGTACCAGAAAGGCGTAATAGGCATCTGTGCCCAGGTAACTGGAATCGTGAGGCTCCAGATTCTGCTGCCACAGATCCGGCGCATCCTTCAGCAGGATATTCCGGGCGATCAGCATACCGGTGGCCTTGCCGCCAATATAGCCACTACCGACCAGCTGGCTGCGGATGGTCAGCAGTTCCTCAAGGGTCAGGTAGCGCCGGGCCAGCGCCAGAATTTGGGGGTCGCGGCTGATCATCACCCGGAGCACCTGCTCCTGCAACTCGGGAATGCAGGCCTCGTCGCGCTCGTAGAGAGCCCGGCTGACCTCCTGGAACAGCCGGTCCCAATAGTCCAGCAGTGGCTGGCCATGCAGGCGTTCGGCTTCCAGGGTGGCCTGAATGCGAGTGGCATCACTGCTGTCGGTAATGGGCAGGAATTGCCCGTGTGCTTCCCGGTGGGGCAGGAACATGGTGGGTGACTGTCGTCGCCAGGCCTTGATGGGATGAATCTGCACCTCGTCGCCATAACGGTGCACGTCAATCATCACCTGGGTGGTCTGGCGAATGCGGTCCAGGGTCATGCGGGAATGGCGGTCCGGATGCAGGGCAAACCAGGCGACGGTGTCGAGTTCGAACAGAAACGGGCACACCACCCGGAAGAAGTTGCCGACCATGGCGTCGGTGGCCCAGGCATTGAGCAGTTCACTCAGGCTGTCGCACACGTAGAAAGCGCCCCGGCCATGCTGTTCAATCAGGCGCCAGATCCGGCCGGTAAAGCTTTCAAAGCCGCCCAGTGCATCGATTTGGATAGTGCGCACGGCGGGGTGCTGATCAATAATCGGGGGGTGTTCGCCGAAGCGAAGGTAGATAATTTGCCGGCCGGCGCTGGCGGCGGCATCCAGAAAAGGAAACACGAATCGGCGGTAATCGTCCAGATCGGATACCCGCCAGACGACATTGTCACCGATTCGCAGGCCATCCAGCACCTCATCCAGACCGGCCAGGCCGGTAGAAACCCGGTTGTCGGTTGGGTGAGGCGTCTGGCTGTTCATGGCCTGATCAGATAACGCCCATCGCGGTCATGGCCTTGGCCACACGCAGGAAACCGTTCACGTTGGCACCCAGTACGTAGTTGCCTTCGGAGCCGAACTCGGCGGCGGTTTCGTAACAGTTCTTGTGGATATCGATCATGATTTCCTCAAGACGCTTCTGTGTGTAGTTAAAGGTCCAGGAATCCCGGCTGGCATTCTGCTGCATTTCCAGTGCCGACGTGGTTACGCCGCCGGCGTTGGCCGCCTTGCCAGGGCCATAGGCAATCTTGGCTTCCTGGAACAGAATAATGCCTTCGGGTGTGGTTGGCATATTGGCGCCTTCGGCAACGGCAATGCAGCCGTTTTCGACCAGGGTCTTGGCATCGCTGCCGTTGAGCTCGTTCTGGGTGGCACAAGGCAGCGCGACGTCACACGGAACACTCCAGATGTTGCCATCTTCCACGTACCGGGCGTCTTTATGATACTCGGTGTAGGCGCTGATACGACGACGCTCCACTTCCTTGATGCGCTTGACCGTCTGCAGGTCGATGCCGGCTTCATGCACGATGATGCCTTGCGAATCGGAGCAGGCAATGACCTTGGCGCCCAGTTCATGGCATTTCTCGATGGCGTAGATGGCGACGTTGCCTGAGCCGGAAACCACCACGGTTTTGCCTTCCAGGGAGTCACCACGCGCCTTCAGCATCTCGTGGGTAAAGAACACCGTGCCGTAACCGGTGGCTTCGGTGCGGGCGCGGCTGCCGCCCCAGTCCAGCCCCTTGCCGGTAAACACGCCGGATTCGTAACGGTTGGTGATGCGCTTGTACTGCCCGAACAGGTAGCCGATTTCACGACCACCCACGCCGATGTCGCCCGCCGGCACGTCGGTATACTCGCCCAGGTGGCGATACAGTTCGGTCATCAGGCTTTGGCAGAAGCGCATGATCTCGTCGTCAGAGCGGCCTTTCGGATCAAAGTCGCTGCCGCCCTTGCCGCCGCCAATGGGCAGGCCGGTCAGCGCGTTTTTGAAAATCTGCTCGAAGCCCAGGAATTTGATGATGCCCAGATAAACCGACGGGTGGAAACGCATACCGCCCTTGTAGGGGCCGAGTGCACTGTTGAACTCGACGCGGAAGGCGCGGTTGATGTGGATCTCGCCGCTGTCGTCCTGCCAGGGCACGCGGAAGATGATCTGGCGCTCGGGTTCACAGATGCGCTGGATGATTTTCTTGTCGGCGAATTCCGGGTACTTGACCAGAACGGGCCCCAGGGTTTCCAGCACTTCGTGGACCGCCTGGTGGAATTCTTTTTCGCCCGGATTGCGGTGAAGAACGTCCTGATAGATTGGTTCGAGCTTTTCGTCGAGTTTTGCAGTCATGGTGTCATGCCCTCGGAATACGCGTATTGAAAGCCGCGAAAAAATACGGCCGCCCAAAAAAAGGGCAACGATTGCACCACAGCGGTGCGGTAGTTGGCAAGTAAATCTGCAGTAATGCCCCCGGCCTGACCCGGTGGAGATACCCCGAACGGGGTGCGTCATTGTGTCTCAAGCCAGTAAAAAAAAAGCGGCATACAATTCCTGCTAATTAGCAAACCATCTAACTCAAAGCTCCAAGGACCGCCAACCCATGATGAGAAAGACCCACCTGGCTCGTTGTATCAGCCTTGTGATGGCCGGTTACGCTGTCGCTCCCCTTGCCAGTGCACAGTCTGAAACGACTGGCCCGATGTTGATCCGGGTGACGGAGGGTCAGTCGGCTGAAGCTGCCCGGCTGTCTGCTGCGGCGGTTCAGACTGAGCCGGTCCAGAGGCTGTCCTCGGATGCCGGGGTTTCGCTGTCGCGTATGGGCGGCAGGGGACTGGACCCGGTGATCCGTGGCCAGAATGAAGAGCGGGTGGAGGTGCTGCTTGATGGTATGCGGGTGGAAGGTGCCTGCCCGAGCCGGATGGACCCGCCTACCAGTCGTTTGAGCACGGCGCTGGCGCCTGTGCTGGAAGTGCGCACCAGTAACCGCACGTTGCGCTGGGGGCCGATTGCCGGTGGTCAGGTAGTGGCCACCACCGCCGCGCCGGAATTTTCCGATGACAACGCGACCGCCGGGCACCTGACCGTTGGTGGTTCTGATAACGGTGAAGGCAAGCTGATAAACGGCAGCGTAGCAACCGGCAGTAAAGAGCGTTTTGTGCGCCTGGCCGGCGGCTATGACGAAGCGGATGACTACGAAGACGGCGACGGTAACGAAGTCCGGAGTTCCTATGAGAACACTGAAGGCCGGGTGGATGGTGCCTGGACGGCTGATAACGGCGTCTACATCAAAGGCATGATTAGCCGCCAGGAAGAGCGGGATGTCAGCTTCCCGGGCCGTGGTATGGACGCGCCGAAAACCGACACCGACCTGTATCGAATGGAGCTGGGTGCGCCCGTTGCCAATGGCGGCTGGTACCTGATGGCCTGGCAGGCGGACGTTGACCATGTGATGGACAACTTCAGTCTGCGCGAGCAAACAGCTCCCATGAAAATGTTGACCGCTTCGGAGACCCGTACTCAAGGCGTGCGGCTGGTGCTGGATCAGACCATCAACTACACCAAGGATATTGCCATCGGTGTGGATGTGGAAAGCAACGATTGGGATGCCGCTTTGAACAACGTGGATAAAGACGTTGTGGCCTCTTATATGTGGCCTGGCGTTGAGCGGGATCGTGTGGGTGTGTTTGTTGAGGCCTTCCACCAGATCCGCATGAACACCCGGTTGGGTGCCGGTATCCGTTACGACCGTGTAGAGATGCAGGCCACCAAGGCTGACCAGACCTATATGCTCAAAAAACCCGACGGAACCATGGTGTCGATGAGTGCGGCCAAGGCTTACGAGCAGGTATATGGCACCACCAGCACCGATGCCAATGACGACAACGTCAGTGGCTTTGTCAGCGGTGAGTGGCGTTACGCGCCGAGCCGTAGCCTGGATGTCGTGGCCAGCCACAGTGTGCGCAGCCCTGGAGTGACCGAACGCTACGTCAACAAAAAGCTCGGTTGGGTGGGTAACCCGGACCTGGATACCGAAAAGCACAACAAGCTTGAAATCAGCTTGTCGGGCCGGGAAGGCAACTGGAACTGGCGTCCGGCGGTCTGGGTAGACCAGGTGGATGACTATGTGCTGCGCTCACAGGATCGCTACTACAACATTGATGCCCGCTTGCTGGGTGTCGAAGGCCAGTTGGGCTGGAGTAACGGAACCTGGAGCACGAACAGTAAGCTGGCGTCTGTAAGGGGGGAAAACCGGGATGCCGACAAGGCGCTGCCGCGGATTCCGCCGATTCAGTTTATCCAGACCCTTGGCTGGCATCATCAGGGTCACACCCTGGAAGCCGAATGGCAGCTGGCGCGTCGGCAGGATCGGGTAGACCTGGAGTCTGGCCTTGATCCCAGCACCTCACCGGGTTACGGCGTTTTTAACCTGTCCGGTACCCACCCATTGATGGCTAACCTGAGCCTGACCTGGGCGGTGGATAACGTGTTCGACAAGACCTGGGCATCTCACGTGAGTAAAGCGGATGCCCTGGGCGAAGAGTTTTTCAAGGTCAACGAACCCGGTCGCACGGTGCGTGCCGCGCTGACGGCCCGGTGGTAACAACCGAGTATGGCGGTTACCCGCTTCTCATAGCCGGCGGGTGACATTGATACCCCGGGCGGACGTTGCTCCGCCCGGGGTTTTTTTCATTTATCAGCCCCGGCGAGAGACTAAGCTGAAGGAAATCCCGGTGGGTGCTACAATTGGTTATCAGGTAATACCTTTAAGGAATAACGATGACTAAACGTCTGCTGGCACGCCGCGTGCTGTTTCTGATGCTGATCAGTCTTGGCTCATCCGCTGAAACCATCGAAACGCAAGCGGTGGAACGCTCAACGCTACAGGAAACAATCGACCTGGACGGGGTTGTTGAAGCCGTGCAGCAAAGTACCGTTTCTGCGCAGACCAGCGGCAAGGTCCAGAGCCTGCCCTACGATGTGGATGATTCCGTTGCCGCCGGTGACCTGATTGTCCGGCTGGAGGACAGTGAGCAACGGTCCCGTTTGCGTCAGGCCGAGGCCGGGTTGGAAGAGGCTGAAGCCGCGTTGGCGGATGCCGGGCAGCGCTTTGAACGGATTGAAGCGGTGCACGAACGGGGGCTTGTGTCCCGGCAGGAGTTCGACCAGGCCCGTAACAATCTGGCTGCCGCCCGCGCCAGGGTGGAGCGAGCCAAAGGGGCGGTTTCCGAGGCCAGAGAACAGTTATCTTATACCCGCGTTGTCGCCCCTTATGGCGGTATCCTCACTGAGCGCCATGTGGAGGTTGGGGAGTCGGTAAACTCCGGCCAGCCTCTGCTCAGCGGCCTGTCTCTGGAGCAGCTTCGGGTGGTGGTGGACCTGCCCCAGAAGTACGCCGAGCTGGCCCGCACCGAGCGGCAAGCCCAGGTTACACTGTCTGACGGCCGGGTGCTGGAAACCGGTGAGATGACCTTCTACCCCTACGCCAATCCGCAAACCCACACGTTTCGTTTGCGGATGCGCCTGAGAGAACCCAATGGCTCCCTGTTTCCCGGAATGCTGGTAAAAGTCAGCGTGCCGGTTGCCAGCCGGGAGGCTCTGTGGGTGCCGGCCAGCAGTCTGATTCAACGCAGCGAACTCCGCGCCGTGTTCGTGCTGGACCAGCAGGGGCAGCCTCGGCTGCGCCAGGTACGCACCGGAGAGCGGAACAACGGCAGGCTGGAAATTCTGGCCGGCCTCAGCGAAGGCGAGCGTGTGGTCACGAACCCCTCCGAACTGGTCGGCAGCGATCGTTTGAGCCCGGTTGAAAAAACGGGCGAGGAGTCGAATCCGTGAGCCGTGATTTGCCGCCCGTTGGCCCATCCGGAGCCATCGCCCGGGTTTTTCAGAACAACCACCTCACCCCGTTACTGGCCATTCTGGCGATTATCCTGGGCGTGCTGGCCGTGGTGGTTACGCCCAAAGAGGAAGAGCCCCAGATTGACGTCACCATGGCCGATATCATGGTGGCATTTCCTGGTGCCAGCACCCGTGAGGTGGAAAGCGCGATCGCCACGCCCGCGGAACAGGTGATGAGCGAGATCCAGGGCGTTGAACACGTTTATTCGGTGTCTCGCCAGGGTCAGGCGGTGATCACCGTGCAGTTCGAGGTGGGCATTCCACGGCAGGAAGCCCTCGTCCGTCTCTACAATCAGGTGTATTCCAACCAGGACTGGTTGCCGGCCAACCTGGGCGCGACTCAGCCGGTGATCAAACCCAGGGGCATCGATGATGTGCCGGTGATGACCCTGACCCTCTACGATCCGGTCAACGGCCACACAGGTGAGGAACTGACCCGCCTGGCGCATATGCTGGAAGTCGCCCTGAAGCGGGTTCCCGGCACCCGGGATATCTATACCACCGGGGGCATTCCGGACCGCGTCGATATCCGGTTCGATCCGGCGTTGCTGGCTGGCTTCAACCTGACCATCGACGATATCCGTAACGCACTGGCCGCGGCCAACACCAGTAGCCAGGAGGCCCGGATAACCCGGGACAACCTGTCGATACCGGTCCAGGCCGGCACACTTCTGGAAACGGTGGGTGACGTTCGCCGCCTGGTGGTGGGTATGCACAATGGCGCGGCCGTGTACCTGGAGGACGTGGCGGACGTCAGCCGGGGTGGCACCGTGGTGGACCAGAGTGTGATGACCGGATTCGGGCCGGCCCATGGAGACGGCAAGGCTGGCCAGCCCGGCGAGGTGTATCCGGCGGTTACTTTGGCCATTGCCAAGAAGCCGGGCGAGAACGCCATCAATATCACCACGGCCGTTGAAGAGCGTCTGGACCAGTTGCGCAACCGGGCCTTACCGGAATCCGTGGAAGTGCTGGTGACCCGGGACTATGGTGTGACCGCCTCCCAGAAAGCCCGCAAACTGATTACCGATCTGATCTCCGCCACCCTGTGCGTTGTGCTGCTGGTGCTGGCGGCCATGGGCTGGCGCCAGGCCCTGATCGTCGGCATTGCGGTTCTGATTACCCTGCTGCTGACCCTGGTGTTCTCCTGGGCCTGGGGTTTCACCCTGAACCGGGTGTCCCTGTTCGCGCTGATTTTCTCCATCGGCATTCTGGTGGACGACGGCATCGTGATCACCGAGAACATCAACCGACGGATCCAGAACTCCCGGCGGGCTGTGAAGGACATTATTCCCGTTGCCGTGGATGAAGTGGGCACGCCCACTATCATGGCCAGTCTCACCATCATGGCGGCGCTGATTCCGATGGCGTTTGTCAGCGGCCTGATGGGCCCCTATATGAGCCCGATTCCGATCAATGCCTCGGCCGGTATGGTGCTGTCCCAGATCGTCGCCTTTGTGGTGGCGCCCTGGCTGGCGTTCAGGCTCCTCAAACACAAGCAGGGGGAGCAGGCCGCCGAAGCCGAGGAGGCCTCCAGTTCTGCCGATGGCGTGAGCCCGTTATCCCTGCGAATGTTCCGCATTGTGCTGGGGCCGTTCCTGGGCGATCATCCCTGGCGGCGCCGTTTGCTGGCGCTGGGGGTGGTGGGTCTGACCCTGGCGGCTTCGTCATTACCAGTATTCCAGACAGTGATCCTGAAAATGCTGCCCTTCGACAACAAGTCCGAGTTGCAGGTAGTGGTGGATATGCCCGAGCGCACGCCCATGGAGCAGACCCAGCGGGTGCTGATGGACATGGGGCACTATCTGGAGACAGTGGACGAAGTGGCCAACTGGCAGACCTACGCCGGTACCGCCTCGCCGATCAATTTTAACGGATTGGTACGACAGTATTACCTGCGTGGCGAGCCCTATCACGGCGATATCCAGGTAAACCTTGTACATGAGGAGAACCGGAACCGGCAGTCCCATGACATTGCCCAGTCTCTCCGGAACCCGTTGACCGAGATCGGTGAGCGATACGGTGCCAGCGTAAAGATTGTCGAGGTGCCGCCCGGGCCGCCGGTGCTCTCACCCGTGGTGGCGGAAATCTATGCGGTGGATGAAAATCGCCGGGCGGAACTGGCGCGGCAAGTGGCCCAAGGCATGACCAGCGTCGACGGCCTGGTGGATATCGACACCACGCTCGAGTCGCCCACACGGCAATGGGAAGTGGTGGTGGACAGGGATCGCGCGGCAAGGCTGGGCGTGTCCCAGGCCCAGGTGGTTGCTGCCCTGCAGGTGGCCCTGGGCGGAACCCATGTCAG
The DNA here is from genome assembly GCF_049943275.1 of Marinobacter sp. VGCF2001. Taxonomy (NCBI): domain Bacteria; kingdom Pseudomonadati; phylum Pseudomonadota; class Gammaproteobacteria; order Pseudomonadales; family Marinobacteraceae; genus Marinobacter; species Marinobacter sp. VGCF2001. The sequence goes on from NZ_JBNFVX010000002.1 coordinate 425,956, forward strand.
TTTCCTGCATGACGATCATGCCAAGTACCCGGTTCCTATCCGGGTGATTCTCGGCGAAAGCGACAAGGCCCAGCCGTCGGTGCTGCTCTCCCTGAAGGTGCGCAGTCGCGGCGGCACGCTGGTTCCACTGGCGAGCATTGCGGAGGTTCGTGAAGCCGACTGGATGGGCGCAATCTACCACAAGGATCTTTTGCCGGTGACTTACGTGACCGCAGACATGGCGGGCGATATTGATTCACCGCTGTACGGAATGTTTGCCATGGTTGAACGCCTGAGCCAACAGGCCGGGGCGCCGGAGCAGTATTTCCTTGACCAGCCTCCGTTGCCGGAAAAAGGTACCCTGAAATGGGACGGTGAGTGGCAGATTACCTATGAGACTTTCCGGGACATGGGTATGGCCTACAGCGTAGGCGTATTCATGATTTTCGTGCTGCTGGTGGCCCAGTTCCGGTCCTATATCCTGCCGCTGGTAATCATGGCACCTATCCCGCTGACCCTGATCGGCATCATGCCCGGCCACGCGCTGCTGGGGCGTGAATTCACCGCCACCAGCATGATTGGCATGATTGCCCTCGCGGGCATTATTGTGCGCAATTCGATCCTGCTGGTGGTGTTTATCCGGCAGCTGATTGAGGAGGGTGTCGAACTTGATGAAGCGGTGGTCCTGGCGGGGGCGGTGCGCATAAAACCCATTGCGTTGACGGCGATCTCGGCGATGGTGGGTGCTTACTTTATTTTAAACGACCCGATTTTTAACGGCCTGGCGATATCACTGGTCTTTGGCCTGGCCATGTCGACACTGCTGACCGTGTTGGTGGTGCCTTTGCTGTATTACACGCTGGCCCGCTGCAAGTGGATTTGAGCACCTGAGATTACCGCGTGGGCCAGAAACGCTGCATTTCGAGGAAAAGGAACGATGCGCTCCAGGTAATCAATACCAGACCAGTGAGCGCTTCGATGCCGGTGAGATGGCGGAGCATTCCAACGGCTTCGATATCGCCATATCCCAGTGTCGTGAAGGTGGTGAAGGAGAAATACGTGGCGTCCAGCAGGGTGCCGTTGAAATTGCCCAGTAATCGACCCCAGCCCTCGGCATGGTGCATGAAGTAGAAGGCCGTGGCGAAGATCCAGACTTGCAGGGCGTGAGCGGTCAGGCAGCCGAGCACTGCGATGATCAGGCGGAAGTGGTGGCCTTGTCGCACGTGGCTGAGAATAGAGCTCAAACGGACAAGGGCCTCGTTGTGAATCACAACAACGATGCACACAAGCAACGTGTTCAACAAAATAACGTTGAGCAATGTGTCATGGCTTCCGTCCACGGTTTTAGATCCTTGAGTCGGGATGTTTCCGCCGGAGTAATCCGGAACCTGTTGAAAATTGTATAGTAAAGTCGGGGTGTTCGCGCACCTTCATTTGACCAGAGCATCGACTGTCCATGTCCAGAAAACTGTTCCCCCTGTTGATCATCGCCCTCGGCATTGCCGGATTCATGTTGCTAAAAGCGACCCGGCCGGAGCCGGCGGAAGTTACCGCCACAGAACGCAGTTGGCGGGTTCAGGTTCAGGAAATACGTCCGGAAACGGCGACCCCGGTGCTGTCGCTGTATGGTGAGGTCGTTGCGCCGGATCTCCAGACCATCACCGCAACGCTGGCCGGCCGCATAGACCGTTTGCCCGTGCGGGAGGGTCAGCAAGTGAATCAGGGCGATGTGTTGGTGGCGCTGGACCCTGCGGACATAGAGCCGGTGATCGCGCAGGCCCGAGCCCAGGTGGCGGACCTGGAGGCTCAGGTAAGCTCCGAGCGGGTGCGATACCGGAACGATCAGCTCTCCCTCGAGAGTGAACAGGCGATATTGAAAAATGCCCGCCGCCAGTTCGAGCGGGTTCAGTCGCTGGTCGAGCGCAATCTGGCGTCCCGTGAGAATCTGGAGGTGGCCACAGACGCTCTGGCTCGCGCAGAACTCACCGTTCGCACGCGGGAACGGGCCATTGCCGAGCACCCGGCGCGGTTGCAAAGCTTGCAGGCAAGGCTGGCCCAGGCCCGGGCCAGCCTGACCGCCACTGAACTGGACAGTGAGCGGGCCGTGGCCCGGGCGCCGTTCGACGGTATTGTCACGGGGCGGCAAGTAGCGGCAGGTGATCAGGTATCACCCAACCAGACATTGCTGAGTATTTACCCTGTCCGGGGGCTGGAAGTTCGGGCCCGGGTACCGCAGGTGTATCTGGACGAACTGACCCGGGCTCTGGCAAACGGGGCTACCCTTACGGCCTCGGCCGGGGAGTCTGGCCAGACATTTGAACTGGTTCGGTTTGCCGGTTTGTCAGACCCTTCCGGGACGGAGGCCGTACTGGCGCTGACGAGCGACCCCGGAGCATTGCGGCCCGGAGCACTGCAACCGCTGGTCTTGCGCAGGCCACCCCGAAACGATGTTATCCCGGTGCCTTTCAGTGCCCTGTACGGCGCAGACAGTGTGTATGTGATGTCGGATGACGACCGCATGAAGCGGGTGAACGTGCGGCGAATCGGTGAAGCCCTGGATGAGAACGGCGAGCGTCGGTTGCTGATTGACAGCGCAGACCTGAAACCCGGTATGCGCCTGATCACCACCCATCTGCCTAATGCCATCACAGGCCTGAAAGTGGCCCTGGCGGAGCCTGACGGAGCCGCGGCACCATGAAACGCAAGCAGGGTGTCATAGGCTTTTTTGTCCATCACAGGGTGGCGGGCAACCTGGTGATGCTGGTGATGTTGCTGGGAGGTGCCCTGGCGCTCACCCGGATGAACATCCAGTTCTTCCCGACCTTTGCTCTGGATGTGGTGAGTGTCCGCGTGGTGTGGAGCGGGGCCTCGGCCGAAGATGTTGAGCGGGGTATTACCGATCCGCTGGAGCAGAGGCTTCGCAGCGTTGATGGTCTGAAGAAGATGACCTCCACCTCGGCCCAGAGCGTGTCATCGATCACGCTCGAGTTTCACGAGGGGACGGATCCGATCCAGGCCGTGGATGACGTGCGCCAGCAGGTGGACGAATTCAACAACCTGCCGTCAGACGCGGAAGAGCCTCAGGTCGCCCGTGTGGAACGTTACGAGCCGGTGGCCCGGTTGCTGGTCTATGGTGACGTGGACCGTGCCGAGTTACGCCAGCTGATTTACCGATTTGAGGACGAATTGCTCGACCGGGGCATCGACCGGGTTAACCTGCGCGGCCTGCCGGAGCAGCAGATCAGCATTGATGTACCGGTAGAGCGTCTGGAATCGCTGGGATTGTCGCTGGAGCAGATTGCCGATCGGGTGGCTTCACTGTCACGGGACTTGCCCGCGGGCATGATGGCCCAGCAGGATTCCACCCGTGAGCTGCGGGCCGTGCAGCAGCGCCGAAGCCCCCAGGCGTTCGAAACCATTCCGGTGCTGAGTGGAGACCGTATCCGGATGCAGCTGGGGGATATTGCCATCATCCGCCAGGAAGGCCGTGATAATCAGACGGTACTCGAAAACAATGGAATGCCGGCGGTGGAAATGCAGCTGCAGCGGGCTGAAAACGGCAATTCCCTGGCGGCGGCCCAGGTTTTTGAGGCATGGCTTGAAGATACGCGCCCGACCCTGCCAACGACCATGGACATCAAGGTCTACGACGAAACCTGGCAACTGATCGAAGACCGCATTTCCCTGCTGGTGAACAACGGTCTTGGCGGTCTGGTGCTGGTCGTCGGCCTGCTCTATCTGTTTTTGCCGGGCCGCGTTGCGGCCTGGGTTGCCGTTGGTATTCCAACAGCGTTTCTTGCTGCCCTGGGTATGCTCTGGTTGATTGGCGGCTCCATCAATATGATTTCCCTGTTTGCCCTGATCATGGCTCTGGGGGTGATCGTGGATGACGCCATCGTGGTGGGCGAGGATGCCGATGCCCATGCCCGCATGGGCGAGCCGTCCATATACGCCGCCGAGGGCGCGGCCAAACGCATGGTCTGGCCGGTACTGGCCTCATCTTTGACCACGGTAGCGGCGTTCATGCCGCTGCTGGTGGTGGGTGGCGTTATCGGCAACATTCTTGGTGATATCCCCATTGTGATGATCTGCGTGCTGGTGGCTTCGCTGCTGGAGTGCTTCGTGGTGCTGCCAGCGCACTTGCGCCATGCGTTTGTGCGCAAGAACGGCGGGCAGCCGGCTGCCCGCCGGCCGAACCCGATGACGCGTCTGCGGCAAGGCTTTGAACAGAAGTTTGATGCCTTTCGTGATGGCCCGTTCCGCCGCTTCTCCCGGTACAGCCTGAAGCATCGGGGGATGACCGTCGCCTCGGCACTGGCACTGGCGATCCTGACCGTGGGGCTGCTGGCTGGCGGTCGGCTGGGTTTCAACTTTTTCCCGACCCCGGAACCGTCTGTGCTCTATGCCAACGCCAGTTTTGTCGCCGGCACCGACAAGCACGCGGTTGCGCGCTTCCTCAAAGAGATGCAGCGGGCCCTGAATGAAACGGAGGCGGCCCTGGGGGGGGATCTGGTGCGCCACGCTGTAACCACCTATGGTGCCACTCAGGGCGCCGGGGGCAGTTCCCGCAATGACGATGAGCTCGGCTCGATTCTGGTGGAGTTGGTGCCTTCAGACCGCCGTTCCGTGCGTAATGCCGAATTTATTCGCCAGTGGCGCAGCCAATTAACGCTGCCGGCCGGGCTGGATGCTCTGAACATCAACGAACGCCAGGCGGGGCCTCCCGGGCGTGATGTGAATGTAAGGCTGACGGGCGATAACGCCGAGGCACTGAAGCGCGCGGCAGATGAAGTGGCCCAGTCGCTCAATACACTGCCCGGTGTGCTGGATGTTGAAGACGATATGCCCTGGGGCAGGGAACAGCTGATTTACCAGGTCAGTCCGTCTGGCGAGGCGCTGGGGTTGACCACGGTGGATCTGGGCCGGCAGTTGCGGGCGGCGTTTGACGGCCGTATTGCCCAGATTTATCAGGATGGTCGGGATGAGGTGGAAGTCCGGGTGCAGTTGCCCAGGGCCCAGCGGGAGCAGTACTCGACGCTTGAACGCATGACCATCCGCATTCCGGACGGCCGTTTTGTGCCGCTGACCCAGGTGATGAACCTGGACCATCGCCAGGGGTTCCAGGCCCTGCGTCATGCCGACGGCGAGCTGGCGGTAGAGGTAACCTCGGCGCTCAATACCCGGGTAGCCACCACCGATCAGATACTGGAAAGCCTTCAGGCCGGGCCTTTGCCCGAGATTGCCAGTCGCCATGGCGTGCGTTACAGCTTTGAAGGGCGCTCCGCCGACCAGCGTCAGACCATGGAAGACATGAAAACCGGCCTGCTCATCGGCCTGGCGTTGATGTATGTCGTGCTGGCCTGGGTATTTGCGTCCTGGAGTCTGCCGCTGATTGTTATGGCCATTATTCCGTTTGCGCTGGTCGGTGCCCTGCTGGGGCACTGGCTGATGGGGCTGCAGTTGACTATTCTTTCCCTGTTCGGGCTGTTTGGCCTGTCCGGGATCGTGGTCAATAACGCCATTATCCTCGTATCTTTCTACAATCAGCAGCGTCAGAAGGGGCTTGGGATAACAGATGCTCTGAATGAGGCGGCTGTGCAGCGGGTCCGGGCGGTGCTGCTGACGTCGTTGACCACCATCGGAGGCCTTACCCCGCTGCTGTTTGAGACCTCGTTGCAGGCCCAGTTCCTGATCCCCATGGCAACGTCCATCGCGTTCGGTCTGGGGCTGTCGACATTCCTGGTTCTGCTGGTGATCCCGGCACTGCTGTCCTGGGTGGAACCGGCCCGGGAATGGCTTGCCCGGCGCAAAGACTCGGCAGCCGCCCCTCTGGGCACCCCGGAGTAACAACGGAGCAAGCCATGGCCAACGATCTGATTCATGTGACCGGGCTGGCAAAGACATTTGAAAGTGGCGACCAGACGGTTTCCGTGCTGAGTGGTCTGGATCTGAGCCTTGCCGGTGGGCAATCGCTTGCGTTGACGGGGCCATCTGGTTCCGGAAAAAGCACGTTACTGAACATACTGTGCGGCCTGGAACGCCCGGATTCCGGCCATTTGCACGTGGCCGGCCAAACGCTCGCCGGCGAGGGCGCGCCGGTGAACAAGGCATTGGAACAGGCCTGGGCAGGCCTCCGGCGCCAGTGCATCGGAGTGGTGTTTCAGGACGCCAACCTGATGCCGGCCTTATCGCTGCTGGACAACATCCGGCTGCGGGCCAGCCTGGCTGGCAATGCGGGCGACAGTGGCCAGCAGTGGCTCAGCAAGCTGGGCATTGGCGAGTTAGGTGAGCGCTATCCGGACCAGGTGTCGGGGGGACAGCGCCAGCGGGCTGCGTTGGCCATGGTGTTTGCCGTGCGCCCGGCTTTGATTCTGGCCGACGAGCCAACGGGCAGTCTGGATCGGGTAACCGCTGAAGCCGTAGCCGATGAGCTGTTCGGTTTACAGGCCCGGCAAGGCTGCGGCCTGATCCTGGCGACTCACGATCCGGAGCTGGCGGCCCGCTGCCAGTTCCAGCTTGATCTCGGGCACCGGGGCGGGGCCTGAGTTCCTATGTCGCCTCGCGCTGCGCTGTTCAGTCACTATCGCCGCCATCCGCTGCAGCTGGCGGCTCTGGTGGTGATGATTCTGCTGGCCACCATGCTTTGGACCGGCATTTACCACCTCACCAGCCAGGCACGGGCCAGCCTTGAACAGAGCGAGCAGGCGGTCGCCGAGCGAAATCAAGTACTGCGTACCGACGGGCAACCCGTCTCCGTAGCGGATTTTGTCACACTCCGTCGCCAGGGATGGTGTGTGATGCCTTGGCTGGAAGTGTCATTGCCCGGGCGCGGTCGCGTTGTTGGTATCGATCCGCTGGCGGGGCATTGTTTCACCACGCCGGAACAACAGTCTGCACCCTGGCAGGGCGAGCTGGATGGTCAGCCGTTCGTTGATATCCGTGAAGCTGCCGCTGGCAGCGCCGAGCAGCCGTCCTCGCTGGTGCTTCTGGTTTCGGGGCCAGACGGCCGGTTACCGCCACCGGAAGGCTATCGTTTTCAGGCCTTTGCCGTGGCTCCTGATACGGCCGAACTGGGTGACAGTTTTCTGCTCAATCTGGACGCCCTCGGGGTGCTGGTGTTGCTGATTACCGCGTTGCTGGTGCGCAGCGTGTTTTTGCTGGGGCTGGCCCAGCGTCGGGAAAGCCTGGTTCTATTGCATCGTTACGGGGTGAGTCATGGCCGCATCCGGCGTTTGCTGCTGGTTGAAAACCTGTTGCTGGCCCTGCTTTGCATTCTGCCCGGGGTGTGGCTGGGGAGTTTGCTCTCCCGGGTGCTGGGGGAAGGTTTTGGCCAGGCCCTGACTGGCCTGTTCGACCGGCCGCTCTACGCCGGCGGAGGCGACGATGTCTGGGTGCCAGCGGCAACCATGCTGGTGGTCGTGATGGTCGCCTGCCTCTCGGGCTTGCGGCCATCCGGGAGCACAGTCACCGACCAACCTTCACGCTGGCCATTGTTCGTGGCGCTGGGCGCCCTGGCGACGGGCCTGGGGGTGTCGTATCTGGCTCCCAGCCTGGTCTGGTTGTTTGTGGCCGTGGCTCTGGTGTTTCTGGCGGCCGGCTGGCTGGCACCCTTGCTGGTTGCGGGGGTTGCCCGCGCCCTGGCTGCCCGCACTGAAGACCCGCTGAAACGCTGGCGGCGGCAGGAACTTGCAGTTCTGGTGCGCCGGCTGGCACTGCCCTTGGTGGCGCTGCAGTTTGCCCTGGCGCTGGTGCTGGCGGTTCATGCTCTGGTGACGACGTTCGAGTCCACGTTCGAACGGTGGCTCGGCCAACGACTCGCTGCCGATTACTTCTTTGAGGTACCCCCCGGTGTTGATGCCGGCACGGCACCCGGTTTGCTGACATCGCAGCCGGAGCTGGCCGCGCCCGGGCAATGGCATCAGGTTACCCGTGGTCGGGCAGATGTGTGGACTCCGCAGGCAAGCACGGCCGTTCCAGTGGATGTCTTTGCCCTGACCCCGATCAGTGACCTGATGCGGCCCTGGGACCTGCTGTCTGCCGTTGATCGACCCTGGCAGCGGCTGTCAGAAGGCGAGGGCCTGATGGTGAACGAACAGTTGGCGCGCAGGCAGGGGCTGACGACAGGCGAGACTGTCCGGGTTGTGTTTGAGGCGGGTGACCTTGAGGTGCCGATCCTGGCAATTTATCCGGATTATGGCCGGCCTGCCGGGGAAATTCTGTTGCTGGCGAGCCTGTTGCCTGAAGGCTTCCGGGCCCGGTTCCGCAGCTTGTCGGTTACGCCCGGCCCCGATGGTATCGAACCGGTGAAAGACGTTTTGCGGGAAGCGTGGCCGGCTGGCCCGCTGACTGTCAGGGACAATCAGTCGGTCACGGCACTGGCGACGGACATTTTTGATCAGACGTTTCTGCTGACCCGGGCCATGACCACCCTGACACTGGTGCTGGCTGCGACTGCGCTTTTGCTGATGGCCTGGGTGTTCCTGTCTACCCGGGCCTGGTACTTCCGCCTTTTGATGGTCTGGGGTTTGCCCCGTGCCCGGGCGACGGCCCAGCTGACCGCGGTGTCACTGGCGCTGACCAGCACGATCTGGGTTTGTGCATTGCCGCTGGGTGTCTGGCTGACCTGGGTGCTGGTGCATCGAATCAACCCGCTGGCGTTCGGGTGGTCGCTGCCCATGTCGGTCTATCCTGTGTTCTGGCTGGAGCTGGGTGTGCTGAACATGCTCGTTGGCATCAGTGTGGCGCTGCTGATGCGAATCCAGCTGAGCCGGCCTGGCTCGGCACCGGTGTCTGCCCATGCGCTTGCCGGAGGGGATCGATGAGATTGCTGGCCGTGTTGTTTGTTGCACTGATCTACGGAGGTACCGGCCCGCAGGAACCGGAAGGGTTTGCCGGGCTGGCTGGCAGCGCTGATTCCGACAGCGGTGTGGATTTTTTGCAGCCGGGCCCGGGTGATCGGCTGGTGTTTCCCGGGGACTTTGGCCCGCACCCGCAGCATCGCATCGAGTGGTGGTATCTCACCGCCAACCTTCAGACACAGAGCGGCGAGCCGTTGGGCCTGCAGTGGACCCAGTTCCGACAGGCGCTGACGCCCCGGGCGCGGGAGACAACACCTCCGGCGGCGGCTCGTTGGCCACTTGAGGCGGCGTGGATGGCCCATGCGGCGGTCAGTTATAACGGCCAGCATCGCTTCGCCGAACGACTGGCCCGTGGCGATGTGGGGAACGCCGGGGCAGCCGCGCAACCGTTTTCGGTATGGCTGGATCACTGGCAGCTGCAGCCGGCAAAAGACACTCCCGGCTGGCGCCTGAAGGTCGCTGCGGATACCTGGTCTTACGACCTTGCGCTCCAGCCACAGCGCGAGCCTGTTGCCCACGGTGATCAGGGTTTTAGTGCCAAATCAGCCAGTGGCGAAGGCTCGATGTACTTCAGCCTGGTGGACCTGAGAATCGAAGGCACGGTAACGCTGGATGGCAAAACACTGTCGGTGACCGGTACCGGCTGGTTTGACCGGGAGTGGAGCAGCCAGTTTCTGAAAGCCGGCCAGCAGGGATGGGACTGGTTTGCCCTGCATCTGGATTCGGGCGACAAGCTGATGGCGTTCCGGTTGCGGGAAGACGAGGGTGGCTTCCGCTCGGGTACCTGGATTCCGGCGCAGGGCGAGCCGGTGGCACTGAAACCGGGTGAGCTCGCAATCGACGCCACCGGAAACCCGCAAGGCTATCCGCGCCGCTGGCAGATCACTGTGCCCCGGTTCGGTGTCGCACTGGAGGTTGCCGCCCCCGAGGGAGATTACCTGAATGCAGGCTTCTATCCCTACTGGGAGAGCCCGGTATCGGTTGGCGGCAGCCATACCGGTGTCGGCTATATGGAGCTGACCGGATACCCCTCGGAGTAGTGGTTTACCAGGTGATCTCGCCCGAGGCGGCGTTATCGGCTTCAATACCGATGATCGCCTCCTGTTCCTCAGTGCCCTGCTCAATCATTTCCCGCAACCGGATTTCCTGTTCTTCCATGGGCTCCGACAGATCGATGACAATCTCAACCCGCCGGTTTTTGGCACGGTTCTCGCGGGATGTGTTCGGTACTCTCGGTTCGGTATCGGCCAGCCCGGTTACCCGTAAACGATCGGGATTGACCTGTTCACGGGCCAGAAGTACGTTGGCAACGGCCGCGGAGCGGGCAGCTGACAAATCCCAGTTGCTGTAGAAACGGTCAGTGCGAATGGGCACGTCGTCGGTGTGGCCTTCGATCGCCAGATCTCCCGGCATATCCGCCAGAACCTCGGCCATATCCAGCAGCAGGCCTTCAAATTCCCAGGTCAGTTCCGCCGAGCCGGACGGGAAAGAGCCTTTTTCCTCAATGCGGATAACGATGCGCCGCTGGCTCTCCGAAACGTTGATTCGCCCGTCCTTGATGGCCGGCTCCAGCACTTCGAGAATCCGGGCCATGTTGGCATCCATCTTTTTCTGGATCGCTTCCTCGACGGCCTTCTCTTCCGGGCTTTTCAGGGTTTGCACCTCCGGCTGCTGGTCGGTGGTGGTCTGTTTGACTTCATTGACCACGGTGGGCTCGGGCGGTGCCGGTGAAAAATTATCGAAGATCGGGCTGGTGCCCTGGGGGATTTCAAGCGTTGGGACGTCGCGCTGAACACCGAAGGCCTTGGACAATTCACCGGCAATCTGTTTGAACTTTTGCGCATCAATCTCCGAGAAAGACAGCAGCAGCACAAAGAAACACATCAGCAGCGACATCAGGTCGGCAAAGGTGACGACCCAGGCCGGAATGCCCGGTTTTTCCTCTTCTGGCAAGTCGTCCATGATCAGCCGCTCGCGGTTTCCGGGTCGCCGTTTCTGGCGCGCTCTTTCGGGGAAAGATAGCTGGAAAGCATCTGTTCGATGATGCGCGGGTTGGTGCCCTCCTGGATAGCCACCAGTGCATCAATGTACAGCGATTGCATACGCGCTTCTTCGGTCATCCGCAGCGAGAGTTTGTCGGCAATCGGGGTCGCGATCATGGTGGCGATCATGGCGCCGTACAGGGTGGTGAGTAGCGCTACCGCCATGGCCGGGCCAATGGATTTGGGGTCTTCCATGTTTGACAGCATCTGCACCAGGCCAATCAGGGTGCCGATCATGCCCATTGCTGGCGCAACGTCTGCCATCGCGGTGAATACCTTGGCGCCGGAGCGGTTGTGATCGAGCGTCATCAGGCGCTCTTTGTCCAACAATTGCTTGATGGTTCTGCCATCCTGGCCGTCGACCAGCATCTGGATGCCGGAGGCCAGGAAAGGACTGCTGACCTCACGCCCTTCAATGCCCAGCACACCCTCTTTTCGGGCCACGTTGGCAATATCGACCAGCTCCTCAATGCTGGCCTGGGTTTCCGGCAGCTTGAACTTGAAGGCACGGGCCGCCACTTTGAAGGCACTGAAGAATTGCGCCAGGCTGAATTTTGCCAGCACCACCAACAGGGTGCCGCCAACCACAATCAGCAGCGAGGCCGGGTTGATGAACACGCCGGGCGACACGCCCAGAATGATGGCGGAAGCGATGAGCAGAATGGCGCCGACAAGGCCGATAAGAGTGGCAAAATCCACAGTAACTCCAGAACTGTGCAGGTAAATCGTCAAAGGGATGTGAGATTACGCCCTGATTGATTATTAATCAATTGTCAGATGGTGTCTTCGCGGTGGCCTGCTGATGTTCCTTCCAGGCGGCGTAGCGATGCAGGTCGGATTCCACCAGTTTCAGACACAGGGCGACCACGCCTGCATCGTCCAGTAGCCCGAAACCGAAAATCAGGTCCGGAATCAGATCCAACGGATTCAGGACGTAAAGCAAGGCCCCGGCGACCGCCGCGATGGACTTCCACGGAATGGCGCGGTAGCGGCCATTCCAGTAATCCCGAATAAGGGAAAACATCAGCTTGATGTCGGTTGAGAAACGACGTAACCGGCCGCTGCCTTTGACTTTTTCCTCAATGGCTTGCTGCCGCCCGAGCAGGCTCTCAAGATCGTTCGGGCGAACGTTGTTACTGTGCTCTTTCAGCTGGTTCGAGGTTGCTTTGTCGGAAATCCAGGCCATAAACCCATACCGTTGATGAACGTAATGCGGTCAACATAACGAAATCGAGCCGGCGCGTCACCCGTGTTTGTACTGGGTCGGGCAGTAGGCTCGGGTTATGCCGGCTGGTCGCAAACGTGAGTGTTTGGTTTTGCGCCCGGCAACGCGCTGGCGCCACAGCCGGAAACTGCGCGGTTTCAGCTCACGACGCATCAGCGCGATCACGTCTTTTTCCGCCAGACCAAAGCTGGATTCGATGGCCTCGAACGGCGTCCGGTCTTCCCAGGCCATCTCGATGACGCGGGAAGTATCTTCAGTACTGAGGTCTGCTGTTTTCATCGGCTTGGCCTCCATGTTCGACGGGCACAAATGCCAGCAGCTTGTTTACCAGGGCCTCCTGGGCCCTGAATATCGGACCGGTATCGAGCTCCGGTTCGGCCGCTTGCAAGAGATGGCCGACGGCTTCTGCCGTAGACAGTTGGCCTGCTCTGGGTGCCTTTCGAATACGGTATCGGGACTCCGGTGGATCAGCGAAGCGAAAGCCGGGCAACTGGCGCAGCTGCGGATTCAGGTGCAGCAGTTTGGCGGCTTTACGCCAGGTGCCGTCGAGAACCAGCCACTGGTCAATGTTGCTGGCAGCGCTGCTGTCTACCGGCTGGCTGTCCGGGGCAGGAAACAGCAGCCCGGTCCGGCCCGCAGACAGCATTTGCTCCAGCCCCTGCCGGGCAAACGATTCGCGCGTGTCGCCTACCAGCACCTCCAGTTGTTCGAGGCACTGGCGCAATACCCTCACCGTGCCCTTGGCGTGGCCGACTTCGGTGGGGTGCTGCAGGACAATAACGCGCTGGCGGTTCGGCACCGGTTCGCAGTCTGCGCACACACAGATATTGGGGTGCATATCACAGCGAGGGCAGACAATCCGGGCCATGGCTAGCCTACAAAAATCTGCTTCGCCAGGCCCGCGCCCCGAAGTCCGCGAATCGACAACGTGGTGATCAGCCCGCCGATCATGGCCCCCACCACGCCACAGGTCAGGATATCCTGGCCTGTCAGGTACAGGCCGGGGAGATCGGTCTTGGGTTTCAGCCAGCGCTGTTCAAACCGCTCGGGCGTGTGGTCCAGGCCATAGAGTTCGCCCTGTTCATAACGGCAGAACCAGGCCGTCGACAGCGGCGTGGAGGTTTCCACATAGTCTACTTTATCTCGAAGTTGGGGCAGTTTTTCGTACAGGATCTCCATCAGTTGCTCGGTGATGCCTGCTTTTAGCGCGTCATACTCCTCACCTCGCTTGCCCCAGGTAGAGCCTTGCCAGGGTTTGAACATCTCCCAGGTGGTGGGGGCGACGATTTCGATGGTGGAGGTGCCGGGCCAGCGGTTCTGGTAATCCGGGTCTTTGGCGGCGGGGAAAGAGATGTACACCACCGGGAACGGTTCAGACTCCGGGTTCTCGAGAAAACGTGCCACGTTGCCGTCGTGGTCGGCGCTGGGGTAAATCCAGAAATTGGTGCGTGGCAGGCCCAGTTCTTCGGGCGTGCCTTTCAGGCCAATATACAGGCCGATGTGCGGCATCGAGGGCGTGATGTGTTCCCGGTTACGGGGATAGCCGAGCTTCTGAGCCTCGGTCTCCGGTAACAGCCGCTCAAAGGTGTTAATCACACCGGCGTTGCTGACCACCAGAGGGGCCCGGATGTCGTGCCCGTCGGCCATGCGCACACCCACTACCTTGCCTTTCTCGACCAGAATTTCATGCACGTCGGCATAAGTGAGCACATCACCGCCGCCGGCCTGCACCACCGGGATGATGGTTTTGGCGATTTCCGAGGCGCCACCAACGGGATAAAACCCCCCGTACACATAGTGCTTGGCAATCAGCGCGTGCACCATGAAGCTGGATTGTTTCGGGGTCACGCCGCAGTCACCCCACTGGCCGGTGATGGCGCCGATCAGCTCTTCGTTGTCGGTGAGTTCCCGCAGAACCTCGTAGGTGGGGCGGTTAAAGCAGTCTGGCAGCACCGTTTTCAGGCCTCTGGACACCAGGGGCCCGGCCAGCGCGGGCGAGAGCTTGGACAAGGTGTACCACTGCATACCGTCGGCGACCTTGCCGAGCAGGGCCAGGTAGCGGTCGATAGCGTCCTGTTCCTCCGGGAACGCCGCCAGCAGCGAGTGCCGCAGGCCCTCCCTGCCGGCCCGGAGGTTGACGACCTTGTCGCCAAGGAAGAAGCGGTCGTAGTTCTCGTCCATCGGCGCCCATTCAAGCTTGCCGTCGGTAATATAGTCAAAGAGCCGGCGCCCGAGGGTATGGCTGGCACCCATGTCGCCGATGTAGTGCACCCCCACATCCCATTCGTAGCCGTTTCGGGCGTAGCTGTGTGTGTAACCGCCGGCGGTGTAGTGCTGCTCCAGCACCAGGACTTTATAGCCGGCTTTCGACAGGCAGGCGGCCGTGGTCAGGCCGCCAATGCCGGAACCGATGATGACGGCATCGTAAGGGCCGTTTAGCCGATTGGCCCGGTATCGGGTGCCGATTCGAATGGTGCTTGGTTTCAGTGCTTTGTTGGGTTTGTTTACCACCACGCTTTTCCCCACATTTCCGGATTGGCCCAGTTATCAGGATTGTTCCAGGCTCGTTTGTGATTGTAAGTATCCAGATTGTAGGTGTAGAGCGTAAGTGCGCCGTTCTCGCTTTCGAGCTCTGCGTGGCGGGTAAACCCCAGGGCGATGAAATCGGTGAAGTTCCAGTGGTTATCCCGGGGCACGAGTGCGGCAATACGATGCGTGCCGTAATTGCGCAGATGCCCCAACAGGTGCTCGCCCACACTACGGGGATGGTGTTCCAGGGTGTCGGTAACGATCGCCAGATCGGGGGGCGATGACAACGGCAGGCCGGCCTCCGGGTTTGCCGGGTCGAGACTGACCAAAGGCGCTGTGGCGGACTGCTGATGCCAGCGGCGGCCTACCTGCTCCGCGGTTGCGCCGCAACACAGGAGTGAGTGCGGCTGGCTGGCGTCGAGAATTCGGGCCAGCACTTTTTCGGCCGGGCTTTTGGGCGTCGTCATAGAATGGGCCAGTCTGCTGCGTCCACGGTATGCAGGCCAACCGGTTGTGGGGCCTCGCCCCGCCATTGTTGCACGAAGACACCGTCCGGGTCGTATTGCTGCGCCTGTTTGTCGAGATTGAACTGGCGCAAGCCCAGCGGATCGGCACCCACGCCGGCCAGGTATTGCCAGTTGCCGTAGTTACTGGCGACATCGTAATCCACCAGCTGCTGCTCGAACCAGGCGGCGCCGTAGCGCCAGTCCAGCTCCAGTTCATTCACCAGGCAGCTGGCAACCAGCTGGCGTGCCCGATTGCTGATGTAACCGGTTTGGCGCAGCTGATTCACGGCCGCATTGACGATGGGGTACTGGGTATTGCCTTCACACCAGGCCTTGAAACGATGGCCGTAGAAGGTTACCGGCCGGCGCTTGCGCTGCACGCCGTCGCGCCGGAACAGCAGGCTGCCGTGCCGGAACGCATACCAGAGGAAGTATTCACGCCAGAGCAATTCGAACCACAGCCAGTAAGTGGATTCATTGCGGGTGTGTTCCCGCTCGTACTGTTCGATGGCGGCGGCCACTTCCCGGGCCGACAGGCTGCCGTTCGCCAGCCAGGGAGAGAATTTCGAGGACGAGCCCCAGTCGTCCAAAGCGTTTCGGGTTTGCTTGTACGTGGCAATCCGGTGTTGCTCGAAGATGAAGGTGTTCAGTTGTGCGAGGGCGGCTTCCTCGCCTCCGGTGAAGGCCGTTGGCTGGCCTGGCTCGGGGATGGCCGGGCACTCGCCGCGGTTGTCGTCCGCGAAACCTGGCGGTGGCGGCAGGGCGCTGACGGTACGGATTCTCAGCGCGTCTCCGGACGGTTGCTCCTGTTTTTCCACCTGTTTCCGGAATTTCGAAAAGGTATCAGGCAGGTCGCCCAGCGCCATCGGAAGCTGGCCTTCCGTATACAGTCCCAGGGTCTCAAATTCCTGGAATGACACGCCCGGCAACTGCTCTCTTAGTGCGTGCCATTGCCGGGCTTCATCGGTTCCGGGCAGGCGGGAGCGGATGATGCGCTGGATGCCATGGGCCCGGGCCAGGGCCGGCAGAACCGTTTCAGGGTCGCCCCAGGCAATGTGCAGGCGCTGGCCCATCGTGCGCAACTGGCGTTCCAGCGCCACCAGACTCTGCCACAGGAAACGCCATCGATGCTGGCCCATGGGGCGACACTGCCACTGATGTTGGGTAAACCAGCGCGGATCGACAACGAAAACGCAGAGCAGAATATCGGAGCGGGCCGCAGCCAGCAGTGCGGCGTTATCGTGCAGCCGAAGATCACGGGTAAACCAGTAAAGTGTATGCAACGTATACACCTCGCGTTCCAGGAAGTGAGTTATCGGCAATACGGTTTTTGACGGGAAAAGGATCTAAAAACCGGATACAGAAAAACCATCTGGTGCCGATAACTGAATACCACAAAACAGGATGTCAGTGGTCCTTACCATTCAAGAGTTAATTGACGATGTTCCTGACCCCAAGGAAAAAGCAAGAAATGGCTGAATGCCAGGCCCGTGCTGCCCAGCATGAAGCCAGGATCAACGGCATCCGCAATGCTGTAGCCAGTATCGAGTTCACCATCGACGGCGTTATCCTGGAGGTAAACGATCTGTTCCTGGAGGTCATGGGTTACCGTCGGGATGAACTGATGGGTAAAACCCACGGCCTGTTCTGCGATCCCGGGGTGGCGAACTCATCCGACTATCGACAGTTCTGGGCGTCGCTGCGTGCGGGCGAGGCGCGCACGGATACGTTTTCCAGGCGGCGCAAGGATGGCCAGCGTATTTGGCTGCAGGCCACTTATTTCCCGATCAAGGGGGAAGACGGTCGCGTGCACCGGGTGATGAAAATTGCCTCCGATGTGACCGCGCAGCAGCAACGCTTGCGTGAGCAACAAGCAGTCTTCAATTCCATTGACCGGTCCATGGCGATTATCGAATTCAAGCCGGATGGCACCATCATCAGTGCCAATGATAATTTTCTGGCTGTCATGGGGTATCGGTCAAACGAGTTGGTGGGCAAGCATCACCGGATATTTTGCGATGCCGATTTCCAGCGGGAGAATCCGGATTTCTGGCAGGCCCTCGCCAATGGCCAGTATCGCAGCGGCCGGTTTCGGCGCCTGAAGTCAGACGGCAACGACCTCTGGCTGGAGGCAAGCTACAACCCGATTCTGGACGACAACGGTGAGGTGATAAAGGTCATCAAGTTTGCCAGTGATATTACCGAACGGGTGGAGCAGGCTCTGCAGACTCAGGACGCAGCAGCCGTTGCTTCATCCACGGCCACCCAGACCGCCAACATCGTGGGTAAGGCCGACGAGGCGCTGCAGCAGTCCAAAGTGACAGCGGAGCGCATTGAGGCCGGCGTGGATAAAGCGCGGGCTTTGATTGCCGACCTTAACGAACGCTCCCAGAGCATTGAGAAGATGGTGGACACCATTGCCGGCGTTGCCGACCAGACCAACCTGCTGGCCCTGAACGCCGCCATTGAGGCCGCCCGGGCCGGTGAGCACGGTCGTGGATTTGCGGTGGTGGCGGACGAGGTACGAAAGCTGGCAGCGACCACCGGTTCGGCCACAGACGAAATTGCCGATGTGATTCATACCATTCTCGAGTTATCGGGGGGTGTCGAGAACCAGATTGCCGAAGTCCTCGATGTAGCAGTGGATGGTCGCCGGCAATCCGAGGCGGCAGGAGCCGTGATTGCCGAAATCCGGGACGGTGCCCGGGCGGTATTGGCGGCCATTGATGACATCGGAAAGTAAGTCTGGCGGAATGACTTCGTGCCGGAGTTAGTCGGGTGCGCAGCCTTGTGCCGCACACCCCCTCAACGATCGGTCAGTTTCAGCTCAATTCGCCGGTTGCGCTGCAGGGCTTCCGGCGACGTTCCCTCTGCCACCGGGAAAAACTCGCCGAAGCCGGCTGCCGCCATACGCCGTTCCGGCACCCCCCGGTCAGCCAGATAGCGAACCACCGCAACCGCGCGGGCGGTTGAGAGCTCCCAGTTCGAGGGGAATCTTGGGGTATTAATCGGCAGGATATCCGTGTGGCCATCAATCCTCAGGATCCAGTCAACGTCCTCTGGAATCTTTGCAGAGACATCCAGCAGCAGTTCGGCAAGCTTGTCGAGCTCCTGCCGGCCTTCCTCGCCCAGGTCTGCCGAGGCGGACGCAAACAACAGTTCTGACGGCAGCAGGAAGCGGTCGCCGACAATGCGGACGTTCTCATTGCCGGCCAGAATATCCCGCAGCCGGGCAAAGAATTCTGACTGGTACTGTTCCAGCTGGTTGACCCGCTCGGCCAGCAGGGTGTTGAGCCGTCGGCTGACCTGCTCCAGCTCCTGTTCCTTGTTGGCGGTCATCTGTTCCTGGAGCTCCAGCGCCGAGGCAATCTGCCTGAGCTGTTCCCGCAATGAAGCAATCTGGTTGGAGAGCCTCAGAATCATCGCCTGCTGGCTGGCCGACACATCGTCTTTCTCGTCAATCGATTCCTCCATGCTGGCCAGTCGCTCCGACTGGGCCTCGGCCATGGCGGTTTGCCGCATCAGTTGTTCCCGGGTGGATTCCAGCTGACCGACCAGGCTGTTGTTCCGCTCCTGAACGCTGGTCAGCTGGTCTTCCAGTGCCTCGCTTCGGCTCTCTTCCAGGCCCAGCAGCTCCGAGAGCTCGTTCAACTGGGCATTGAGTCGGGTGAGCTGGGTGTCCCGGTCAGAGAGCGTCTGTGACAGGTAGAGCTGGCTGACCACGTAAACCAGCAGCATGAAGATCACCAGCATCAGCAACGCTGAAAGGGCATCCACGTAGCCCGGCCAGACGTTGGTGGTGCTTCGGCTTCGACGCCTGGAACCGATCATGACAGGTCTTGCTCGTCGTCTATCCGGTCTACGAGATTGGTCACGCCCGTCAGCCACTCTTCAAGGCCGTCGTAGAAACGGTTCTGGGCATGGCCGGCCTGGATATCGAGAAAACCAAGGATCAGTGAGCCGCCCAGGCCCAGCAGGGAAGAGCTGAAGGCCGTGCCCATTCCCTCCAGAGGTGTGAGCAGCCCCTCCTGAAGCTCCGCAAATACCTTGCCGAAGTCTTCCTGGCTCATGTCCAGGCCGGTGATGACCGCGCCGACCGAATTGATGGTGCCCAGCAGGCCCCAGAAGGTGCCGAGCAGCCCCAGGAATACGAGTAAGCTGATGAAGTAGCGGGTAATTTCCCTCTGTTCATCCATGCGGGAATGAATGCCATCAAGGACGGTTCTCAGGGATAAGGTAGACAGCGTGAACCGGTCTTTCGTGGCATTCTCGCCGAGTTGTCTTGCCAGCGGCTTCAGCAATTGCGGTTCCTGAACCACGGAAAGTCCGGCATGGCCGGTTCTGAACTGGGCGATCCACTTCAATTCCGGAAACAGCACGAACACCTGCCGGTAGGTCAGGGTGATGCCGACGATCAGAACCCCGAGAATCAGCAGATTGAAAACCCAGTTGGCCATAAAAGCCGACATCAGGGGCTTGTGGATCAGGGCGCCGACGATGACGACCACGCCGAGGAACAGCGTCATCCAGAAAAGAGTGTGCTTGGGATTGCTCATAGCGATGGCCAGCTTTTTGAGATGTTCCTCAAAACGTTAGCACAGATATGAAAAGCTGTTGGCGACCATAACTGAACTTTAACCGCAGGGCGTTATCGCTGGCGAGCCTGACAATGAACGGGCGGGTAAGAAAAAGGCCGGATGCAATGCTCATCCGGCCTCGTGGTGTGCCTGTGATCTTTGTCGGATCAGGCCTCTTGCAAGGCTTGCACAACGGCCTTCGCCGCCCCCTCGGAAGAGGCCGGGTTTTGCCCGGTAATCAGCTTGCCGTCCACCACGATGTGCGGTGCCCAGTCGTCACCGCGGGTATAGGTGGCGGTGTTTTCCTTCAACATATCTTCCAGTAGGAAAGGTACCACACCGCTGAGGCCCACGGCTTCTTCCTCGCTGTTCGTGAAGCCGGTGACTTCCCGGCCGCCCACGATATTCTGGCCAGGTTTTACCTCTACGTTCTTGAACACGGCAGGTGCGTGACATACGGCACCGATCACCTTGTCCTGCTCGTAGGCGGTCTTGATCAGGGCGATGGATTTTTCGTTGTTCACCAGGTCCCACAGGGGGCCGTGGCCACCAGGGTAGAAGATGGCGTCATACTGGTTCATGTCGACATCGGCCAGTTTCTTGGTGCTGGCCAGCATTTCCCGCGCGTGGGCGTCTTCGGAAAAACGCCGGGTGGAGTCGGTCAGGGCGTCTTCGGTCTCACTGTTTGGATCAACCGGTGGTTGGCCGCCTTTCGGCGTTGCCAGCGTGATATCTGCACCGGCATCTTTGAATACGTAAAACGGCGCGGTGAACTCTTCCAGCCAGAAACCGGTTTTGTGGCCAGTGTCGCCCATTTGGTCATGGGACGTTAATACCATCAAGATTTTCATACCTGTCGACCCTCCTGTCGGGAGTCCGGGTGTGTTTCTGTGATTACACTCAACGAGGTTGTGCTGATCACGTGAATTTCAACCGTCAATACGCGATCCACAAGGTTACGGATGCCTTCGGGTCGCTCAGACGGTATATTCAGGCGCGATGGAACTTAGGGTGCTTACGTTGGTCTGTGATCGTTTGACAGGTTTCAAGGCAAGGGAATTGATATGCGTACAATCCGGTTGTGGGATTTGCCCACCCGTTGTTTCCACTGGCTGCTGGTACTTGCCGTTGTCGGTTCGGTAGCGACAGTCAAGCTTGGCGCCGGGTGGATGGCCTGGCACGAGCGTTTCGGGCTGGCGGTGGTGGGGTTGCTGGTGTTTCGTCTGGTCTGGGGCTTTGTCGGTTCGACCTACGCCCGTTTCGCGCAGTTTGTCCGCGGCCCTAGAGCTTTGATGGGCTATCTGTCGGGGCAGTGGCAAGGGGTGGGGCACAACCCGCTGGGGGCTTTGTCGGTGTTGGCTATGGTTGCCCTGTTCGGGTTTCAGGCGGCTTCCGGTCTGTTTGCCAATGATGATATCGCGTTCAATGGCCCGCTCTACCCGCTGGTTTCCTCTGGCTGGAGCGATACGTTAAGCAGCTGGCATCGTCTGACAGAGTGGGGGTTGTATGCCGTGGTTGGTCTTCATGTTGCGGCCGTGCTTTTTTACACCCATGTGCGCAAAGACAACCTGATTCGCCCCATGATCAACGGGCGCAAGCAGGTCCGGGATGGCAGTGGAACCGATGCCCGGGGTGGCGGCTGGTTCGCTTTTCTTGTCGCGCTCGGAGTTGCAATCGCCGCGGTCTGGGTGGCGAGCGGTGGCCTGGTGCCACCGCCGCCTCCACCGCCACAAAACCTGGGCTGGTAATGGCCCCGGGTTATTCGGCGCGGAAATTGTCGTGACAGGCTTTGCAGGTTTCGCCGACCTTGGCAAACTGGCGCGCGATTGCGGCCTTGTCGCCGCCCGCAGCCAGTTCCTGAAGCGTATTGGCTTCGCGTACAAAGTTGACCGCAACTTCCTGAACCTTCATCGGTTCCTCGAAGAACTCCGGTTTCAGGCGGGTGTTTTCGGCCCGGTCGTTGGCGCTGTCGCGGCTGTACAGCACGCTCATGCCGGAGTTGGCGACCGCGGCAATGGCGTTGGCGGCGGCTGCCACCTGCTTCTGGTCAAACTGAACGGAGCCTTCAACGGCCTGAGCCTTGATTTTACCCATGTTCCAGGCCGCAAACTGGTAGGCTGACTGGCGGGTTTCTATCTGGTCTTCCACGCTCATCTGGGCGACAGCAGGCGATGAGATTGCAGCAGCGAGCAGCCCGGTGGCAAGAAAACGAATATTCATAACAGGTCCCTCTCTTTGGTTGTTTGGTTGATCGTGTTGGTCTGACAGGCCAGTGTGCGTCAAAACCTCAAAAAGGCATGGTTATGAGTATGCTACCTGTATAGACTCATGCCTGACAGTTATAAGAGACGAAAGTTCAATCTGGAGAATTTGCACGATGTCTATCTGGACGGTTACGCCCAACCTGGAACAAATGGCCGAGGCGAGCAAGAATACGGCAGTCAGCCACATGGGGATCGAGTATCTGGAGCTCGGGGATGATTATGTGCGAGGACGTATGCCGGTGGATGAGCGTACCGTGCAGCCGTTCGGTATCTTGCATGGCGGCTCCTCGGTATTGCTGGCGGAAACCCTGGGCAGCATGGCCGCCAACTGCTGTCTGCGGGACAAAAACACGGTCGCCGTGGGGCTGGATATCAACGCCAATCACATTCGCCCGGTAACCGGTGGCTGGGTTTATGGCACGGCAAAGGCCATCCATCTCGGTAGTGCCACGCAAGTCTGGGAGATACGTCTGGAAAATGAGCAGGGCAAACTGACCTGTATCTCGCGCCTGACCATGGCCGTGACCAAACGCCGGTAACTTTGTTCCGGGCGATCACTCGTCTGAACGGTGTTAGTTTGATAAATATCAACGTTTTGCGCACCCACGGCCAGGCTACACTGCTATACTCCCATTAGTTGTTTTCATAAACTTTTGTCAGAGTCACTCAGCCGAAATGGGGTCTGGGTGCGCAAGATTGCGGGGGTTCTTGTTGTCCAGGTCGCGAACGCTGTTTTATGCCATTCTGCTGTTCGGGTTTCAGGCGTCCGCCGTACTTGCTAATTCCGGTAGCCGTTGTGACACACTGGTGGTCAGTGGCAACCCCGAGTACCCGCCTTTGTTGTGGCCCATGAGTGAATCGCCTGATCAGCTCACGGGGGCTGTCCCCCGCTTTCTCCAGGAAGTGGTTGAGCCTTTGGGCATTCAGGTGGACGTGCGCAATATCGGTTCCTGGGCTCGGGTGCAGCGTCTTGCCGAGCTGGGTGAGACTGATCTGGTGGCCGGCGCATTCATTACCTCCGAGCGAATCGGCTACATGGATTATGTGCTGCCGCCGATGACGCATCTGGACACCAATGTCTGGGTCCGGAAAAGCCAGGTCTTCGAGTACCGGCACTGGCCCGATCTCAGGGGCAAAAAGGGCAGCACCCTGATCAATAACAGCTTTGGCCAGCGGTTTGACCGGTACGCCGCGGATCAACTGGACATCCTGGGTGTCCGCTCCATCCGGCAGTCGTATCTGATGGCCGAAATCGGGCGTGTTGACTACGTGCTTTACGAGTTGTTGCAAGGCCAGGTCAAGCTCAGGAAATACGGGTTGGCTGACACCTTCGTAGCCCTGGAACCACCCATCAGCAGGGAGGGGCTGTTTTTTGCTTTTCCCAAACGTTCCAAGTGCAATACGGAGCGCCTTAGAGAAGCCTTCGCCGACAATCTGTTCCGGTTAAAGGAACAGGGCCGCCTGCAGGAGCTGATCGATATCTACGCTGACCAGTACCTTGAGGCTCAGTGACTACCCGGCCGCGTCCAGAGAAATTCTGGATCGGCCTTCACTTTTGGATCGGTACATGGCTGTGTCGGCCCGGGACATCAGATCTTCCAGTTTGGTGTCCCTTGGCAACAGAGCGCTGATGCCGAAACTGGCGGAGGGCGAGACCGTGTCATCGCCAGCGTTTACAGACGCCGATGGCATCAGGGAATGCAGTCGCTTTGCCAGTTCCTCGGCCAGCTCTGGCCTGGTGTCGGGCAGCAGTATTGCGAACTCTTCACCGCCGATGCGGGCCACGATATCGCAGTCACGAATCCGGGCTTTCATCAGGGCCGCGACCCGTTCCAGAACGGCATCACCGATCTGATGACCGTAGCGGTCGTTGATTTGCTTGAAATGATCAAGATCCAGCATGATCAGTGTCAGTGGGTGCCCGTGCCGCTGCGCCCGGCGAAACAGCTGCAGGCCAAATTCGAAGAAGGCGCGGCGATTGTGTAACCCGGTGAGAGGATCTTCCATAGCCGCAGCCTGCGCCCGCTCGTTGGCTTCCCGCAGGTCCAGCTCTGCCTGTTTGCGATCAGAGATATCGGTGGCAATCTCGAGCCGGACCAGCCGCCCATCGGTCCAGCGAATGGCCTGATCCCGGCACTGGTACCAGCGCTGGTCCAGCGGATTCTGGAATTCCCATACGTGGGGGGCAGTGGGGTTTTGGTTGGCATCAACCAGCAGGTGATTTGTACAAAAATCGCATGGTTTTTCGCTGTTCTGAAGTACCTGCCAGCATTTGCGGTTGTTGATCGCGCCCCATATTCGTCGGCCGTACGCGTTCATATACAGGAGGTCGTGGGTCTCAAGGTCGGACACATAGACAAGCGCGTCGATGTTATCGAGCACGGCCTGCAGCCCTTCAGGGGGAGTCTCGTCTGCTGTCGAGGCCACCTGCTCCGGAAAAGCGGGCAAATTGATCGACGGTATGCCGGATTTCATGGGAATGTCGCTGTCTGGTTATTATTGGGTCTGGTTGACGTGTCACCCGTGTTTTACGCCACCGTGCGAAAAAGGTTTCACGAAGCCGTAAATTCTTATGGCGTCTGCCGAGAAAAGAATGATACCGCAACAGAGGCAAAATCCAGTATGAGTGAGTTTGACCCCGATAACCAGTGTTACTGCGGTTCCGGAAAACCATACAACGCCTGCTGTCAGCCGTTTCATGGCGGGGCCGCGGCACCGACGCCGGAAACGTTGATGCGTTCCCGTTTCAGCGCGTTTGTGCTGGCAGACAGCGACTACCTGCTCGCTACGTGGCATCCGGATACCCGGCCTCCGGCACTGGATCTGTCGGGTTCTCCGGCCTGGGTGTCACTGCAGGTGCTTTCGGCCAGCGCACGGGGCGATGCCGGCAAAGTACACTTCCGGGCACTGTATCGTGCGGGCAGTGGCTGGGGCTATCTCGAGGAAAATTCGGACTTCAGCCGTATTGAGGGGCGGTGGCTCTACCGTGAGGGTGAAACCACCGAAGGGATGCTGAAGCCCGGCCGTAACGATCGCTGCCCCTGCGGCAGCGGAAAAAAGTACAAGGCCTGCTGCCTGTGAATGGTCCGTTACTCGAATTTGGGCAGGTCTGGCTGGGCCACTTCCCTGCCGGCTTCCACCCAGGCATCGAAGCCGCCTTCAATGGATTTTACGTTGATGTACCCCATGTCTTTAAGAGCTCTGGCACTCAGGGCTGCACGGCCTGAAGTTTTGCAATAGAGAACGATATCCATCTGCCGGTTCTCCAGTGCCGGATCATTGGTGAATTTGAATTCCAGCATACCCCGCGAGATGTTCACGGCCCCGGGGATATGAGCGGCCCGGTATTCGTCGGCGTCCCGAACATCCAGCAACAGATCGGCGTTCCTGATCGCTGTTTCGGCGCTGGCAAGCGGTACTTCCTCAATGTGTTTTTTGGCTTCAGCCACAAGATCGTGGGCGGTTTTCATGATCGCTCTCCCTGAACAAAGGTGTGGTTTTTCAGAGTAAGGCATTTACCCCGGCCCCGTCATCTTCAGTGGCCTGTGACCAAGGCATTAGCGCGATCACAGTCCGGACTGTGATAGATTAGCGGGCTGGATGATGAGGAAGCTATGAAAGCATTGAGTGACACCTCCAAGGGTGTGGTTTACGGGCTTGCCGCCTATAGTCTGTGGGGGAGCTTCCCCCTGTATTTTGCTCTGTTCGAGGGAGTTCCTGCCTGGGAAGTGCTGATTCACCGGGTGATCTGGTCCTGCCTGTTTCTCGCGCTGGTGATATCGTTGCTGAAACGCTGGCCGCCTGTGGTCGCTGCGTTGCGACAGCCTCGCCGGCTGGGTTACGTTCTGGGGTGTGCGGTGTTTATCGCGCTGAACTGGGGCATTTATATTTACGCGGTGGAAACCCGCCACGTGCTGCAGGCCAGTCTCGGCTATTTTCTGACGCCGCTGGTGAATGTTGCCATGGGGTTGCTGGTGCTCGGTGAGCGTATTTCCCGGCTCCAGGCGGTCGCCGTGGGGCTGGCGGCGATGGCGATTTTGTATCAGTTGCTCTTGCTGGGCGAGCTGCCCTGGATCACCCTGGTGCTGGCTTTCAGTTTTGGCACCTACGGGTTGATGCGCAAGAAAGTCGAGCTGGATGGTTTGTCCGGTTTGTTCGTCGAAACCCTTTTGCTTCTGCCGTTGGGTCTGCTGACGCTGGCCTGGCTGTCATCCAATGGGCTGTCGCACTTCTCGGATGATCTGGGTAGTGGTTTGCTGCTGGCGTCCAGTGGCATTGTCACGGCGATACCGCTGCTGGCGTTTGCCGGTGCCGCCCGCCGTTTAACGCTCTCGACGGTCGGTTTTCTCATGTACATCAATCCCACCATCCAGTTCCTGATTGCCCTGTATGTGTTCGAAGAGCCCCTGAGCCAGGCGAAGTTGTTAAGCTTCGTGGCCATCTGGCTGGCGCTGGGAATCTACTCCTGGTCGGCGTGGGTTGGTCGGCCCAGAGCAGAAAAAGGTGTTCAATGAAGCAATCGATCACCGGTTATCATCAGGACCATGAGCAACACTGGGTGGCGCAACTGGCCTGCGGTCACAACCAGCACGTGCGCCATGATCCGCCGTGGATCAACCGCCCCTGGGTAGTCACCGCCAGTGGGCGGCAGTCCATGCTGGGGTTCGAGCTCGATTGCAAGAAATGCGACACCGGCGATCCGGCGGACGACCGCCCCACTGGTGCTTAAAACGCTCTTTGGCCCGTTAAGCCAGAGTTTCCAGATAGCGTTCCAGTTCGTTGGCAAGCCAGCCCACCACGGCGCCGCCCTGCGCCTGTTCGGCTTCCAGTGCGCTGAACACCTTCCACCAGCGGGCGCTGCGGTGATGAATGGTTTTCAGCTGTTCCTTTCTTAACGCTTCGGCAATCAGCGGCAGGGGCAAGTCCGCCCAGCCGGCGCCATCAATCACGGCATCCATGATCAGTTCGTACTGGGTGAACGCCAGATAATTTGCCGTTTCCGGAGATTCGGCCACCAGCTGCGCATCCTGCATATACGCCAGGGTAATCTCGGTATGGCTGACCAGATCGTCCTGGGTGACCCGTTTCAGCTGGCTGAGCGGGTGGTCGGGGGCGGCTACGGTCAGCATCCGGACATCGGCCAGTTCCCGGAACCACTGGTACCCCTCGTTCAGCTGTTCGGGCATCAGCCCGTACGCCACATCAACCGCCTGGCTGCCTACCAACGGCGGTAACTCCCGGGGCGAGGCCAGATACACCGACAGGCTGGTCTGGGGAAAACGTTGTTTCAGACGCCGCAGAATACCCCTCCAGATATCCTCCGGAATGGCATCGTCCCGGGCTATGCGCAATACCGATTCAGCGCCGCTCAGGTGATGCTGGCACCGTGCCTGTATCTGCCCGGCCACCTGGTCGAAGCGCCGGCAATCGGTGAGGATGGATTGGCCGATGGCCGTCAGATGCAACTGATTGCCGCTGCGTTCGAAGAGTTCCACCCCCAGCTCGTCTTCCAGGGAAGCCAGCACCGTACTCACCGTTGTGCGGCTGCGATGAAGCTCCCGGGCGGCGGCGGCAACGCTGCCATGGCGCACCACGGCAAGAAATATTTTGATCTGGGAAGTTTTCACGAGGCTCCTGCTGCGCCGGATTTTCCGTCGCTCAGCGACTCACGCCGTCTGGGCAAAGTCGATAATATGGCCGGCAATTCTCAGGAGGTCAAAATGTTTACTTCTCTGGCGCGGGAAAATCTGGCGCTGACGTTATCTGCTGCCGGTGCCGGCCTGTTTGCGATTGCCGGTATCGCCTGGGGCCTTTGGGCCGATTCCCTGGTGATTCTTTTCGACGGCGCCTATTCCCTGATCAGTCTCGGATTGTCGCTACTATCCCTCTACGCTGCCAGCCTGGTGCGCCGGCCCGCCAGCGAAGATTATCCCTACGGCATGGGCGCGGTGGAACCGCTGGTGATTGCGGTCAAGGGGCTTGTGATTGGTCTGGTTTGTGTGGTGTCTCTGGTGTCGGCCGTGGTGTCTCTGCTCCAGGGCGGTCGGCCGGTGGCGGCCGGTATGGCGACGGTTTTCGGTGCCGTGAACGTAGTGGGGTGTCTGGCGGTGTGGGGCTACCTGCGCTGGGCCAGCATTCGCAATGATTCCGGGCTGGTCAGGGCAGAGCAGCGCCAGTGGTTGATGGATAGTGCTCTGAGTGCCGCGGTGATGATCGGATTCGCCATCGCCTGGGGGCTGGAACACAGCGAATGGTCAGAGTTTGCAGTGTACGCAGACCCGGTGATGATGCTGTTGATCTCGTTCTACTTTATGACGGTACCGGTAAAAATGGTGATGGAGTCGGTGCGTGAGCTTCTGCTGGCCGCGCCCAGGGATGAGGCACTGGAGGATATCCAGGAAACGCTTGCGCACATGGGGCTGAATCCCGATCAGGTGAAAGTGGCCAAGCTGGGCCCTAACCTGCTTCTGGGCGCCCGGATGATTCGCATCTGAAATACATCACTAACGCCAAACTTTAGTCGGATATCCGCTCAAGTCGTTTCCATTGTGGTCGATAAGTAGTTTAACGTATCGGGCTTGTTGTGGCGGGTTTGTTGACACACTGCCATATCCCGGCTGCAACACCCGCCCAGGGCGTCTTCATTCCTCGACGGCGCCGTTCTGTGATTTTTGCGAGCTATCGATCTAACGACTGTTACACCGGAGTAGTAACCATGGCCTTTATGAGCAATCTGACGATCAGGACTCGACTCTTGTTGGGCGTTCTGGTGCCGGTTCTGATTACGGCGGGCACCATTGCCTGGATTACGGCAAGCCAGATAAAAGCAAACGGCGAAGCTGAATTGGAGAGGCTGGAGCAGGGGTTACTTGATGCCCGCAAGGAAGGGCTGAAAAACCTGGTGGAAGTAGCCAAGGATGTGGTTCTGGATGCCAAGAATAATTCCGGATTGTCGGGGGAGGCCGCCAAGGAAGAAGCCAAGAAGCGGCTCAGGGAGATTCGCTTTGGTGGTGGCAACTACGTCTTTGCCTACACCCGGGACCGCTACAATCTCGCGTACGCTCCGGATCCGTCGATTGAAGGGCCGGTGTCCAACCGCAATCAACTGAAGTTACTCGACGGCTTGTTCGGGGCGGCTGAAAAGGACGGTTTTTTCGGCTACGAGTGGCCGAACCCCAAATCGGGTGATGTAGAGCCCAAGGTATCGTTCACCACCCTTATTCCCGGTTGGGACTGGATGATTGGTGCCGGTGTCTACGTGACGGACATCGAGAAAGTCGTGGCAGCAACCAAGAACGACATCGACGATGCCATGGCAGAGGCGATGGGGTTCATTCTTCTGGTGACCATCATTGTTGTGGTGGCGGCTCTGGTAATCGGGCTGTTTATTGGCCGGACGGTGACAGTCCCATTGAACAACGTCAGCAGCATGATGCGAGAGATTGCCGATGGTGAGGGCGACCTGCGCCAGCGCTTGCCGGAAGACGGTAAAGACGAGCTGTCGGTTCTGGGCCGTCGATTCAATCATTTTGTCATCAAGATCCAGAACACCATCCGCGAAGTGGGCTCCACCACCGATCAGGTTGCCTCGGCTGCGGAAGAACTCAGCCGGGTTGCCAATGAAACCCGCCAGTCGGTGCAGGAGCAGGGCTCGGAAACCGATCAGATTGCCTCGGCTATCAACGAAATGGCGGCGACCATCCAGCAGATTTCCGGGAACGCCAACGAAGTGGAAGGGGCGGCCTCGGATGCAGACCGCATGGCCAAAGAAGGCGGTGAGACGATCAACAGCGCTCAGGGGGCAGTCAATCAGCTGACCCAGGAAATGGACCAGACCGCGAGCAGCATTAATGCTCTGGCCGAGAAATCGAACGACATTCAGCAGGTGCTGGATGTGATTCACGCGGTGACCGAGCAGACCAACCTACTGGCCCTGAACGCGGCTATCGAGGCGGCACGGGCCGGCGAGCACGGCCGGGGTTTCTCGGTGGTGGCGGATGAAGTGCGACAGTTGGCCAAGCGTTCGGCGGAATCCGCGGACCAGATCCGGGAGATGATCGATGGTTTTGTGACCGAGTCCAAGGCGTCGGTGGAGCGAATGAATAACTCCCGCCGGAGTTCCGAGGCGACGGTTGAGCGTATCAATCATGCCACCACGGCCCTGAACACCATCGTGACTTCCGTGACCCAGATTCACGATCAGGTCACGCAGATTGCCACTGCGGCGGAACAGCAAAGCCAGGTGGCGGAAGAGATTAACCAGAACGTGGTGCGCATTGTCGATGCCGCCCAGCGCAGTGACACCGGCGTAACCCAGACCAACGAGGCCAGCCACGAACTGGCGCGGCTGGGCGAGCATCTGCGTGAGCTGATAGGCCAGTTCAAGATCTGATTCACGCGGACCCTAAAGCCGGCCCCGCCACATTGGCGCGGCCGGCTTTCCGCTTTATGATGATCCGCATATGCCCATAATCGATAACAATGGAAGTCCACACTATGACTTTGCGTAAGACGTTTTTTGCAGCGGTTGGCGCTGTCGCCCTGCTGGCAAGCCCGGCTGCCATGTCGAAAGACACCTATACCCTGCGCCTGGCCGAGACCTGGGGCCCGAATTCCGGCTTGTTGGGGGATGCCCCCCGCAACATGGCGGCCATGGCCGAGGAGATGTCCGGTGGTCGTCTGAGAATCCGGATCGATTCCTCAAACAAGCACAAGGCGCCATTCGGTATTTTCGACATGGTTCGCAACGGCCAGTACGACATGGGTCACACCGCCTCGTATTACTACAAAGGCACCATCCCCAATGCCATGTATTTCACCACCGTACCCTTTGGCATGATTGCGCCGGAGATGTATGCCTGGTTCTATCACGGCGAAGGCATGGAGCTGATGCAGAAGGTTTACGAGCCGTTTGGTTTGCTGTCGTTTCCCGGCGGCAATACCGCCAACCAGATGGGTGGCTGGTTCCGGAAAGAGATCAATTCCCTGGATGATCTGAAAGGCCTGAAGATGCGCACCCCGGGCTTTGCCGGCGAGGTTATGTCGGAAGTCGGCGTGGCGGTCACCAACCTGCCGCCGGGCGAACTGTATACCGCGCTTGAGCGCAACACCATCGACGCCGTGGAGTGGGTCGGTCCGGCGCTGGATCTGCAGATGGGCTTCCACCAGATTGCCAAGTACTACTATTCCGGCTGGCAGGAGCCCAATGCGGAAGTGCAGTTTCTGATCAATCAGAAAACCTGGGAGGAGCTGCCGGACGATCTGCAGGCCATTCTGCGGGTGTCCATGCGCACCGCGGCCTACGATATGTATATCCAGAGCACGCACGAAAGTGGTGTGGCCTGGGAAAAGATGAAGCAGGAATACCCGGATGTGACGCACAAGGTGTTTCCGCCGGAAGTCATCGAGGCCCTGCGTGAAACCACCAATCGCCTGCTTGATGAGTTTGCGGCAGAAGACGAACTGGCCCGGGAAATTATCACCTCACAGCGGGATTATCTGCAGCAGGTCCGGCCCTGGACCAATATCTCCGATAAGGCCTATCTGGACAGCGTTGCGGACCAGTAAGCCTGCCGCGTAACTGGATAGCCGGTTAAGGCTGCAAAACAGAAGGGGCGGGGTAGGGAATATCCCCACGCCCCTTTTTGTTTGCCTCTGTTTCTGGAAAAATACGCCGCTCAAACTTTGGGCAGGGCCGATGAAACAGACACTGCTATCTCTCAGCAATCTCTCCAAACAGTTCGACGGCAAAAAAGTGCTGGATTCTCTGGATCTGGACATTTTTGACGGCGAATTTATTACCCTCCTGGGCCCGTCTGGCTGCGGGAAAACCACGCTGCTGCGGATGATGGCCGGTTTCGAGCATCCCGACGACGGCACCATTGCCCTTGGAAACCAGGACCTGACCTACACGCCGCCAGAGCAACGGCCCCTGAATACGGTTTTCCAGAACTACGCGTTGTTTCCCCATATGTCGGTATTCGACAACGTCGCCTATGGCCTGAAAATGGAAAAACGGCCGAAACCGGAAATTCGTGAGCGGGTGGACGAGGCACTGGCGATGGTGCAGCTGGAAGACTTCGCCCGCCGCAAGCCGCATCAGCTGTCCGGCGGCCAGCAGCAGCGGGTGGCCATTGCCCGGGCGGTGGTCAAGCGCCCGAAGGTGCTGTTGCTGGATGAGCCGTTGTCGGCGCTGGATTACAAGTTGCGGCGCACCATGCAGGTGGAACTCAAGCGTCTGCAACGGGAGTTGGGCATCACCTTTGTGTTTGTCACCCACGATCAGGAAGAAGCCTTGTCGATGTCTGACCGGGTGGTGGTGCTCAAAGACGGCCTTATCCAGCAACTGGGCACGCCGCGGGAAGTGTATGAGCGCCCGGCCAACCTGTTTACCGCACGGTTTGTGGGTGAAACCAACTTTTTCCCGGGCCGGGTGGAACAGGCGATCAGCGAGGACACCATTTCGGTGAACGTGTTCGGCCTGAAGCGCCGGTTCCGTAAACCGGATTTTCCGGTCTCGCCTGGCCAGCCACTGCACGTGCTGCTGCGCCCGGAAGACATCCGGGTATTGGCCCCGGAGGACGACGAAGGGGTGGCGGGGAAAATCATCGAGCGGAACTACAAGGGCAGTACCCTGGATTCGGTGATCCATCTGGAAGATGGTACCGAGGTTCTGGCGTCGGAATTCTTTGATGAAGACGACCCTACCTTCGATTACCGTCTCGGAGAGCCGGTAAAAGTCAGTTGGGTGGATGGCTGGGAGTGGCTGTTACCCACCGAAACCGAAGATCGTCCAGAGGAAGCCGGCACCGATGCGTAGCCTGACACAGCAGCCGTTTCGTACGGCGGTTCTGGTGCTGGTGTGGGGCTGGTTGCTGTTTCTGGTACTGACGCCTAACCTGCTCGTGGTCGGTGCCAGCGTGATGACCCGGGACCCGGGCTCCTTCATCTCGCTGCCGCTGACCCTCGATGCTTACCGGCAACTGCTGAATCCGCTGTACCTGGAAGTGTTCCTGCATTCCCTGTACATGGCCGCGATGACGACGCTGGTTTGCTTGCTGATCGGGTACCCGTTTGCCTGGGCGCTGTCCAAGGTCGGCAAACGTAATCAGGTGCTGCTGATTTTTCTGCTGATCGTGCCGTTCTGGACCAATTCCCTGGTGCGCACCTACGCCCTGAAGCTCATTCTGGCCACCAATGGCCTGCTCAATAATGCCCTGATGGGGCTGGGCATTACCGATGAGCCCCTGCAACTGCTGTATACCGAGGGGGCCGTGATTATTGGCCTGGTGTATCTGCTGCTGCCGTTCATGATTTTGCCACTGTATTCGGTGTTCGAAGACCTGCGCGAGGATTATCTGAGAGCCTCCCACGATCTTGGAGCGGGCCGTTTCTCCACGTTCGTGCACGTGATTGTCCCGCTCACGCTGCCGGGTGTGCTGGCCGGCATCATGCTGGTACTGTTGCCGGCCATGGGCTTGTTCTTTGTGCCGGATATTCTCGGCGGCTCCCGTAATTTGCTGGTGGGCAACGTCATCAAGAACCAGTTTCTCGATGCCCGCAACTGGCCCTTTGGTGCCGCCGCCAGCATCCTGCTGACCCTGGCCATGGCGTTCCTGATGTTCGCCCACCGCCTGAGTAAAAGGCGGATCGGGGAGGACGGTGTATGAATCGCTGGCTGCCACGCACCTACCTCACCCTGGTGTATCTGCTGCTGTACGTGCCCATCGTGGTGCTGGTGGTGTTTTCCTTCAACGATTCCCGCACCGGCTACGAATGGGGCGGCCTGAGCCTGCGCTGGTACGAGGCCCTTTTTAACAACCGGGCCATGGTGCAGGCCATGTGGAACTCCCTGTGGCTGGCGTTGTCTGCGGCCACGGTCTCTACCCTGATCGGTGCGCTCACCGCGCTGGCTCTGCACCGTTACCGGTTCCGGGGTAAGAAGGTCCTTAACGGTATGTTGTTTGTGGTGATGATGTCGCCGGAAATCGTGCTGGCGATTTCGCTGCTGGCGTTGTTTCTGCTGGTGGGCCTGAAACTGGGATATGTATCGCTATTGCTGGCTCACGTGACCTTTTGCCTGCCTTTTGTGGTCATCACCGTGATGGCGCGCCTCAGCGGCTTTGACGAACGCTTGCCGGAGGCCGCCCGAGATCTGGGCGCCAACGATTTCACCATGACCCGCACGGTGCTGATTCCGGTGATCATGCCGGCGTTGCTCGCCGGCTGGTTGCTGGGTTTTACCCTGTCACTGGACGATGTGGTGGTAAGCACTTTCGTCAGTGGCCCCAGTTATGAAATTCTGCCGTTGCGCATCTACTCTATGGTGCGGGTGGGCCTGAAACCTGAAGTGAATGCCCTGGGCACCCTGCTACTGGTATTCTCCCTGGTCATGCTGATTTTGTCTCAATGGATACTGTTAAGGAGCAAACGATGAAGAAACTGGTACTGGCCGGCCTGCTGGCGGCAGGCCTGACGGGCTGCAGCGGGTCTGAAGAACCCCAGGTTCTGAACCTGTACAACTGGTCTGAGTATATGCCTCAGGAAGTCATGGACCGGTTCACTGAAGAAACCGGTATCCCGGTGGTGTACACCACCTACGATAGTAATGAGGCCATGTATGCCCGGCTGAAACTGCTCGACGAGAGTGCAGCCTATGACCTGGCGGTACCGTCTACTTATTACGTGAGCAAGATGCGTCAGGAAAACCTGCTGATGCCGATTGACCGGAGCAAGATCGAGGGTTTTGATAACCTCGACCCGGAGCTGGTGAATCTGGACATCGACCCCGAGAACGAATACAGCGTGCCTTACCTCTGGGGCACCACGGGGCTGGCCGTGGATACGGCCGATGTAGACGGCGAAGTCACTGGCTGGGAAGACTTGTGGGACGAGCGCTTTGAAGGCCGGGTGATGCTGACCAACGATATGCGCGAAGTGTTTCACGTGGGGCTGAGAGTCCTCGGCTACTCTGGAAACAGTACGAATCCTGAGGAAATCGAGGAAGCCTACGAAAAGCTGACCGAACTGATGCCATCGGTTCGCACTTTCAACTCGGATGCGCCGAGAATGCCGTATCTGGAAGGTGAAACGGACATCGGCATGATCTGGAACGGTGAAGCGGTGATGGGGCGCGATACCCTGGATTCACTGGAATACGTGTATCCGGAAGAGGGTATTATCGCCTGGCTGGACAGCTTCGTGATTCCCAAAAATGCCAAGAATCCGGAGGCGGCTCACAAGTTCATCAGTTTTGTGCTGCAGCCAGAGATTTCAGCGCTGATCAGTGAGGAAATCGGCTATGCCACCCCGAATCTGGCGGCTCGCGAGCTGCTGGATGAGTCGGTAGCCAGCGATCGGGCCAGTTACCCGAACGCCACCGATATGCTCAACGCCGAGTTCCAGACCGACATTGGCGATGAGGCCTTGCAGGTTTACGCCAAGTACTGGGAAATGCTCAAGTCCGGCCAGTAAACCGGTTGGCTGTCCAGATAGTGCAAAACGGAGACTTCGGTCTCCGTTTTTTTGTCTGGAGTTCACAAAACTGCAATACATGGTCTATAACTTCCTGATAACAAAACGTTAGCCTATTTCGGGCACCATCGTTTCAGGGGAATGAACCATCATGGCATTGCGCAAGACACGGATATCCGCACTGGCGACCTTCCTGGCCGCAACCACTGTTTCAGTCAATCTGTCAGCCGAAGAGCTGCGCCTCATTACCTGGGGAGGCTACGCCCCCGACGAGGTGGTGGCCCAGTTTGAGGAAGAAACCGGCATTGATGTGAAGATCACCCTCTCCAATAACGAGGACATGATCTCCAAGCTCAGAGCCACCGGCGGCGCCGGCTTTGATCTCGCGCAACCCAGCCAGGACCGCATCATCGGCGTGCAGCGCCAGTTCAATATCTACAAGCCCATTGATTACAGCCGCATCAACACCGATCAGCTTCAGGCGTCGATGGTGAAAGCCACGCAGGAGTCCACGGCCCTGAATGGGCAATTCTATGGCGTGCCCTCGGTCTGGGGCACCAGTGGCCTGATTGTGCACAGTTCGGTGGCGGACACCGTGACTGACTACACCGACCTGTGTGACCCGGCCGTGGCCGGCAATGTGAGCTATCGGCTGAAACGCCCGACCCTCATGGGCTTTGCCTTCGCCATGGGCCTGGACCCGTTTGCCGCCTACAACGACCGAGAACAGTACCAGTCCATCATGACGCAGGTGGAAGGCGCGTTGATCGACTGCAAGGACAATGTGAAAACCTACTGGACCGGCGGTGACCAGCTGCTGTCCCTGCTGCGTACCGGCGAGGTGACTGCGGCCATGGCCTGGGATGCCGGCGGCTGGAAGCTGAACGCGGAGAATCCGGAGATCCGTTTTGTGGCACCGGAGTCGGGCGCGCTGGGCTGGATTGATACCTTCGCCATTCCCCGCCGCAGTGAAAATGAGAGTGCCGCCTACCAGTGGATCAACTTTGTCATGCAGCCGGAAATTGCCGCCAAAATCACCAACGCTTCCGGTAACTTTACGGCCTCCAAAGGGGCGGACGAGTTCGTGCGGGCGGAACTGCGCGATGCCTACCGGGTGAGTTTTGATGACCAGGCGATCGATAACATCAAATGGTATCCGCCGGTACCGCCGGGTCTGGAAACCCTGGAAGGGCAGGTGCTTGATCGCGTCCAGGCAGCGAACTGAGCCCTATGCCAACCGAGTCTGATCTGTCCTGCAGCGGCCTGGTGCGCCGCTTTGACGATCATCCGGCGGTGGACCGGGTGTCGCTGGATGTGCCCGCGGGCACCTTTTTTTCGATCCTGGGTCCCTCCGGCTGTGGCAAAACCACACTGTTGAGGCTGCTGGCGGGCTTCGACAAGCCGGACGCCGGGGATATCTTCATTCGCGGCCAGCGCATGAACGATGTGGCACCGAACAAGCGCCCGGTGAACATGGTGTTCCAGCATCTGGCACTGTTTCCCACCATGACGGTCGGTGACAACATCGGGTACGGCCTTAAACGCAGGAAAGCACCCGTTGCCGAGCGCCGGAAGCGCATCGCCAGGGTGCTGGAACAGGTGGGCCTGCCCGGTCTGGAGAACCGCAATCCACAGGAACTGTCTGGCGGCCAGCGACAGCGGGTTGCCTTGGCGCGTTGCCTGGTGCTGGAACCCACCCTGTTGCTGCTGGACGAACCCCTGGGGGCCCTCGACCTGAAGCTGCGAGAGCAAATGAAGATCGAGCTCAAGCATCTGCAGAAACAGTTCGGCACCACCTTCGTTTACATCACTCATGACCAGTCCGAGGCCATGGTGATGTCGGACCAGGTCGCCGTGATGAAGAGCGGGCGCTTCGATCAGGTGGCGCCTCCTGAGGATCTTTACCGGGAACCGGCCACCCCGTTTGTGGCGGGCTTTGTAGGTGACAACAACCGGTTAGCGGGCAAGGTTGTCTCGGTGACCGGAGAGTTGGCCAGTGTTCGGCTGGACGACGGCGCGGTCGTCAGCGGCCGAATTGCATCGGCCGATCTGGCGCCTGGCGCGCGGGCCGAGCTGTATGTCCGGCCGGAATCGCTGGCCTTTTCCGGGGAGGGGCTGGCGGATGGTTTCTCTTCAATGCAAACCCGTGTGCGGACCACGTTGTTTGACGGTGCCAACAGCCGGGTTGAGGCGGAAACCAACGGCCAGGCAATCTTTGCCCGCCTGCCGCAGGACGGGAGCGCACCGAGCCTGGCAACGGGCGGCAACCTGACGTTGTCCTGGGACCCGAATCTGGCCCGTGTATTTGGAGCCCCGCCCCTGTGAACTCGCCGGTTAGTCGTTTGTCGCTCTGGTTGTTGCTGACCCCTTTTCTGCTGTGGATCGTGCTGCTGGTACTGGTGCCGCATCTGCAAATGCTGCGGGTGTCGTTTCAGGTGCGCGAGAGCTGGGACACCCTGGCCTGGGGGCTTCAGCAATACCAGAATTTCTTCAGTGAATCCTACTACTGGCGGACCTTTGTCCGCACCGGCGTGATGTCGCTGTTCACCACCTTTCTGACCTTGCTGATCGCCTTTCCGATTGCCTGGTACATTGCCCGCCTGGCCCGGGGCCGAAGTAAAGGTATCCTGTTTCTGGCCTGCCTGATTCCATTCTGGGCCAGTGAGTTAGTCCGTACTTACGGCTGGATGATTCTGCTGCGTGAGAGCGGGCTGTTCAGTTCCTGGCTGCAAGCGCTGGGCTGGGCCGATGGCCCGGTGGAAATGCTGTATAACGATGTCGCGGTAATCATCGGCCTCGTTTATAACGGCCTGCTGTTCATGGTGGTGCCGCTGGTGACCACCCTGGATGGCCTGGACGAGAATCTCGTGGAGGCCGGCTACGATCTGGGCGGTGGCCACTTCACGGTGCTGCGGGAGGTGGTTGTACCCTGGGCCATACCCGGTATTGTCTCCGGGTGCATTGTCGTGTTTATGCTCACGCTCGGCAGTTATCTGACCCCGGTACTGATGGGCGGTAAAGACAGCGCCTGGTTTACCGAGCAGATTTTCACCCAGTTCATCACCCGCTTTAACTGGGAACAGGGTGCAGCACTGGGCGTGCTTCTACTGTTTCTGTCTTCGCTGATTGTTTGGCTGGGCCTGAAACTCAGTGGCCAGTCGCTGCGCAAGGTGATGGGGTGATGTCATGATCCGCTCGGTGCCCCGGTCCCGTTTGTTCAACGGGCTGTATCTGGCCTATCTGGTTGCCTTTTTTATCTACCTGGCGTTGCCTCTGCTGGTAACCGCCGTGTTTGCGTTCAACGACGGACCCTTTCCGTCTCTGCCCTGGCAGGGTTTTACCCTCGACTGGTATCTGGCCGATGGCTCGGAGGGGCGCACCGGGTTGTTCCACGATGATGGCCTGCTCAGTGCCCTCTGGGTCAGTACCAAGATTGCCTTCTGGGTGACGGTGGGCAGTGTGGCCTTGGGTTGCCTGAATGCGGTGCTGTTTGAACGCCTGGAATTCCGTGGCAAGGAATTGCTGTACCTGCTGATGTTGCTGCCCCTGGTGATTCCCGGCGTGATTCTCGGGGTGTCGATCCTGGTGTTCTACAGTGGCATGGCCAACGATGTTTCCCGTCTTTGGGGTATTGAACTGGATGTGTTCCGGCCGGGCCTGACGCTGGTGGTTATGGGGCAGGTCACGTTCATCACCACGCTGGCAACACTGGTCATTGCCGCCCGTTTGCGCAAGTTTGACCGGCAACTGGAGGAAGCGGCGCTCAACCTGGGAGCAACACCGTTGGTGGCCTGGTTTACGGTCACCTTGCCCTGGTTAATGCCCTCCATTCTCGGGGCTGCAGCCATGGCCTTTCTGATGTCGTTCGAGAACTTCAATACCACGGTGATGCTGACCGGAAGCGATACGCCTCTTACCGTGGCCCTGTTCAATCGTTTGCGTGAAGGGTCTACGCCGGTATTGAACGCGGTCGCGGTATTTTTGATGGCGGTGTCGGCGCTGTTGGCGCTTGCCACTCTGGGGCGGCAGAAGGAAGGAAAAAACTGACCCCGGCAGGATGCCGGGGTCGGTATCAGGTAAGGCTCAGTGCCAGATGTTGCTGTCGATTTTCTCGTGCAGCTCAGGATAGTCCGCAGACTTGAAGTGAGGTACCAGGCCTTCCTTGCGTTGTGCCAGATAGTCTTTGGTCAGTTTTACCACCGTACCGGACAGCAGGACAATGGCAATCAGGTTGATGGTTGCCATCAGGCCCATTGAGGCATCCGCCGCGTTGAATACCGTGACCACCGCTTCGTAGCCTCCCCAGACCACCATACCCAGTGCCGAGAGTCTCAGTACCGTCAGCGCAAAGGTATTGCCGCCGCGCAGGTAGATCAGGGCGTTTTCGGCATAGGTGTAGTTGGCCACAATGGAGGTAAAGGCGAAAAACAGGATGGCGACGGCAATGAAGTAGCCACCGAAATCACCCAGATGCACTTCCATGGCCTGTTGGGTCAGCTGGGTGCCGGTAACCCCGGAGCCGGGCTCGAGCACGCCTGCCAGCAGGATCATGATAGCGGTTGCGGTGCACACCACGATGGTGTCCATAAACACACCAAATGCCTGGACCAGACCCTGGGACGAGGGGTGATGAGGTGCCGGGGTGGCGGTGGCGGCAATATTCGGTGCCGAGCCCATGCCGGCCTCATTGGAGAACAGGCCCCGCTTGATACCGTTGAGCATCGCTGCAGTAACAGAACCAGCCACACCGCCGGCGGCCTCTTCCAGACCGAAGGCGCTTTTTACAATCAACGCCAGAACACCCGGGACTTCCGTGATATTCATGGCCATCACCACCAGGGCCAGCAAGACATAAGCGCCGGCCATAAAGGGCACGACAAACTCAGCGAACCGGACAATCTTGCGCAGGCCGCCAAAAATCACGATGCCCGCGAACACCGCGATCACCACACCCACACCCAGTTTGGGCACGCCAAAGGCGCCTTGCATGGCATCGGCAATGGAGTTTGCCTGCACGGCATTGAATACCAGGCCAAAGGAAATAATCAGGCAAACGGCGAAAATGGCTGCAGCCCAGGGGGCTTTCAGCCCTTTGGAGATATAGACCGCCGGGCCGCCGCGGTACTGGCCATTACCGTCGCGCACCTTGTACAGCTGGGCCAGGGTGCTTTCGGCGTAGCCGGTGGCCATGCCGACCAGAGCTACGATCCACATCCAGAATATAGCGCCGGCGCCGCCCAGATAGAGGGCGACCGCAACCCCGGCCAGGTTACCGGTGCCAACGCGGGAGGCGAGGCTGGTGCACAAAGCCTGGAAGGGTGAAATTCCGTGAACGTCGCTTTCCCGGGAACCGCGAATGGCACGGATCATTTCGCCAAAGTTGACGAACTGTAGAAAGCCCAGGCGGATGGTGAAAAAGATGCCTACTGCAAGCAGACCATAGAGGAGGACGTAGCCCCAGATAATAGAGTTGAGAAAATCAACAATCGCAGTCATGGCTGGGCGCCTTGTGATTTGTGAATGGGAAGTAATCCAAGGCGACGCAGTCTAGCACGGTGAAAAAACGAGCAGACTGCGGAAATCCGTAATTGCCGGGCGGCGCAGGTTGTGCAGCCCGGCTGGTTGGGCGGAGGGGATTCGGGTATTAAGCGACCAGAACCGGGCACTTGGCATGGGAAGCGACGCGGTGTGAGACGCTGCCCAGAAACGTGCCATCTTTATCGCTGTTGGTCCCTTTGGTGCCCACCACAATCAGGTCAACTTCCTTGTCCTGGGCAAACTTCACGATTACCTTGGACGGCCGCCCCGCCTTGACAAACCCCCGCACTTTGGCGGCGCCGTGTTCTTTCGCCAGGGCCTTGGCGTGGTTCACCACGCCTTTAGCGTATTCCGACAGCACTTTGTCCGGGATGTCCATATCATCCGGCCGGCCAATAGACAGGGAGGCCTCGAACAGACTGTGATGCTTGTAGACGCAGAGAATGTAGATCTCGGCGTCCGGGATCAGTTTTTGCAGGTCAATGGCCTTATCCAGTGCTTTCAGCGACGTTTTGGAGCCGTCCACAGCGGCCAGAATCCGTTTAAACATACTGTTCTCCTTAGATCGGTGGCTGTGGACTTAATCCCTGAATGCGATGTCACGCAGGAACAGGGCAATATCCGGAAACGCGATAATCAGGCCGGCCGCGGCGACCAGCATGAAAATGAACGGCGGCGTGCCACGGATCACTTCCATATAGGGGCGTTTGAAAATCGCAATGGCAGTGAAAATGTCACAACCAAACGGCGGCGTTGCAGAGCCGATGGCTACTTGCAGAGTGATCAGTACGCCCACCAGTACCGGGTCCAGGCCTGTGGCCTGAATGGCCGGCGCAAAGATTGGCGTGAGCACCAGAATCACCACAATCGGGTCTACGAACATACAGGCGATGAAGAACGCCACACAAATGGCGATCAGCACGCCAATGGGCCCGGCTTCGTTTACACCCACCGCTTCCAGGATGGCCTGGGGGATCTGGGCGAAGGAAATGATCCAGGAGAAGCCGTTTCCGACAGCCACCAGAATGAAGACCACGGCGGTTATCAGGCCGGTGGACTTGGCAATCTTGTAGATGTCGTTGAGCTTGAGAGAGCGGAAAACCACAAACTCCAGCAGGAAGGCGTAAAGCACGCAGACTGCAGCCGCCTCGGTCGGGCTGAATATGCCGCCGTAGATGCCGCCCACGATGATCACCGGGAACATCAGTGGCCAGGAGGCATCGCGAACCGATATGGCCCGTTCTTTCCAGGTTGCCCTTTCTTCCGTGGGCACATTGTTCCGGTAGGCGTAGATCAGGCAGTAAATCGAAAACATGAACAGGATGAGAATGCCCGGGCCAATACCGGCAATAAACAATTCTGCAATCGACGTTTCCGAGATGACCCCGTAGATGATCATGCCGATACTGGGGGGAATCAGGAAGGCAATGTCGCTGGCGTTGATGATCAGCGCCAGGGTGAACGGGTCTGAATATCCCGCCTTGAGCATTTTCGGGCGCAGTGGTGAGCCCACGGCAACCACGGTGGCCTGGGTAGAACCGGAGACCGCCCCGAACAGGGTGCAGGAGGTGGCGGTGCTGATGGCCAGGCCACCCTTGATGTGGCCGATAAAGGACATGACCATGTTGATCAGACGGTCGGCGGACTGGCCCCGGGTCATAATATCGGCGGCCAGAATGAACATGGGGACTGCGATCAACGACGCCGGCCGGATGCCACCCATCATCTGCTGGATGAATGTGCCCATCTGGCCGAAGCCGTCGAACATCATTACAAAGCCGATCACCGCCGCGGTGGTCAGCGGAATCATCATCGGGAAGCCCAGAAGCAGCAGCCCGATCATGACGATCATCATAATAGTTGCCATGGTGTGTCTTTCCTTAACCTATGGGTTCGAGCTGTGCATCAGACTTCGGTTTCGGTATCGGCATAGCCGTCCACCACGCCCGTCGACAGGTACACGTCTTTGGTGGTGAAGTTTTTGATGGCGGTCAGCAGGTACTGGATACCGGTAATGGCAAAGCCCACGGGTGCCCAGATGTAGATCCACCAGATTTCAAAACCTAGCGCCGGCAGAATGCGGCCGCGGCTGTAAAGCGTCTGGATGTACTCGTACGAGTGGTAACAGAGAAAGAACATCACCACCGAGGTGAACAGGGCGATGACAATCATCAGTACTTTCCGGCCCTTGGTGGGGAAGGCATCGTACAGGGCCGACATACGGATGTGGCGGCCGTGCCGGGCAGCATAGCCAATGCCGGCAAAGGTGATCAGGATGATCAGGATTCGGTTGATTTCACCGGAAAAAAAGAGGCCTTCACTGAAGACAAAGCGGGCAATGACATTGGCACAGGTATTCACGGCCATCAGGATCACGCCGGCAGCAAGCATCACGGCTTCGATTTTCGAGATCCAGACATCAATGGTGCCAAGGAAGCCGGGCAGGCCGGATTCATAGTGGCCGGTATCGTCTTCGATCTCCGGGGAATTCTCGGACATGGATTCTGCTCCAGAACATGTCGCTCCCGGCGGGAAGAATCCCCGGCGGGGCGGGGTTAAGACCGGTTGCTGCCGCCAGGCGGCAACAACCGTTTGGTGCCGTTCAGTCTTGCTGAACTTCTTTCAGGTCTTCCTGGAACTGTTCCAGCAGCTCCTTGCCGCGCTCACCGGTCATTTCGATGAACTTTTCCTCAACCTGCGGGGCGCGGGCCTTGAAGGCTTCGATCTGTTCGTCGTTCAGACGGGTGACGGTGACCTCGTCGCTGTTGGACTGGATTTTTGACAGCGCCTCGTCAGCCAGGCCATCGATGTGAACGATGATTTCCTCAAAGGCAAAGTCGGCGGCGTCCTGCACCAGCTGCTTGTCTTCGTCGGACAGGCCATTATAGAAGTTCTGGTTGGCCATCATCGCGGTGGTGAACCAGCCATGGCCGGTGAACACCAGGTTCGGAGAGACTTCGTACAGGCCGCCGGACTCGATCCAGAAGATCGGGTTTTCCTGGCCCTGGATCATGTTGGTCTGCAGGGCGCCGTACACCTCACCCCAGGGCAATGGCGTGGGCGTTGCACCGAAAGCTGAATAGGTCTCGGACAGCAGCGGGTTGGTCATTACCCGGATTTTCTTGTTGCTGAACTCTTCGGGTGATGTGACAGGCTCGTCCACGGTCACCACCATTTCCCCCTCGGGATACATCTTCAGCAGTTCCAGGCCCTTTTCGGAGTAAAGCTCCGGGAAGTCCTCGTTGATCGCTTCACTCTCACGGAAGAACTCGATCACGGTCTCCATGTCGGTGGGCATGAGGTAGGGAATGAAGAAAATCTGCGCTTCCGGAATCAGAGAGCCGGTGAAACCCGGAGACTGGTTCACAAAGTTCAGGATGCCGGCCTGGGTCTGTTCCATGATGTCGTCGGATTCGCCCAGTTCACCGAAGCGATAGATCTGCAGAGTGTGGTCCGAGTTCTCTTCGATGTATTCCTTGAACTTGTATGCGAATACGTCCTGAACGTCGCCTTCGTATTCTTCATGGGCGTAGCGCCAGTTGGCGGCATTCACGGCATTTGCCGCAGTCAGGCCGGCAAATGCCAGCGCCGAAATACCGGCCAGTTTCCTGAATTTACTTGTGCTGCTCATCGGGTTGTCTCCGCTCTTTTTTTACGTTAATCCATTGTTACGTTATTAAAGACTGGCAAAACAAAGCGGTTTTCGCAAGGAAACACGGGAAATAACCCGCACGCAATTAGCCGATTAAGCCAAATTGCAAGTGCATGAATTCAGGATGGATT
This sequence comes from Marinobacter sp. VGCF2001, assembly GCF_049943275.1. NCBI lineage: Bacteria > Pseudomonadati > Pseudomonadota > Gammaproteobacteria > Pseudomonadales > Marinobacteraceae > Marinobacter > Marinobacter sp. VGCF2001. The sequence continues at coordinate 470,730 of NZ_JBNFVX010000002.1, forward strand.
CGGGTTTTCAACGCACAGGGACAGGAACCTTCGGAACTCTTCTGCGACCCGCTGGACACTGTTTTCCAGCCGGTGTCCGTCGGCTAGAACCAGGGCCTCAATCTGCTGTCTCCGGGCCAGTTCCAGAACCGGCATTACCGGTACCACATCGTCGTTCCAGCCGTGGATGATGCGAGCGTGGCGGGCGCCGATCACCGGGTTGGACTCTGGATAATCCGGTAGCGCCAGTGCCGGTGCCAGCATAAAACAGCCCCTGACCGGAGTCTGTTCGCTGGTTCGGGCGCAGACCCAGCCACCCATGCTGGAGCCTGCCAGGATGGTCAGTTCGGGCCTGGCACCGACAGATTCCATGGTTTGGCGCATTTGCTTCAGGCGCTCGGCAGGATCTTTGGTGCTGCGGTGATCTACCGCCTCGGCATAAACGCCCGGAAACGTTTCAGCCACTCTCTTCAGCGCCTGGATCTTGGTACTGCCGGGGCCACTTTCCAGGCCGTGGGAGAGAAAAACGTAGAATGCCGGTTGAGCCATGATCAGGTTCTGCCTAGTTGATGGTTGCGTCGGAGTCGGTTCGCCGGAAACGGGTTTCGGCCAGGATGTCCAGGGCCTGCCGGCGCTTCTCCGGGTCGTGAATATCAATGGTAAACATCAGTTCGTCTACCTGGATGTTGGCCAGCAGGTCGTCGAGTTGCTGGCGCAGGTCTTCGCTGTTGCCCATGATCTGCAGTTTCAGGAAATCCCGCACCCCGGCCTCCTCGGCCAGATTCCATAGCCCGTCCATGGAGTCGACCGGCGGTCGCATCCACAGGGGCTGCCCGCGGAACAGGGCCAGAATGCGCTGGTAGCTGGTGGTGGCCAGATGCCGGGCTTCGTCCTTGGAGCCTGCCGGGATAGCGGGAATGGCCAACATGGCATAGGGCTGGTGCAACTGCTCTGAGGGCTGGAAGTTCTCGCGATAGACCTTCAGGGCTTCCCGATAAAGACGCGGTGCGAAGTGGCCGGCGAAGGCATAAGGGAGGCCGCGCATCGCCGCCAGTTGGGCACTGTACAGGCTGGAGCCCAGCAGCCAGATGGGGACATTGGTGCCGGCGCCGGGAATGGCTTTCACCGGCTGGCCCGGTTGCAATGGCCCCAGTAAGGTCTGCAGGCGAGCGACATCTTCCGGGAATTGCTCGGCCCCCAAGCCATCCCGGCGCAGTGCCCGCGCGGTGACCGGATCGGTGCCCGGCGCCCGGCCAAGGCCCAGGTCGATTCGGCCCGGATAGAGACATTCCAGGGTACCGAACTGCTCGGCAATCACCAGCGGTGGATGATTCGGCAGCATGACACCGCCGGAGCCAACCCGGATGCTCTTGGTGTTGCCAGCGATGTGCCCCACCAGTACCGAGGTGGCGGAACTGGAAATCCCTTCCATGTTGTGGTGCTCGGCCAGCCAGAAACGTTTGAAGCCGAGAGACTCCGCATGCTGGGCGTAGCGCACGCTGTTAGCCAGTGTGGTCGCCACGGAGTCGCCCTCGCGCACGGAGGCCAGTTCGAGCAGGGAGTAATCGGGTGTTCTGGACATGGGGTTCCCGTACCTGTGAAGAAACAACGGTGTTCAGCGTTTCACAATGACGCCAGCGGACGGTTTCTTCAAGGGTAATGACGGGAGGGGCAGGAGCATCCGCTGGTGCCGGATGC
>NZ_JBNFVX010000030.1:0-6285 GCF_049943275.1 Marinobacter sp. VGCF2001
GACAAAATGATCGGAGGGGAATTCGCCTACACGGGCGGTGAACTGCAATCCGCTTGCCTGGGGCATGACTTCGGTCCCTGAAGATGATGATTAACAAGCTCGTCCTGAGCTGCTGAGATTATAACCACCGGGCCCCGGAATACCAACCGGCAAACCTATGGCCTCTTTTAACCAGTTCTCAGCTGTGAAAACTGAGTTTCGCGCCTTTTGCCTAGACCGTCGAACCGTTAACCTTGAGGATCTGCTAACAACAAGAGCAACACCATGGCACTGCACACTATTCAGATTGACGAGACTTTCGACGTTTCCCCGCGCAAGGCCTTTGCGGTATTTGCCGACCATCATCGCTTCGGCAAACTGGTGGGCGCACCGGTCAAGCGAATCAAGGACAGCGACCAGGCTGATCCCAATGGCATTGGCTCGGTCCGGAAAATCGGCATTGGCCCCCTGTCTCTTCAGGAAACGGTTCTTGGTTTCGAGCCGGATTCGTTGATCGAGTACACCATCAGCAGCCGGAGCCCCCTGCGCAATCACCTCGGCCGGATTCTGTTTTCCGATGCCGGCAACGGAAAAACCCGAATTCAGTACACCATCCAGTTTGAGGAGATTGTGCCGTTTACCGGTAAAGCTCTTCGCGTGGCTTTGGAACGGGGACTGCGCCGCGGCATTCGCCGCTTGCCATCCATGGCCTGAGCCCAGACGTCCTCTACGGCAACAATCAGTTACTTGATTAATATCAGATAATTGACCTGACGCAACGCCTGCCATTCACCAACTCGGTATTCTCCCGCGCAGTTTGCAATATCCGGCCATCAGAATAGCCTGTGGCTGAACACATACTGCTCTGCGGGAGACCGAAATGGCGGCAGAACCGATTGTTCTTTTCGACAATGGACACCACAAGTGCCTGATGTTCGATTCTCTGGTAACTGGCGAGGGCGTGCAGTCCAACCAGTTTCTGGTTGTTGATGGTAAACACGAAGCCCTGATCGATCCGGGCGGAGACCTCACTTACACTCCGCTGTCTGTGGCCGCGTCGAAATACATGAACATCCGGGACATGGATTATGTTTTCGCATCCCACCAGGACCCGGACATTATCGGCGCCATCGATCGCTGGATTGTTCACACCCGGGCCAAAATCGTTACCTCTAAGCTGTGGGCGCGCTTCCTGCCCCACCTGGTATCCAGCTACGTGACCAACCAGCTCAGCGGCAGCGTTTACGATCGTATCATCAGCATCCCCGATACGGGCGCCAACGTTCGGTTTGGCGAATCTTACCTGCAATGTCTGCCCGCACATTTCATGCACTCGGTGGGTAACTTGCAGTTTTATGATCCGGTTTCGAAAATTCTGTTCTCAGGCGACCTTGGCGCATCCATGGGCGGCGAAGACGACCATGAACCGGTAAAAGACTTTGACCGGCATATTCCGAACATGATCGGATTCCACCGCCGGTATATCGCCTCCAAGAAAGTGTGTCGCTTGTGGGCAAAGATGGTGCGCGGCATGGATGTCGCGATGATCGTGCCCCAGCATGGCAAGCGCTTTGAAGGACCGGTGATGGTTGACCGGTTCCTGAACTGGGTCAGCGACATGGACTGTGGCATCGACCTGGTGTCTGAAGAAAACTATCGCCAGCCGGTCGAATACGTGTAATACCCCGGTTCCGCAGGGACGCGGAACCACCCATCAGCCCAACCTGAGAAATCAGGCCTGTTGCAAACCTCTCAGGTTCAGTAAAATCCGCCTTTTCCCCGACCCCCAGAGGCAGCGAATATGGGCAGAGCCTACCAAAACCGCAAAGAATCCATGGCCAAAACGGCCGCCGCCAAGACCAAGGTTTATAGCAAGTACGGTCGTGAGATCTACATGGCCGCCAAATCCGGCGGTGTTGATCCGCAAGCGAACCTTTCCCTGCGTGGCCTGATCGAGCGGGCCAAGAAAGACCAGGTCCCCACTCACGTCATCGATAAAGCCATTGATAAAGCCAAGGGTGGCGCCGGTGAGGACTACGCTCCGGCGCGCTATGAGGGCTATGGGCCGGGCAACTGCATGGTGATTGTCGACTGCCTGACCGACAACCCGAACCGTACCTTTGGTGACGTTCGTCTGGCCTTCACCAAAACCAAGTGCAAGATCGGTACTCCGGGCGCCGTTGCCCATATGTTTGATCACTGCGCCATCTTTGTCTTCTCAGGTGAAGATGAAGAGGCCGTGCTCGAGGCCCTGATGGAAGCCGATGTCGATGTAACCGATATTGAAAGCGAAGATGGCAAGATCACGGTGTTCACTCCGAATACCGAATACGCCAAAGCCAAACAGGCTCTGGAAGCCGCGTTCGACGGCATCGAGTTCGACGTTGACGAGATTCAGTTCCTGCCCAAGACCAGTACCGTTGTTGAAGGTGACGACATTCCGATGTTCGAGAAATTCCTCGATATGCTGAACGAGCTGGACGACGTACAGAACGTGTTCCACAACGCTGAGCTGCCACAGGAATAATTGAAACTTGCCGGTGAAGAACCTGAGCGCGGAGGTAGCAGGCGTGGAAAAGCCGAAAGTCATTATTCTGAAAACCGGATCGACCTACCCGGCAATCCGTGAGCAATTCGGTGATTTCGACGCCTGGTTCCTTCGAGCTCTGGCCGACGATCTGGATTTAACTGTACTGGATGTGGTGCAGGCCCCACCCGCTTCGGCGCCATCAGAATGGGCCGGCATCGTGATAACCGGCTCGCCTGCGATGGTCAGTGACCGAGCCCTGTGGAGCGAAGACACCGCACGCTGGATCAAGCAGGCGGTCGAAGCAGGTGTGCCGCTTCTCGGAGTTTGTTATGGTCACCAGTTGCTGGCGCACGCTTTGGGAGGCAAGGCGGACTATCACCCTCAGGGGCGCGAGACCGGCACACACACTGTCCGCCTGCTCGACGCAGCACAGTCAGATCCTTTATTCGGCCAGCTACCGGCGGAATTTCCCGCCCATCTGACCCACAAGCAATCGGCGCTCGAGCTGCCCGCCGGGGCTGTGCTTCTTGCCGACTCCAGCTTCGAACCGCATCAGGCCTTCCGAGTTGGCGAACACGCCTGGGGCGTGCAATTTCATCCGGAGTTTAGCGATCAGATTATGAGGGCTTACCTGGACGTACAGTCTCCGGAGCTTGTTGCCGAGGGTCTGGATGCAGAAGCGCTCGCCAGAGGTGTGCAGCCAGCTCCTGATGCCAGCCGTTTACTGACGCTGTTCTCCGAATATCTGCTTCAAAGGCAAGCCTAGGCCGGCTTGCGGGCAAGCACGACATCTTTCACCGGAATATGCAGCTGCCACCCCAGCCGATCAGCCAGCCAGCGAAACGTCTGTTCCCGATAAAACACTACATGGCTGGGATCACGCCGGTAATGCCAGTTATCAAAACGGGCATCGTCGGTCTGGAAACAGGTCATGATGCCCAGCCAACCACCGGGGCGCAGCAAACGATCCAGCGTTCGGAACACCTCGGCCGGCCGATAGAGGTGCTCCACAACTTCGGTACAGGTAATGAAATCGTATTGACGGTTGAGCGCGGCATCTTCCGGATAAAAAAACGGATCGTAAAGCGCCATGCTCATGCCCGCCTCTTCCAGCATACCCGCCAGCGCCGGGCCCGGGCCGCACCCGAAATCGAGACCCTCAGCACCCGCCTGAATCTGCGCTAACAGAGGAGCCGCCAGCTTTGAAAGAAAGCGGCGATAACCGGGGTCGCCTGCCTCGTTGTTGTGCAGTTCATAAACGGCGCGTTCCCCGGATTCCGAAAGACGGCACTCGGGCGCCATCACGGTCGCCTCGCACAGGCCACAGCGAAGATAGCGCTGCGTCCCTACCCCACGAAACGGTGTCAGCGGCCCGGTTTCGCACACCGGGCAGACTGCATTGGTGCTACCCAACATTTCTGCGCTTTGAATCATCAGCTCATCAGCCCTCAAGCGGGTACGGAGAGGTCATCACTGTTTTCAGTCTTCCAACCCGGCAGCCCGCTTCATTTGCTGATCCAGGCTAGCCTCCACCAACGGTTCGGCACTGATCAGTTCAATTCTGGATTGCTCACCCGGCTCACAGGGCTGAACCGTTAATGCGCCCTCCACCTGGTTCACCACCCGCCAGCCATCGATCGTGTGAACTACCGCCTTGAACCGCACCAGGCGCTCATCCATCGCCAGGGCCAGCAGAGCGGCCTCGGAAAACTGCAGTTCCGGATGTACGCGCCAGCCAACGCTGTAATGCCCCGAGCCATGATTGCTCATGCGCTGCCAGGGCTGATCCTCCAGAGACGGTGGCTGGGGGCGAAGCTCCAGTGCCGCCCGCTGCCGATGGGCTTCCGGGTTCGAGACGGAATGGCTCCCCCACTCGCCATGCAACCACTCGGGCTGAAGTTGGCCCTGGCGGGTTTTGTACACCGCACGCCGAGCTTCAGGAAGGCGGGCAACCCAGGCATCGAACGCCGCAAGTTGCGCCGCACTGCAAAGGTCGGTCTTGTTGGCCACCAGGATGTCCGCTGCCTCGATCTGGTCCCGAAACTGCACATTCTCGAGCACCTTCGGGTTCTCGAGTTTGCGGGGGTCTACGAGCGTGGTAACCGGCCCCAACGCCAAAACCTCCCGGTAATGTTCTCCGGTGAGGATATCCAGAATCTGGGACGGATGGCCCAGGCCCGTAGGCTCAATCAGCAAACGGTCGGGCCTGGCTCGAGCGATCAACTGATTCAGGCCTATTTGCATGGGCAGGCCCGCAACGCAGCACATACAACCGCCGGGCACTTCGCGCACCACCGCACCCTCAGTCTCCAGAATGGCACCGTCGATACCCACCTCACCGAACTCGTTCACCAGAACCGCCCAGGTTTCGCCCTCCGGTTTCTGGCGGAGCAGATCCAGTATCGCGGTGGTTTTGCCCACACCGAGAAAGCCGAGAATCAGATTGGTGGGAATCGGGCGGGTGTTGGTGGACATAATCCAGGCCTCAAAAACGTTATATTATAACAACTACGCAGGAGGCAAGCCATGATGAGGTATCATTACTCTGAGTTTTCACCAACCATTCGGGAGCCTTCTTTGGTGCGACTATTTTTCGGGCTGGAAATACCCGGCAACATCACAGCCAAACTCTTGCAGGTGAAAACCCCGATTGCCGGTGCTCGCTGGCAAACCGATGCGCAACTTCACCTCACTCTGGCCTTTCTTGGCGAGATACAGGAAGAGCATACAGAGCGGGTAAGGAACAGCGCCCGTTCAGTTATTCATTCGTCGTTCGAGCTTGAGGCTTCAGGTCTGGGCTGCTTTGGTCACGCAGACAATCCGAAGACTCTCTGGGCGGGCGTTTGCCCGGAAACTGAGCTGACAAGATTCCAACAAAAACTCGCCGGACAGCTGAACGCCCGCGGATTCACGCTGAAGAACCCGTCTTTCAAGCCACATATCACAATCAGCCGCTTTCGGAACAACCCCGGACCAGTGTCCGGGTTGATCGGTGAATATCAAAACACTCGTTTCGGCCGCTGGATGGTTCGGGAGTTCGTGCTATTTGAAAGCACCCCGGGGCCACAAGGCTCTGTCTACACGGTTCTGGAACGCTATCCGCTTAGCGCCCGATAGCTCAGGAGGGCTCCAGCCGGTTCGCTTCATAGTCTTCCACCAGCGCACGCGAACGAACCCAATCTTCGTCATCAACATGCACATTGGTGAAACCCGCCGTGCCGATTTCACCCATTGCCCCTTGCAGGTAATGTCCGCCAACGTGCGCGTCTATACCATGGGCTTTGAGAAGACCGGCAATAATGTGGGCTTCGGTGATATCCCGGGCCCGATAGGCTATTTGCAAAACGGCGGACTCCTATATGCTGAATACTGAATAAACTATAGTCTTGACCACGCTCTGTGTCTCGTAGCCCAAGGATTGTATATGCTCTGGATTCTGCTTGCCGTCGTTACCCTGATCGTTCTGGTTACGCTGCTGATCTTCCGTGTCAAAGACCTTTCCGGGTACGATGGCAGGGACTGGATTATCAAAGAAGTCGTCCCCAACCCCGCTCATGACGAGGTGATCGAGCGCATCAAAGACATGGGGCGCGCCTCCCGTGGCCTCAAGGGCAAGGCTCGGTTGATGGCCCTGCGCAACCATCTTGATGGCTTGGGCGAAAACGTCGAAATTGAATCGGACATCCGCCACCAGGATCATCCGAGAGGTGAATGGGTATTGGCCCCCGGCGCCAACCCGCGTCGGCGCGTGCTTTACATTCACGGGGGGGCTTGGG